>JBQTJG010000300.1:0-4725 GCA_052387355.1 Armatimonadota bacterium | reverse complement strand
CGATGTCGGCTCATCGCATCCTGGGGCTGCAGTAGGTCCCAAGGGTTGGGCTGTTCGCCCATTAAAGCGGTACGTGAGCTGGGTTCAGAACGTCGTGAGACAGTTCGGTCCCTATCCACTGTGGGCGCAGGTGACTTGAGGGGAGTTGCTCCTAGTACGAGAGGACCGGAGTGAACGGACCTCTGGTGTACCGGTTGTCCTGCCAAGGGCACGTGCCGGGTATCTATGTCCGGACGGGATAAGCGCTGAAAGCATCTAAGCGCGAAACCCACCCCAAGATGAGGTCACCCACCGGGTAACCGGGTAAGTCCCCTGGGAGACCACCAGGTTGATAGGCCGCAGGTGTAAGGCCGAGAGGCTCAGCCTAGCGGTACTAATAGGACGAGGGCTTGTTCCTGCTCTAGGGGTGGCTATATAGAGCCTGCACGGAACGATGTGACCGGTCTGAGGGCCGTTGATCGAAAGCCAACGGTGTTGTGCAGTAGTCCGACTCTCAGACCCGGTCCGGCAATTATCCATAGCGTTATCGGCTGTGCATTACCATTCCCGGTGGTGATGCCGGAGGGGCCACACCCGTTCCCATTCCGAACACGGCAGTAAAGCCCTCCAGGGCCGATGGTACTGCGCTGGTAACGGCGTGGGAGAGTAGGTCGCTGCCGGGAGTACCGTCGAGGGGAGGCGCGAGCCTTCCCTCGATGCTTTGTATGCTCAGCACGGACGCTGACTTGGAGATGAAGGTCCTCTGAATCTATCAGGAATTTCCGACAAGACGCT
This sequence comes from Armatimonadota bacterium, assembly GCA_052387355.1. Classification (GTDB taxonomy): domain Bacteria; phylum Sysuimicrobiota; class Sysuimicrobiia; order Sysuimicrobiales; family Humicultoraceae; genus JBQTJG01. The sequence goes on along the minus strand of JBQTJG010000300.1, from coordinate 3,951 downwards.
CTTAGGGAAGATGCTGCGCCTCCCCCTAAGGCTTATTCCTGCGCAAACCGTCGTCCCAATCATGCAAGGCAAGTTGAAAGGTAGGAAATGGATTGTCGGGTCGGGTAATCACGGGTACTGGTTAGGAAGTTATGAGTTTCACAAACGCAGTGTCTTCGAGAGAACTGTCAACGAAGGCACTGTCGTTTTTGACATAGGCACGCACGTCGGCTTCTACACACTATTGGCATCAGTGCTCGTTGGGCCCAGCGGAAAGGTCTTCGCATTCGAACCCCTGCCAAGCAATCTGCGCTACCTGAAAGAGCATCTGCGGTGGAACAGTATCGAAAATGTGACAGTTCTCGAAGCCGCAGTGTTAGACAGGTCCGGAGAGGCTCTCTTTGACGAAGGCCCTAATTCTTCAATGGGGCGAATCTCGCCGAGTGGCAAAGTCAAGGTTAAGACAGTTGCTTTGGATGAACTCGTTGGCAGGGGGGAATTGCCGTTACCGGACTACATTAAGATGGACATCGAAGGCGCAGAAATGTTGGCTCTTTCGGGTGCGAAATCCGTACTTGCAAAGTCGCGTCCGACCCTCTTCCTGGCAACTCATGGAATGGAGATCCACCAAGAATGCTGTGGCTTTCTGCAATCACTAGACTATCAATTGCAGGCTATTGACGGAATGAGTCTAGAGCAGTGTAGTGAATTGCTGGCCTTCAGGAAGGAAGCGGGCTAGGCATAGCGTAGACGGACTCCTCCCAGATTGAGAGGTCATGCTCTCAGGCGAAGAAACTGGCGATCGACTCCCGCTCGTGCTCCCTGAGCTTGAGCGCCATCGCCTCCCGCGCAGGCTGCAGGTGCTCTGGTCGGCGCGGCCCGAGAATGGGCGCTGTGACCAGTGGATGCGACATCACCCACGCCAGCGCGAGCCCCGCCATGCTCACGCCGCGGCGCTCGGCCTCAGCGCGAAGGCGGTCAAGCGCCGCAAAGGTCTCCGGTTTCTCAAACACCGCGTAGGGCTCGGGCCGCAGCGTCATGCGCGAACCCGTCGGGTACTCGCCGCGTGTCTGATACTTGCCTGTGAGCCAGCCGCCGGCCAGTGGGCTATAGGGCGTGTAGCCCAACCCTTGATCAGCGCACAGAGGAAATATCTCCTGCTCGTCCGCGCGCTCAAGCAGGCTGTACGAGTTCTGCACCGACTCAAAGCGATGTAGGCCACGCTTGTCGCTGATCCACAGCGCCTTCGTCATCAGCCAGGCGGGCATGTTGGATGCACCGGTATACCGCACCTTGCCTTGATGAACCAGGTCGTCGAAGGTGCGCAGGGTTTCCTCGAGTGGCGTCTCCGGGTCCGGTGCGTGAATGAGGTACAGGTCGAGGTGGTCTGTTCCCAGGCGGCCGAGGCTGGCGTCGATCTGGCCCATGACATGGCGGCGAGAGAGCCCCCGGTCATTTGGGCCATCTCCAACCGCTTGGAAGACTTTGGAGCTCAGCACCAACTGATCTCGAACGCGGGCCCCCCTGGCCCCCAGCCAGCTTCCGATGTAGGACTCGCTCCGCCCGCCGCCGTAGGCATCGGCGGTGTCGAAGAAGGTGATCCCCATCTCCCAGGCCGCATCCATGATCGCATGCGCTGCCTCTTCGCTCTCGCCTCGGCCAAAGAGCGCGGGCGCGCTGCCGATCCCTCCGAAGTTGCCGCACCCCAGGCCAACAGCGGAGACCTTCAGACCCGTGCGGCCGAGTCGCCGGTACGTCACACAGTCTGGGTTGGCCCAACGCATCGCGCATCCCTGCCCGCAATACGCGCAGCAGGGAGCCGGGGACAGCGACCGAACGACCATCCATCGGTGGACGATTGATCGGGGCGCGCGTCTGCTGCCCGGCGCCCATTGGTGGACCCTAATCGAGGCGCGCGACCTATGGACGATCTGTTGATCCGGCCGGCGACCGAGGCGGACGCGACTGCGATCTGCACCATTTACAACCAAGGTATTGAGGATCGGATTGCCACCCTCGAGACTGAGATGCGCACCCCCAGCGAGCGTCGTCAATGGCTCGCTGCGCGCGGCCCCCGGCATCCGGTCGTTGTCGCCGAGACGAACGGCGAGATTGTGGGCTGGCCAGTCTGAACTCCTTCAATCCACGCAAGGCCTACGATCATGTTGCCGACTTTTCTGTGTACGTCGAGCGGCCATGGCGCGGCAGGGGGGTCGGCGTCTCGCAGGGCCGCCAGGGACCGCGGCTACCTGTCTCCGATCCACTCTTCAGCGTGAGGAAGCGGCGCGTAGAGGCGCCGTCCGCCGCGTCCGGGGGCGAGCCGCAGCAGCGCCTCGACCTCTCGACGCAGATAGAGCCGCTGGCGGCGGATCCCCTGGCGGAAACTTCGCAGGAGCCCCCGGCTCACGTAGGCATACAGGGTCTGCGGCTTGATCCCCAACAGGTCGGAGGTCTCGCGCGCCGTGAGGTACGCGTCGTCGTCGATCCAGACGACCATCTAGCCCCGTGCCTCCATGGGCACGAACGCCCGCGGCGGGGGCCCGGTGTAGTGCACGCGGGGACGGATTAGCCGGTTGTCGCCGAACTGCTCCATGATGTGCGCACACCAGCCCGCGATGCGGCTGACCGCGAAGATCGACGTGCACTGGTCGATTGGGATAGCCAGCGCATGGTAGACTACGGCGGAGAAGAAGTCCACGTTCACCGGTAGATCGGTTTCGGTTGACATCACGTGATGCACTACATCGGCGACGTCGGCGATGCGGACCCCACCCGTCTGCTCGGCCACGCGCCGTCCGAGGTCGCGCAGCCGTGCGGCGCGTGGATCATGGACCTTGTAGACCGCGTGTCCCCATCCCGGGATACGGTTGCTCGGATCGGCGCGCTCAGCTCTCGACATCCGCGCGCGGGTATCGAGGCGCGCGCGGATATAGGACTCCGCATGTTCAGGCGTACCGATCTCTTCGAGCATGGCCAGCACGTCTTCGTTGGCTCCGCCGTGGCGCGGACCCTTGAGCGCACTCAGGGCCGCGATCACCGCCGAGTGGAGGTCGGAGACCGTCCCCACGACCAGGCGCGCCGCGAACGTCGATGCGTTCAGCTCGTGCTCAGCGTGCAGCACCAAGACCGCATTCATCGCCTCTTCGCCTGCGCGATCAGGAGCCTCGCCGCGAAGCATCCACAGAAAGTTGCCCGCATGGGATAGCGCGGGATCCGGCGGGATCACCGGCTTGCCGTCACGGATCCGCGCCCAGGCCGCGACCAGGGTCGCCATCTGCGCGGTGAGCCGGACGCTCTTGCGGCGGTTGGCCTGGGGCGAGTGATCGCGGGTATCGGGATCGTGCATCACGTGCACCGAGAGGGCGGCACGCAGCGCCTCGAGAGGATGCGCGCTACGCGGGTACTGGCGCATGGCCTCCAGCACGGGTTCCGGTGCCCTCCGCTGCTCGGTCAGCTCCCGAGTGATTTGCTCCCGGTCACGGCGTCGCGGGAACTCACCAGTCCACAGCAGGTCGGTGACTTCTTCGTACGTGACTCCTGCTGAAAGATCAGCGATGTCATATCCCCGGTAGCGGAGTCTTCCCACCTGTCCGTCGACGTCTGCAATCCCGGAAGCAACCGCGATCACGTCCCTGAGTCCCGCCTGAAAATCCACTGCCATGGTTGCCGTTCCTCCAGTTTTCATTATTCTGGACTTACATTGATTCAGATTGATCATACCACCGGGGGGGCTTCGTCACGCCAGCATCAGCCAAGTTACGGGGAGAACCGCTGATTGACGACGATCGTCCCGACGGGAGCCGACGTGGTCCGACGCTGCACCTGGTGGCCCTCCACTAGAACGCTGACCACCAACTCCCCCTCGGCTGCGGTCTTCGTGAAGGTTGCCACGATAGCGGTGCGCGTCTTAATGAAGTATTTGGTTGGGACCGTTCCCCGGGCAGGGACACTTTCCGAGGGTGTTCCATACGA
>JBQTJG010000299.1:0-10780 GCA_052387355.1 Armatimonadota bacterium | reverse complement strand
CGTGGCGGCGGCGTTTCCCTTCGAGCCGTTCGGCACCAACGCGCTGACCAAGGGGGCGAAGCTCCTCCTCGGCGCCGGCGACATGATCGACAAGTCGAAGATCCAGAGTGACATGCTCCGGAACGGCCTCGTGATGCACCGGAAGTTCCTGAAAGAGCACCCCGACCTCGCCAGGAAGATCGTGTGGGCCCACATGGACGCGGTCGAGATCATGCGCAAGGAGAAGAAGACGGGCGTCGAGGTCCTCAAGCACTACAACCCCAAGATGGACCCGAAGCTCATCGAGGACTCCTACGACAACTGCGGCTGGCAGTACCAGAAGCCGCCCAAGATCTGGATCGAGACGCTCGTCAGCTGGATGCGGAAGAACGACATCATCCAGAAGGACGCGAAGTACGACGAGGTGACCGATTTCTCGCTCCAGGAGGGCTACCCCGGTTATCCCGGCTGGGAAAAGATGAAGAAGTAGCCGTGGCCGCATGGTCGAGATCCAGGCGCTGACCAAGCGCTACGCCGTCGAGGGCGGCGACATCGTCGCGCTCGAGGACGTGGATGTCACCATCGGCGGCGGCGAGTTCCTCTGCCTGCTCGGTCCCTCCGGCTGCGGCAAGTCCACGTTGCTCAAGCTGGCCGCCGGGCTCATCCGCCCCACCAGCGGCGTCATCCGGATCAACGGCCGGCCCGTCACCGATCCCGGCCCTGACCGCGCCGTCGTCTTCCAGGAGTACGCGCTGTTTCCCTGGATGACGGTCAGCGAGAACGCCGAGTTCGGCCTTGTAGACCTGGGTGAGCACGCCATCGATACGGAGTCGCACGCGCACCGTCGTCTGATCCGGCTCGATGTGAATGTCCGAGGCGCCGACTTGCATCGCCTGCGTGAGCAGCACTTTCGTGAGCTGCAGGACGTAGCCCTCGTCGGCCGCGACGGTCGTCCCCTGCGCGCGCTGGATCAGCCGGTTGATCTTCGTCTTCGGGTCTTCCGGGTCGAGGCGCGAGAGCACGAGGCTCAGCCGAGAGGCGGGGACGATCACGGGGGACCCTCTGTTCAGCGTCTCGAAGATCACCTGCGCGTCGTCGGTCTCGTCGAGGGTGATCACGATGACGCGGAAGTCTTCCAGGAGGGCTGCGGAGAGCGCGCGGAGACGGCTCGAACGCTCGGCGGCGCCGTCTTCGTGTGTGAAGGCATCGGCCTCCTCGCGGAAGTACCACCACGCCCGCAGAGGCAATGGCGCCTCGGAATCACGGATCTTGCCGTTCTTGAAGAACGCACCCGGATAGCTCTTTCGGAGCGCATCGCGGTCAAGATCAACGATGTCGTGGAAAAGGGCGCGATCGTACGGGGACACATGCAACTTGAACCGTTCGAGCTTGGGCTCCTTCATGAGCCGGGTATCCATATTGAGAAGAAACGGCGACAGCTGCTCGCTGAGAGCTGGATCTGGGATTGATCGGGCCGTATCGCGGAGCGCTGCGATGAAGATCTGGTATGTCGTCAAGCGCTGCTGACCGTCGACGACGTCGAACACAGGGATGGATCCGAAGGTGAATTTCCCGCGTGGACTGAGAAGCACCGCGCCCATGTAGTGCGGGTATGCCGGGCTCGCGCCAGAAAGGCGCTCACGCGCCTTGGCCTCGATCGAATCGAGCAGCTTTTCGAGCTGCCGCTCCCGCGTCCAGGCGTACGTGCGTTGATAGATCGGCACGATGAAGCGCTTTGGGTCCTTGAGCACGTCGCCGACTTGGAAGGGGTCTGCCTTCATCCTCGCTCGCCTCCCGAACCGCCGATGGTTTCGAGACAGACACACTCGCCGGGGAGCAGTGGCGGCCTCCGGCGATGGCGCTCTACGGTCTGAAGAGCGCAGACTGTGGAGTAGGCCACAGCGAAGCCGAAACAGCTGCTACCAGCCCCTCAACCGTCTTCTCACTGCCGCATCTGAAATCCAACGCTCGGCTTCGCGATCATAGCGCTGGGCGATCTCTTCGAGGACCGTCGCTACATACGGATGCGCAAACGCCAGCTTACGCGACCATGCGCGGTATTTCTCCGCCAGCGCGCGCTCATCGGCGGCGTCGTCCTGGACGTGGTGCATGCCGCGGGCGTTGTAGACGGCAACCCCGATTCCGATGGCGATCTCCCGAGAAGCCACGTCCTCCAGCACCTCACGGACGGGCTCGCAGGGCCAGACGCCATCAGCGCCGACTGGAGCCGCTGACAGGACCTGGCCGATCTTCTGATCCCCGATTGCCGCCCGCTCGAGTTCCAGGCACAGCGCGCGCGTCTCGGTAACCCACGTCTTGAGATCGGCCGCGTTGATCACTCCGTTGTCATCCGTGCCCGGGATCCGTTTGACCTTGTCGAGGAGCGTGTCCGCCGCCAGGGCGAGGGCCTGCCTCTGTTCTTCGTTGTCGATCCGCCACTCCGGCGGATCTTCCCCGTCATCGCTTCGCTTGAACGCCAGCGCCAGCACCTGCACGAAGAGCCGTGGAGACTCGACGAGCTGCCGCTCGAGATTCGGTATGCCGTGTTCGCTGCGATCGAGTGCGCGAATGAACAGAAACTCCAGCCGCGCCATCTCGTCGCGCGTAACCCCAGAGCGTCCGTTGACTGTGCTCAGAGCTTCGGAGATGTAATAGGGATCCAGGCGATAAGATCCGGACGCTTCTGCGCCGCGTGTTCCCGCATGCTCGAGCAGCCGCTTCAGGCGGGACGTCTCCACATTCTCGAAGGCCATATGGACCGTCTGGAATGCGGCCCGAGGGCGGCCCGCTTCGAGAAGCCGGTCGACGGCCTCGTTCAAGTCGGGTGATCCCGAATGCAGCCAGCCGGGATAGACGTCGCGCCAGTATGCTTCTCGTACTGCCGGCTCTTGTTCGTCGACGAGAACCCATGTGTCGTGTTCGAAGGGCGACGCCTTGAGGAGCCGGGCCAGGTGATCTCCCGATACCGACCCCGCCTGCGCGCGCAGCGTAGCGAGACGGATTTCACGCGGAAGCCTTCGGAGGAAGCCTGACAGCAGATCGTCGATCTTAGCTCTAAGCCCAGGATCGTCCACGGCGAGGCAGCGGGCCAAGAATCCGGGGAAGTCCGATTCGTCGATCACTCCCTCGGCAAGGTGCCAGCCAATCGTTCCGGATGCTCCGCTGGTTGCCGTCAGTTCACGGATGCCGCCACAGCCCTTCTCCGTCCAGACCTCACGTAGCGCATCCACCCTTGCGTTTCGAACCCGTTCTTCTCGCTTGCTGTAATCGAGACGATCATCTTCGATCTCCTCGACTGACTCCTGCAGCCAGTGTGCTGCGAAAAGCCACTGATGGCGAATCACGACGTCTCGAGGCGTCAGGCTGGAGTAGGCGCGACGCGCATGGTCCGTGGTAACGCCATTAAGCCGCCGGCGCGTGCCCCGCCGCGTGAACGCAAAGCGGCGGATGTGTTCGCGAAGGCTGGCCCTCGCAACTTCGTCCTGCTCAGTGTCTGCCCATGCATCTATGAGGTCCCATACCTTCTTCTGAGCATCCGGAGGCAAGACGTGAACAATCCCAACGAGGTCGGAGAGGGTCGCGGCGTTGTGACTAGGCCAAGCAAGAGCAAGGTCGAGCGCGGTATGCCTGAAGCTGTAGTTGGCGGGCCCGGTGTCGGGCTGGCCTGCGCCAGACGCATCGCTGCGCCAGCGCGGACGATGGTTGTTGTGCCCGATTGTTGAGCCGGGGTCGAGCTGATCGATGCAAATCCGCCACGCCGCTTCAGGGGCGCGGCGCGACAGACTCTCCAGGGCCTGCTTCCGCTCGGCAAGCGATGCTGCCGTCTGCGGCATCCACCAGCGGTAAATAGCTTTGAGCGTGTTGTCAGGGGTGTTGGCCCAGTTGTCCGTGATCTTCCTTCCCGCGAGCTTTGCAAGAATCAGGGAAACCCGAAGCAGGTAATCCGGTCTCCAGGCGAGGGTTTCCAATGCCCACAGCAGCCCGGTGCGCGGACAGCCGCCACCAAAAAGAGCACGGTCAGCGGGCTTCATGAGGGCGTTGATCTCCGGCTCGGGCTTCTGAAGATCGTCCTCGAGCAGGCGGAGGAATTCTTCCGGGGCCGCTTCGGCGTAGAAGGGCAAGTCGTGCTGTTGCGAGAGCAGTCTATCGGGTGCGAGCGGGGTCAGGAGCCCCCGGATGAGAAGATCGACCTTCCACCGGATATTGCCGAGTCGCTCGCTGAAGAGCGTATCGCCATGAACGGCGAGCAGCACGAGCGTTTCACAGATGCCCTCGCGCAGTGCGCCTGAATACTCCCGTTGTTTGCCGTATAGCGCCGCAAATGCCCGCTTGTCATCAGGAAGCTCAAGGGCCGGGTCGGTCTCCGACAACACCATCTCGGCCGCAAAAAAGAAGTCGTCGAGGTCGTTCGCCGTAACGGCGGCGTGCACGGCGAAGAAGGCGTCGAGTTTCGAAGTGACGCCGCGAAACTGGCCCACCGCCCAGAGCGGCGGATCGTCGAAGGTCCGCAGTCTCGCGATCTGCTTGTCCAGCTCAGGGTATGGCGTGCCGGCAAGGATCGACAGGATATCGCAGTCGGATTTCGACTGAACATGCCAAGCACCCACGAGCATCATCGGGATAAGATGCCGAACGGTTTCCGGTTGCTGAGCCCATTGCGGGGTCCGGATGGCTGGGTTTTCCGAGAGGAGACGACGGAGAATTGTCGGCGAATGTCCGGACGCGCGGCCGAGAACATCCGCTTGATGTTCGTCGATCTTCATAGCCGCAAGTGCTGTTCGGAATGCCTCCTGGCTGAGGAGATCGAGAGTGATCATCTCCGGCGTCGCGTCGATCGTATTTCGCGGGCGGACGATGATCGTATGAAGCTTCCGGTGCGATCCGCCAAGTTCGCGTTCCGTGTCTTCATCGAAAACGATCGGAATAAACGCGGAGGAGGAGAGAAGCTTCCGCAGGGTTTCCGGTGAAGAGAAAACGACGGCGCGATCTTTATAGCCACCGGCGGCAAAGTCGTCGAAATCAAAAAGGCAACTCAGGAATGCGAGCGCTTCCTTCTTGGAATCGGCGCATACGATCAGCGGCGCCGCCGGCTCCTTTTCAAGCCATGACTTGATCTTGGCTTTATGCCTTTCCACCGAAGGCGTGAACAGCTCCGTGGGCAGCGCCGGCTCGGTTACTGACGCCCATGCGTGCCACTGCTGATCCAGGGAGTGGGCGCCAGCGTTTGGCGATCCCATCTGCTCCGCGAACCAGCCTTGTGCTGGAATCGACTGCTCGAGCCACTGCTCCAGGTCGCTTGCGTCGTACGCCCGGACGGATGTCCAGTCGCGAAGCGCTTGCTTTTCCTTGAGCCACTTGTCCTTTCCGTTCCACTTCCTCGGTGTCACGAAGACGAAGTGAGTCTCTGCCCGTTCGGCCGCGGGGATGTCGGTCACGCGGGCGGCGTAATCGCCTTCCGCTTTCTGCCCGGGATCGGCGTTGCAGCCGAACTCCCAGCCTGATTTCCCGAAAGGTATCCACGGCGTGGCCGCAGCGGCGTCGACGCGGCCGTCCCATCCCTTCTTCTCGGCGTTGTCGTAGCCGGGGAAATCGACAAGGGAGAGTTCCTGCCCGGTTGAATGGATGAGTTTCCGGAGGAGCACAGGCAGCCGCGAGCGGGCTTCAAGATTTCCGTTTACCCACTGCTCGATGTCCCTTGCTGTGATCTTGAGAAAGGATGGGACGTAGGTGCGCACGGCGATGCCCTGTTCCTGCGTGCGGGTTTGCGCCTCATCGAACTTGGCCTGCATCTGGAGAAGTCCCGTCTGGCTGGCGCCAAACGCCTTCTCGATCCGCAAGGCCATCTCCGGGGACAACGCAGCCTTGCCGTTTAACAGGTTCGACAACGCGGGGCGCCCGACACCGAGGAGCTCGGCGGCTGCCTTGACAGATAACCCCGCGGGCAAAACATGGTCCCTGATGTAGAGACCAGGGTGGGTACGCTCGCTTGAATCCTCTGGTGATGCCAAGCCGACCTCCTTGTATCGTGTAGCGTAACGGGCTACACAACGGCCTGTCAAGAGGGCTCTGCGGAGATTACCGGGCTTAATCTCCGCACTTCTGCGGGTTACTGTTGACCGTGCGGTGAACCGGCCCTATAATCTCCGCAGATAGAGCGGAGAATGTACATCCACGAACTTGACGACTGGCCGCGGTTCCGATGGGACAAGGACCGGCTGGCGGAGCCGCTGGCGGCCGTGCGCCACCGGCAAGGCCGCCTGATCGGCCGCATGGAATCGTTGGGATTCGACCTCCGACAGGAAGCCGTTCTGCGGACGCTCACAGCTGACGTCCTCAAGAGCAGCGAGATCGAGGGAGAGAGGCTCGAAGCCGAGCAGGTCAGGTCGTCGATCGCCCGGCGACTCGGCATGGACGTCGGCGCGCTGAAGTCCGCCGACCGCCACGTCGAGGGTGTTGTGGAGATGATGCTGGATGCCACCGGCCGCTATGAGCAGCCGCTCGCCGCAGATCGGCTCTTCGCGTGGCACGCGGCGCTGTTTCCGACCGGCCGCAGCGGCATGCGGAAGATCCGGGTAGGGGCCTGGCGCGACGACAGCACCGGGCCGATGGAGGTAGTCTCCGGCCCAGTCGGGAAGGAGCGGGTGCATTTCACGGCACCTCTCGCGGCGCGCCTCGACGAGGAGATGAAATCGTTTCTCGACTGGTTCAACAGCCCTCCCGACATCGACGAAGTCATGAAGGCGGGGTTGAGCCATCTGTGGTTTGTGACGATCCACGCGTTCGATGATGGCAACGGCCGGATTGCACGCGCGATCGCTGACATGGCGCTCGCGCGCTCCGAGAAGAGTGCCCAGCGCTTCTACAGCATGTCGACGCAGATCGGGCAAGAGCGCGCGGCCTACTACGACATCCTGGAGCGGACGCAAAAAGCGACGATGGACATCACCTCATGGATGGACTGGTTTCTCGGGTGCCTTGGGCGCGCCATCGACGGCGCCGAATCCATTCTCGGCGCCGTTCTTGTCAAGGCGCGGTTCTGGGAGAGCGCCCGCGGCGTGCCTCTCAACGAGCGCCAGACTCTCGTGCTCAACCGCTTGCTTGATGGCTTTGAGGGCAAGCTGACTACCTCGAAATACGCCAAGCTTGCGACGTGCTCGCAGGACACCGCGTTCCGCGACATCCTTGCCCTCGTCGAACGCGGCATCCTGGTTCGCGGCCCGGAAGGTGGCCGTAGCACAAGTTATGCGCTTGCGCCCAAGTACCAGGCGAAGGATGAGACCGCCGCATGACGCCGCGCTCTCGCCGCGCGCCCCGTTGAGCCAAGAGCCAGCCGGGGCTTGGCACGTATCCGGCGCCTCAGGAAAGGCATGGAATTGCGTAAAGCCGGCTCGAGCTCGCGGTTCGTGAGTGCGTCGACTTTGGTCCTGCTCGCGTCGCCGCCGCCGAACCTTGGCGTAGTGAGCCTGAACAGGTCTCTTGCGTTGACTTGCGTTGAACGGCTCGAAAATCGCGATGACTTCGCGTCCGTTCGTGTCGCCAAAGTGCGTTCGTGTCGTGAGCGATCGCGCGGCGAACGCTCAGATGAATCGAGCCGTTACGCGCCATTGCCGGAAAAACGATGAGGTCCCGGTAAACACCCGCCCTCGTATAATAAACATAGTGTGCAAGGTTCGGGTCCTTGACGGCCCACTGTACAGAGGGGGGCAGCGAAGACGGTCGCCGCGCCGCCGAACGCCGATAAGGGACGTTCCGTCCACCCAGGGCCTTTATCCCGCCTATGCTCTCGAGGTACGTGAGCAGCGTGGTTGACGAAGGCGCCGAGGCACCCGCGATAGATGCGGCGCTCGGAGGTCATGCCGAGGCGGATCGCGTCGCGCAGCTCGGTGTACGCCGCCGCCAGCTCCGGATCCATGTCGACCAGGCGCACCTCCTCCTGGTAGGGCGGCAGGTTCGCGGCGAGGTCGCTCAGGTTCAGGAACGCGGTGCAGGACTGGAGATAGCGGCTGAAGATGCGCGGCGACACTCCCGCACGCTCGTGGCGGGCCCTGCGCGTCTGGCCGTTCGGCAGCGTCGTTTCGATGCGCTCGGACACGCCGTAGGCCGCGACCCAGCGGTGGCGATCCTTGAGGCCCATCCCCTCGGCGACGAGCAGGTCCATGGCGATGCGGCCGAGCAGATGCTGGACGTGGGAGGACTGCCCGCCCGTCAACGTCCCCGTGAGGAGCAGGGTGCGCTCCGTCGCCTGCGCGAGACGACCGAGCGCGTGGCCCTGCAGCGAGTCGGCCGCCTTCAGCTCGTGGGCTTCGTCGGCCACGAGGAGCGACCACCGGCCCCTGAGCCGGCGCCCAATGTAGTCTGCGGGCGCGACGCGGCGCGGGCCCGCGGGATCGACGGTCCAGAGCGGCGTCTGGCATCGCACGCAGCGCGAGCGCGCGCGCTGGAGTTCCGCGAGCGCGATCGGCACCATCCGCACGGTGCCGCCCTCGCCCGTCCGCGGCACTTCCTGCGGCGCCCCGCAGTCTGGGCAGAGGGCGATGTGGGGGCGGCGCTCGCTCGTGAGGTAGCAGGCCGTGCGCCGGTAACTGAGCTTGGCGCGATCGCGCGCGAGGAGATACACCTCGCGTCCCGTCGGGACCGTCGGCGCCGTGCGCTCGAACTCGACGCACTCCTTGTAGCTCCGGAGATAGGTGACACGGACGCCGGGGATCGTGCGTTCGCACTCGCGTTTCCATTTCCGGATCGCGATCCCGGGCGCGAGGACGAGCGCCCGGAACGGGCCGGGGAACATCACGTGCAGGAGGCCGGCCGCGATCAAGGTCTTGCCCGAGCCCTGCTCGCCGACCAGGACGAGGCCGCGGCCCCGCGCGAAGCCTCGCGCGAGCGCGGTGATCACGTGCGCCTGCGCCGCGTACGGCCGGCGCAGCAGCTCGGCGATCCGCGGATGGTCGGCACTCACGCGCGCCGCGAGCTCCGCGCCGAACCGCGCGAGGTACGCCTCGATCGAGTCGATGGATTCGAGCGGCATGGAGTCTCCGTGCGGTGTTCATCTCGATGCCCGATACCTGGCGAGGTGGAGCACGGCCGGCCATGCGTGGTCAGGGACGGCGACCACGGCCGCGGGGAGGCCCGGCGCGAACGGGTTCACGACGAGCGAGGGCTCGCCGAAGTGCGCGGCGTCGGGTGGGTTAGGGTGCGGCCGGGAGGTGCAGGGCGGCTACGCGAGGAACGCGCGGGCGCCGCGGCGACGGCTAGAAGGGCTTCTGTGGCGGCGCGGCGACGTCAGGCCCAGAGCGCGGCGAGAGGGATCTCGAGGTCGGCGAACGGGGCCGCCGCCAGGCGCTCGTCGCCGACGGCGCGCACCGCCAGCGTGGAACGCGCATCCGTGAGCGAGTACGCCTCGATCGAGCGCGCTTCTCCGTCGACGATCCAGTAATCGGGGACGCCGTGGCTCGCGTACAGCTGCAGCTTTGCGTGCCGGTCGATGTGGGCTGTCGACGGGGACAGGATCTCGACGAGCAGGCTCGGAGCCCCTTCGATGCCGCGGGAGCTGACCAGCCGACGTCGGTCCGTGGCGAGGTAGACGAGGTCGGGCTGCACGATCGAGATGTCACTCAGGATCACATCGATCGGAGCGAAGAACACCTCGCCAAGGTCCCGGCTTCTCACGTGGGCGTCGAGGATGCGAAACAATTCCCGCAAGATCCTCTGATGCTGCGGGCTGGGAGCGGGCGTCACGGACAGCCCTCCCTCATGGATCTCGTACCTCTTCCCGTCGTGCGGAAGAGTCTCGTAGTCCTTGTAGTTCAAGATGACTCGCACTACGTTCAACGCGCTACCCTCCTCCCTCGGGATTGTACCGCGAGCGCCCCCGGTCGTTCGGGCGGACGGGGCGGCCGGGACGGCTCTGCAACCTTTGCAGACGCGTCACGGACCGGTGCGACGGCCTCGTCCGGGACCACACCGAGCCCTTCCGGAGAACGCATCCGAGGCATGGCCCTCCGCGTTCGTGCGAGCGCCCGGCTGCCCACGCGTTCACGCGACGGCGTCAGGGGCGTCGGGGAAGCGAAGCTGGCCCTCGGCGAGCCCGCGCTGGATGACGCCGTCGAGCTCGGCCTCGGTGAGCGTGAGGAGGGCGGCGGCCATCGGACCCGCGAGCCGCACGAGGAGGTTCTCGCTCTCGAGGGTGCGCGCGAGCCAGGGGGCCCACGCGGGGAATCCCATGAGCGCGCGCGCATCGACGAGGTCGCGGTAGATCGCGTCCGCCAAGGCCTCGTCGCTCGGCGCGATCACGAGGCGCGGATCCTTGTGCAGCGGGTCGTCGGGCATCTCGGCGACGCACAGCGCCTGCGCGCCGCCCGAGGGCAGATGGCCCCAGCGCGTGCGCACGCTCCGCGTGGCCGGCCGCAGCTCGTAGGACTGGGGCGCGCTGACGGTGAGGCGCACGCCGATCCCGGCGCTCAATGCACTCTGCACGTTGTGCACGGCGGTAGGCGTGCCGAGGAGCGAGAGCAGGTAGAGCCGTCGTTCCGTCGGGTGGAACGCCCAGGCGTCGCTGAAGACGGTGACGTCGGCGGTTTCGCCCTCGAGGGCCGAACGGTCGCCAGAGGCATGCCGAACCTCGTTCCCGGAGCTAGCTGAGAGCGCGTCCGAGTAAGCTCCGTTCGAGCGGCGGCTTTGCCGCCGCAAGCGAATCCTGGGGGGAGTGTCGAGGGGGGCCCGAGAGGCCCCCCACCGTTTAAAATAGCGAGAACGGGAGTGTTCGGCGGAGCGCCGCCGAGAACAGGGGGGCCCCCAGGCGCGC
>JBQTJG010000298.1:0-2607 GCA_052387355.1 Armatimonadota bacterium | reverse complement strand
TGGGCAGCAGCCTCCGGGAGGCCGATGCCGATCCATATCCACGCTATAAGGAGCAAGCGCAATCTCATGGTCAAGTGCATTGGTAGGCTACCCATCACGATCCGGTTTTGTTGCTATTGCGCCGACTGTCACTGCGTGGCGCCCAGTCCTTGACCCGGCATTTTACTCCCTCTCGGGAGGTGGCCGCACCCTGTGCACAGCGATGTGACATTCCGACCCATGCGCTCTACACTCTGCTCATGGAGGTCCGCCTACACCGCCACGCGCTGGAGCGACTTGCGGCATTACCCATGACGCTAGCATGACCATAGGGTCGGAGTTCCTTTAGCGCGGCTGCCCTTTTCGACAGTTCTAGATCGGGTCGGGCTGACGGGATTGCCCCCTAAGCCCAGCACACCTTGGATGATAACGCCGCGTTATGGGGATCCCGTACTATGATAAGAAATCATGCCCCGCATCTTCGATAACATCGAGATTGACCTGCTCCCCGCGCTTCGGGCCACCCTGGAGGTCGCTAACGGCTCGGATTTCTGCGTCGGCTACTGGGCAGGAGAATTCATGCGGAAGATACGCCAAGGCTGCTCCTCCTTACGCTTGCTGTTGCCATGTCGACAACCGCGAAATCGACTTGATGCTTGCCCGCCACTACAGCTTCACGGAGGAAGAGCTGGACTTCATCATCAACTACGACATCAAATACCGCATGGGCCGCGACGCGGAAGGCGGGCACGAATGAAAACGCTCGCCCGGATTCAGCAGCAGTTGGCTGCCGGCCGGCTCGACTTCTGCCGGCACGCCATCAAGCGCGCGGTCGAACGCAACATAGGCGAGCAGGAGATTTGTAGCGCGGGCGCGCGAGCGGAGATCATCGAAGAGTATCCTGAGGACGAGTATTCGCCTAGTAGTGCGTTTCAGTTAATGTTCCCGTCATGCCAGCGAAAGCTGGCATCCAGAAGCAGAGTAAAAAGCCTGGATTCCAGCTTGCGCTGGAATGACGAATTAGCAATGACACCTTCAGTGATTCTGACTTAACCATATCGTTGAAACGATGTGATAGCGTGTTGTTACTGGACATCGAGAATGAATTGCTCGTTGTCTGCGTCCAGGGTATCGTTGAAACGATCATATTCAGGTATCGGCGTCCAACTCGGACGAGACAAGAATCATTACACTGTACGAACCGGATCCGGCCGAGTGGGCCGAGCTTCGAAAACGGAGGTAGCCATGTTAACGGTTAAATGTCACGTCTGCGGCGGCGAAACCGCCAGGGACGAGTTCGTGAGCGAAGTGCTGGAAGTGGATGGCCGGCGTGTGTTGGTGGAGGATATTCCAGCGCGGGTCTGTACGCGTTGCAGAGAGGCGGTATTCTCGCGCGAGACCACCGAGCGCATCCGTCTGCTGGTCCATGGCGCGGGCCGCCCCGCCAGGACCGTCCCATTGGACGTGTTCGAGCTTGCATAGGACCACTTTCCGCATCTCCGGCACTACGGCTCCACGGGAGAAGAGCTGGACTTCATCCGACATCAAATACCGCATGGGTCGGGAGGCGGAAGAGAACGAATGAAGCTGCCGAACGTGGACGCGGCCGTAGTCTCGGAGGACAAGATCGCCGGCTACCTGCTTTCGCCGACACATCGGGACGGCCGTCACAAGGCGGCGTTCTTCCTTGGCTTCGGCTTTACTGCCGACGCCTGGCGGACGCTGGCTGCCGCCTTGCTGAGGCACGCGGCAGACCACGAAGTCGCCAAGGTCGAGAGCACGCCCTTTGGAACCCGATACGTCGTGGAAGGTACAATAGACACGCCGTATGGACGAACGCCGAGCACCCGTTCGGTGTGGTTTCTTGAGACCGGTCAGGACGTACCACGTTTTGTCACAGCCTATCCACTCAGAGGAGCAGACAATGATTAAAGAACTGGACACGGTGGTTTTGACGGAGGATTTACCGGAACACGGTCTGAAGCGGGGCGACCTGGGGACCGTTGTTTTAATCCATCCAGCAGGAGGCTATGAGGTCGAGTTCATGACGCTCGACGGTCAGACGCTAACGGTGGTTTCGCTGTTTCCCCATCAGGTGCGTCCCGTGGGGCGGCGGGAGATCGCCCAGGCGCGCGCGGTGGCCTAGAGCGCCGAACTAGGGCATGCAGGCCGCGTATCGACGACAAAATTGGACAAGTAGTACGGCATCACCGAAGAGGAACTAGACTTCATCATCAACCGCGACATCACGTACTGTATGGGTCGCGATACAGATGGTGGGGAGGAATGAAAACGCTCGCGCGGATCCAGCAGCAGTTGGCTGCCGGTCAGTTCGACTTCAGCCGGCACGCCTTCAAGCGCGCGGTCGAACGCAACATCAGCGAGAAGGAGATCCGCACCGCGGGCGCGCGAGCTGAGATCATCGAGCAGTATGCCGAGGACAAGTATTCGCCGAGCGTGTAGCTACTGGGCTTTACATCCGCTGGGCGCCCTTTGCATATTCAGGTATCGGCGGCCGACTGGGAGACGACAAGAATCATTACACTGTATGAACCGGATCCGGCCGAGTGGGCCGAGTTTCGAGAACGGAGGTAACCATGTCAACGTTTAAATGCCATATCTGCGGCG
>JBQTJG010000297.1:0-9832 GCA_052387355.1 Armatimonadota bacterium | reverse complement strand
GGATGCGCGTTCCGTCGGCAAAGAGGCGGCCGAAGCCGTCCTGATCTGACAGGACCGTATCCCAAAAACCAATGAACACGCCGAGCACCATGAACCAAAATCCAATCGGCCCCCAAATCCCGCCGAGGGATCCACACGGCCCAGTGTCGGGGTCCTGGAAGCTCCTTGAAGCCTTCCAGCACCGTAGCTCCGGTGCAGACGGTGAACCGTCCGATGTCTCGGTTGATGAACCACTTGAGCGTGACGGCCGCGAGAAGCGCCCACAGGAGAGCGTAGCCGTATAGTGCTCCTACCCGTGGCGTGAAGAGCAGCTCGCCAGAGCCCGCGGCGGACACCATCCAGAGAAAACCTGGGCCGAGCCACACGAGCCGCTGCCAGCCTCTCGGCGGCTCCGGAATGCTCTGACTGGGTGGCCGGTGACTCACGGCTTCGCTCATGCCAGTGAGGCCACTGCGCTCTGGACTCCCTCGGACAGCGTCGGGTGGATATGGATGGCGTCGCGAATTGCGGTATAGGGGGCGCCTGAGTTCATCAGCGTGACGTAGAGGTGGACAAGCTCGGCGCCTTCAGCGCCGAGCACGGCGGCGCCCAGGATGCGCTTCGTCCTGGCGTCCACGATCACTTTGATGAAGCCTCCGGGCTCACCGATCTCCCTGCCTTTCCCGTTCTTCTCCATCTCGAAGCGGCCGACTTTGATCTTTCGGCGAGCTTTACGCGCCTCGGTTTCCGTAATCCCGACTCGACCAAGCTGCGGATCCGTGTAGATCGCGTAAGGAACGATCCGGTCGGTCGTGCGGGAGCGATCGCCGCTCAATTGCGAGAGGAGCACCCGATAGTCGTCCCAGGCGGTATGCGTGAACATCGGCCCTCCGCGGATGTCCCCGGCGGCCCACACCCCTCGGACGTTCGTTGCAAGCCGCTTGTTGGTCTTGACGATCCCCTGCCTTGAGACTTCGACGCCAACCTTCTCGAGCCCCAGGTCGTCTGTATTCGGCTTCCGTCCCGTCGCCATGAAGAGATGCGACGCTGTAAGCCGGGATGGCCTGTCCTTCCCTTCGAGCGTCAGCGTGAGCATGCTTCCCGTCCGCCGGATCCTGGTCACGCGGGCGTTCAACCGAAACGTGATGTCTTCACCTTCGAGGAAGTGCTGGAGAGCCTCTGCTACATCCTGATCCTCGCGCTCGCCAATTTGAGCCGATTCCTCGACGACTGTCACCCGGCTCCCCATCCGCCGGTAGAACTGCGCCATTTCGAGACCGATGAAGCTCCCACCCACGATGGCGAGGTGCTCAGGCAGCTCCGGCCGATCGAGCCAGTTGCTTGCATGGAGGAAATCTACACTCTCGAGCCCGTGAATCGGCGGCACGAGGGTTCGGGTGCCTGTGTCGAGGATGACCTGCCTGGCCGTCACGACCTGCTCCCCTACCCGCAGCCGGAACAGACTTCCCTGCCGCCCTTCGAACCGAGCGTGGGCGAGGAGCAGCGTCGGGTTCTCCTCATCCGCCAAGTCTTCGCGCAGCGCGATCCTCGACTGCGCTGCGATCGCCTTTGCGCGCTCCAGGACCGCCCCAAAGTCAACCCGGAGCGAGGGGATACGGAGGCCGAATTCATAGCCGCGTCGCGCAAGCTGCGCGACTTTTGCCGAGGCGATGACGGCTTTGGTGGGCGTGCATCCGAAATTGACGCAAGAACCGCCGAGCTGCTTACGCTCCGCCAGGGCGACGCGTTTTCCCCGTTTAGCCAACGCGTACGCCAACGGGATGCCCGCTTGTCCTCCGCCGATGATCAGGACGTCAAACGAGGTATCGTTTCCCATCTTGGCCGTCGCGGCGCCTGGGCTCTCTGCTTGCGCCATCTCCCCGGCGCGACCTCAGATCATCTCCGCACCTTGTCCTCGAGCACCGTCAGCGCGATTTTGCCCCTTTTCACGCGTTCTGCTAAACGGTCAGGCGATCAAGGGCGCGCGGTGGGTTTGTGCCGAATGACCTCAGGGGAAAATCCTATCATGCCACAAGGCATCTGGAAAGGTCACATCAGCTTCGGCCTGGTCAACATTCCGATCATGCTCCACCCGGCCGAGACGCGCGACGAGCTCGATCTGGACCTGTTGGACAGGCGGGACTTCTCTCCCATCGGTTACCTGAAGGTCAACAAGCGGACGGGCAAAGAGGTCCCGAAAGACGAGATTGTGCGGGGTTTCGAGTACAAGGAAGGAAAGTATGTGGTCCTCGAGGACGGAGACCTAAAGCGAGCGAGCCCGGATCGGACCCAGAAGGTCGAGATCCTGGCGTTTGTAGATCCAAACGAGATCGATCCGCGATTCTATGACCGGCCCCATTCTGTGCTTCTCTTGAACCTCCTCCGTTATGCGGACGAGCTGCGTGACCCGAAGAAGCTCAAACTTCCGGGGTCCAACCTGAAAGGCCTCGGCATCTCAGAGAAGGAAGTAAAGACGGCGGAGCGCCTGATCGAAGAAATGGTCGAGCCCTGGAAGCCCGCGCTGTACCGCGACGAATATAAGGACGAGCTGCTGGCGTTCATCCGCAGGAAGGCCGAAAAGGGCGACCTGGAAGCCGTGGAAGAGGCCAAGGCGCCCCGGCCGGAGAAAGGCAAGATCATCGACATGATGGCGCTCCTCAAGCGCAGCCTGGAACAGGCCGAAGGGGGCCGCAGGAAGACGCGCAGGAAGACTGCCTGACGGATGGCGATCGAGACCTATCCGCGCGCAGCCCCGCGCACATCGGAACGTGAATCCTTTCGCGGCGAGCTGTTGAGCCTTGAAGGCCTTGATACGCTCGCCAAGGCGCTGGCCGCCCGTTTCACACTGGCGCGCAACTCGCGCCGGGGCGCCCGCCGCTTCTTCGCCAGACTCGAGGACAACGAGCGGGTCCTCCGCCAGGCCTACCGCATCTTGGCCGGCGACGTCCGCGGCGCCGAGACTCTCATGCCCGCGGCCGAATGGCTCCTCGACAATTTTCACATCGTCGAATCCGAACTCCTGGAGATCCGGCGCAGCCTGCCAAAAGCGTACTACCTCGAGCTGCCCAAGATCGCATCGAGAGAGTTGGCTGAAACCGCCCGCGTCCACGCGATGGCGATGGAGCTGATCCGGCACAGCGATGCTCGACTCGACCTGCAGCGTCTCAGCCGGTTCGTCTCATCGTTTCAAACACTGGCCCCGCTCACGATCGGCGAGCTGTGGGCGTGGCCCGCCATGCTGAAGGTGGCGTTGATCGAGAGTCTGCGAAGACTCGCCGAAGGCATCCTCGCAAGCCGCACCGGACGCATTGACGCCGATCGGCACCTCGCCCAGTTCGAAGCCGCGCCGGGCGAGCGCACCCCGCCAGATCTGCCGGAAAAGCTTCCGACAGCGTATGTCGTGCGTCTGCTGGAGCGTGTGCGTGAGTTCGGCCCCAGGGGCTCGAATCTACGCTCCCGTCTGGATGAGCGTCTCGCGGCGTCCAACCTGACCCCCGAAGATGTGACACGCGCCGAGCACCAGGAGCAGGCTGCATACCAGGTCTCGATAGGCAATGCCATGACCAGTCTCCGGTTCTGCTCCTCTCTGGATTGGAGCCAGTTCTTCGAGCGTGTCAGCTTGGTCGAGCAGGTACTGCAGCGCGACCCGGCAGGCGTCTATGCGGGCATGGACTTCGCCAGCCGGGACCGGTATCGCAAGGCGGTCGAGGAACTCGCTGAGCCGACAGGCGAAGCCCAGATGCGGGTCGCCCTTCGCAGCATCGAGAGCGCGCGGCAGGCGGCGGAGCAACACCCCAGAGGCCATCGCACCGCGCATGTCGGCTACCACCTGATCGGAGCAGGGCGAAGGGATCTCGAAGTTGACGTGGCGTACGAGCCGGGCTTCCCCCGTAGAGCTCGCCGGTTCGTCCTGGCGCACGCCGCGCTCTTCTACCTGGGAAGCATAGGCGCGCTGACCGCGCTGGGCATGGGCGCGGCGATGGCGCTGGCTCCAGGATGGCAGAACGACGCCTGGGTCGCCGGACTGGCGCTCATCCCGGCGAGCGATCTTGCGATCGCCTTCGTTCAGTGGCTTGCTGCTGTCTTCGTGCCGCCCCGCCGCCTTCCCCGGCTCGACTTGAGGAACGGCGTTCCCGAAGAAGGACGGACGATGGTGATTGTCCCGACGCTGCTCAACAGCGTCGAGCACGTCCACACGCTCCTCGAGCATCTTGCAGTTCTGGCGTTGGGCAACGTCGACCCGCGCATACACTTTGCCATTCTCGGGGATTTCGCCGACGCCCCTGCGGCCGAGATGCCCGACGACGGCGCGATCCTCGCCACCGCACGCGACGGCATCGAGGCGCTCAATGCCCGCTACGGACAGGGCCACGGGGATCGATTCTACCTGTTTCATCGTGCGCGACGCTGGAATCCCAAGGAAGACTGCTGGATGGGCTGGGAGCGCAAGCGCGGGAAAATCGATGAGTTCAACCGTCTGCTCTTGGGCGCCAGGGACACGAGCTACTGCCTGCAGGTGGGCGACCTCTCCGTGCTGCCGGAAATCCGCTACTGCATCACTCTCGATGCCGATACGCGCTTGCCGCGCGACGCCGCCAGGCAACTCATCGGGATCGCGCTCCACCCGCTGCACCGCGCCCGGGTCGACCTGTCGGTGCGACGGGTCACCGAAGGCTACGGCATCCTGCAGCCTCGCGTGAGTGTGACGATGTCGAGCGCCTTTGGATCCCTCTTCTCGCGGGTGTATGCAGGACACACCGGCGTTGACCCGTACACCACCGCCGTCTCCGACACCTACCAGGATCTCTTCTCGGAAGGGATCTACACGGGCAAAGGTTTGTATGATGTGGCCGCCTTCACGGTGGCGCTCGACGGCCGGGTCCCCGAGAATGCCCTGCTGTCGCACGATCTGTTCGAAGGCCTCTATACCCGCCCGGCCCTCGTCTCCGACGTTGAAGTCGTCGATGACTTTCCGTCGAGTGTCTTGACCCACGCGCACCGGCAGCATCGATGGGTGCGCGGCGACTGGCAGCTCCTTCCATGGCTGCTGCCGTGGATTTCCACCCGGGGCGGCCTCGAACGGAACACCTTGCCGCTCATCAGCCGCTGGAAGATCCTTGACAACCTGCGTCGGAGTCTGGTCCCGCCCTCGCTCGTGGCGCTTCTCGCCTTGGCCTGGACGGTGCTGCCGGGCAGCCCGCTGCAATGGACGCTGGCGGCCCTGGCGGTGATGGCGTTCCCAGCCTACCAGCCACTCGTGCGCCTCATCCGGGGGCCATTGGTCCATCAGCCATGGGAGGTATTTCTGCGAGCGGTGGCCCAGGATCTGAGCAGCGCAATCGCGCAGATCGTCGTCAGGGTCACCCTTTTGGTCTTCCACGCTGACAGAATCATGCACGCGATCGCAGTAACCCTGGCGCGTCTTGCCGTCATGCGAAGCCGGCTCCTGGAATGGGAAACGGCAGCGAGGGTTGCGCGCCTGATGAGCGAGTATGGAATCACCCGATTTCTCATCGAGATGGGCGCCAGCCCCGTCTTCGCTGGCCTGCTGTTCTCGATGACTCTCGCCGCACGCCCGAGCGCGCTCCCCGTGGCGATTCCCTTCCTGGCCGTATGGTTTGCCGCTCCCGTCATCGCGTATGGGCTCAGCCGCCCTGTGCCGGCCCGGCAGTTTGACCTGCGTCCCGCTGATCGCGCCGTGCTCCGGCGTCTGGCCCGCAAGACGTGGCGCTATTTCGAGGCGTTCATGGGGCCCGAGGATCACGGGCTTCCACCAGACAACTATCAGGAAGCTCCGGTCGAGGCCCTGACCCGCCGCACGTCACCGACCAACATCGGCCTCGGGCTGCTGGCGACGCTGGCGGCGCACGACCTCGGCTATGTCACCACGATCGAGCTGGTCGAGAGACTGGAGCGCGCGATGCTCACGGTCGAGGCGCTCGAACGTTTCGAAGGACACCTCTTGAACTGGTACGACACCAAGAGCCTTGCGCCGCTCTCTCCACGCTACGTCTCAACGGTGGACAGCGGCAACCTGGCCGGCACCCTGATCGCGCTTGCCCACGGGCTCCGGCAGGTGGCGAAAGACCCCTGGGACCCGGAGCGACTGTGCGCCGGCCATGGCGACGTCGTGGACATCACGCTCGAGAGCCTGGACACGCTCACGGCGAGCCAGCCCGCGTTGAATGATCGTGCCGCGCCCCTGCGCCGTGAGGTCGAGGTCGTGCGCGACGCGCTCGCGGGAGCGGATGGGGCGTCGGAGAAGCTCACTCGTCTGGGTGGTAACGCCAGCTCACTCGGCGAGACCACCGACCTTCTTGCAAGAGGATCCGACGCTTCGCCGGCGCGAGAAGAGGCCCTGTTCTGGTCGCGGCGCCTCGCGGAGGCCATCGGCCCTGGCGCCGGCGGGGACGGTGATCCAACCCTATCCCGGCGTCTGGAAGACCTGGCCGATCGAGCGTTGGCGTTTGTGGACGCGATGAGCTTCAGGTTCCTTTTCGATTCACAACGCAAGCTCTTTGCTATTGGGTACCGGCTCGCCGACGCCGAAGGTCCCGGCCGGCACGATGTGTCCTTCTATGACCTTCTCGCCTCGGAGGCGCGTCTCGCAAGCTTCGTGGCTATCGCCAAGGGCGACGTGCCGCAAGACCACTGGTTCCACCTTGGACGGGCGCTCGTCAGCGCAGACGGACGAGCGACGCTGGTCTCGTGGAGCGCGTCGATATTCGAGTACCTCATGCCGCTGTTGCTCACCCGGACATATCAAGGAACGCTCCTTGATCAGACGTACCGAAATGTGGTGCGGGTGCAGACCGAGTACGCCAGGACGCGCGGGATTCCCTGGGGCGTCTCGGAATCGGCGTTCAACTTCACTGACCGGCGCGGCCACTACCAGTACAAAGCCTTCGGCGTCCCGGGGCTCGGATTGAAACGCGGACTTGCGGACGACCTGGTCATTTCGCCGTACGCCACGCTGCTCGCGGCGCTGGTTGATCCGGAACAGGCTCTTCGCAATATGCGCCGCCTTTCGCGCCAGGGACTGGAAGGTCGCTACGGATACTACGAGGCGATCGACTACACAAGGTCCCGAGCCCCAGACGCGAGCGATCGGGTGGACCGCAAGCGGGGTGCGCCGGGTGTGATCGTGAAAGCCTTCCTCGCCCACCATCAGGGGATGTCCCTCATCGCCCTGGACAACGTGTTGCGTCCTTTCATCATGCAGGACCGGTTCCACGCGGATCCGCACGTGCAGGCTACAGAGTTGCTGCTGCAGGAACGGTTGACCCGGAACTTCTCCATCACCCAGGCGAGGCCGGCTGAGGAGACTCCCGCGACGCCGGCCGTGCCTGGAGGCACGGTGCGCCGGTTCAGATCTCCGCACACGCTCTACCCAGAAGCGCACTTCCTGTCGAATGGAAACTACACGGCCGTGATCACCAACGCCGGGGGCGGAGCCTCGATCTGGAGAGGTCGCGCTGTCACGCGCTGGCGTGAAGACCGAACGCGCGACGTGGGAAGCCAGTTCATCTATTTGCGCGACGTTCGCAGCGGCTCGGTCTGGTCCGCGGCATACCAGCCGACCTGCAGGGAGCCGGAACAGTACCTGGCCACGTTCCTTCCTGACAAAGCCGAGTTCCGGCGGCGGGACGACGAGATCGATACCCTGCTCGAGATCGCCGTGTCTCCCGAGGCCGACGTTGAGGTCCGCCGGCTCTCGCTTACCAACACCAGTGATCGGGCCCGAGAGATTGAGGTGACGAGCTATGTGGAGCTCGCGCTGGCGTCCCCCGCCGACGACCTGGCTCACCCCGCCTTCGGGAAACTGTTCCTCGAGACCACATACCTGCCGGTGAGCGCTGCGCTTCTATGCGAGCGGCGGCCGCGCGGAGACGAACAGGGCGTCTGGGCCGTGCACGTCCTCAGCGTGGAAGGACACATGCAGGGCCAGGTGGAGTGGGAGACCGATCGGGCGGCGTTCCTGGGACGAGGTCGCGGCGAGGACGATCCCGTGGCGCTCGATGGACGGCCTCTTTCGGGTGCGACAGGCGCCGTCCTCGACACGATCGCCAGCCTGCGGATGCGGGTCCGTCTCGCCCCGGGAGGTTTCGTGCGCCTGGCGTTCGCGACCGGAATCGCGCCGGACCGCGAGGCCGCAGAGGTGCTTGCGGAACGGTATCACGACCCGGCTGCCTCGGCGCGCGCGTTCGCGCTCGCGTACACTCACGCGCAGATCGAGCTCCGGCACCTGGCGATCGCGCCGGACGACGCTCAATCGTTCCTTCGGCTGGCCTCGCTCGTCCTCTACACCGACGCCTCTCTGCGGGCGGAGCCGGATGTCCTGGCGCGCAACACGCTGGGGCAACCCGAACTGTGGCGGTACGGTATTTCCGGGGATCTCCCCGTCCTGCTGGTACGAGTGGTGGAAGAAGATGCGCTCGCGCTCGTGCAGCAGGTCCTCAAGGCCCAAGAGTTCTGGCGGCTGAAGGGCCTGAGCGCCGACGTGGTGATCCTGAACGAACATCCGGTAGATTATCGCGATGAAATGCACAAGCAGCTCGAGGCGCTCCTGGAGAGCGGATCGTGGGCAGCGTGGAAGAGCCGTCCCGGCGGCGTGTTCCTACTCCGCAGCGACGGCATGGGCGATTCAGCGCGCCTGCTCCTCTTCGCCGTTGCGCGCGCGATCCTGAACGGAGATCGTGGCGACCTGGCAAGTCAGCTTGAGGCGCCGACGAGGGAGCCGCAATGGCCCATTCCCTTCGTCCCCCGGCGCCCCAGCGTGTCGGACGCCGACCAGGCCGCCGCTCCTGAACCGGAGGTGCCGCCGCGCACACTCGCAAATGGATTGGGCGGTTTCGCCTCGCAGGGTCGCGAGTACGTGATCGTGATAGCCGGCGATCGAGACACGCCGATGCCCTGGGCCAACGTGCTCGCGAATCCCGGGTTCGGCACCATCGTGACGGCGTCCGGAGCGTCATTTACCTGGGCTGAGAACAGTCGAGAAAATCGCCTCACGCCATTTGCAAATGACCCGGTCACCGATCCGACAGCGGAAGCGATCTTCCTGCGCGACGGTGACACCGGCGACGTGTGGTCGGCCACGCCCGGACCGGCGCGCCGCAACAGCAAGGATGGTCGGTGGGTCGTACGGCATGCCGCTGGCATGACCCGGTTTGCGCACGCGGCGCACGGCATCGCGCACACACTTGACATCTTCGTCCATCCGGACGATCCGGTGAAGTTCTCCCTACTGACGCTGACGAATCATACGAATCGTCCTCGAAGACTCAGCGTGTTCGCCTACAGCGAATGGGCGCTTGGACCGCCGCGCGCCGGTGAGCACCTGCATGTCGTGACCGAGTTCGACGCCGAGCTGCGCGCGATCCTGGCGCGCAATCCCTACAATCACCATTACAGGGATCGGATTGGATTCGTCCACATGAGCGAAGAACTGGCCTCGGCCAGCGGCGACCGGCTCGAGTTCCTGGGCCGCAATGGCTCCCTGACTCGGCCCGCGGCGCTTGGCCGCAGTCATCTCTCAGGCCGGTTTGGCGCAGGGCTGGATCCTTGTGCCGCTCTTCAGACACGCATCACCCTCGGGCCGAAGGAGAAGCGGCAGGTCCTCGTCCTGCTTGGACAGGGAAGGAATGGGGCGCACGTCGATGAGTTGATACGACGCTACGGCCCAGTGCCCGCCGCAGAAGCCGCAGCCGAGGCCGTTCGCGCGCGCTGGGATGACATGCTCGACGTGGTGCAGGTGCGCACGCCCGACGACTCCTTTGATGTCATCATGAATCACTGGCTGCTGTACCAGGCGCTGAGCTGCCGCCTGTGGGCGCGCTCGGGATACTACCAG
>JBQTJG010000296.1:0-3289 GCA_052387355.1 Armatimonadota bacterium | reverse complement strand
AACGCGGCCGTCGCCGGGCCAGCCATCGCCATTGTGGGCGGCAATCTTGCGCAGGCCCCGCTGGTGATCGTTGACGTTGCGCTGATCGGCGAGGTTCAGCCAGATCGTGTCATCCGGCGCACGGGCGTACGACCCGGCGACCTGCTTGCCGTTACAGGCACGCTTGGGCGCGCGGCTGCGGGGCTGCTGGCGCTCGGCAGCGGGCGAGGTGACGTGGGCGCTGGCACCGCGAGTCAGCAGGATTCGTTGCTTGCGCGGGCGATTGACGCACAGCGCCGGCCGCAGCCGCGCCTGGTAGAGGGCAGCGCGCTATCCGCGACAGGCGCGGTGTGCGCGATGATCGATCTCTCAGATGGACTGGCGCTTGACCTGGCGCGCCTATGCCAGGCAAGCGCCGTCGGCGTTCGTCTCGACGCAGACCGCCTGCCAGTGGATCCCTGCGTGCACGCGATCGCTGGGGCCGCTGCCGCCGAGGGCAAGACCGCCCTCGACGTCGCCCTGTATGGCGGCGAAGACTACGAACTCCTCTTTGCGGTTGGGCCGGACGACGCCGACCGCGTTCTTCACCAAGTGAGAGAAGCGACCGGCACACCGGCGACCATCATTGGGTTGTTTGAGCCCGCGTCCGCTGGACGCACGATGGCCGTTGACGGGTCCCTCCGGCCGCTTGAGCCAGGCGGGTGGACCCACTTCCGCCGCAAGGAGGCGACATGAGCATCGCCCGCGCGATGACGATTGCCGGGTCGGATTCAGGGGGAGGGGCAGGCATCCAGGCCGACCTGAAGACCTTCACCGTCCTGGGGGTCTTCGGCACGTCGGCCATCACCGCGCTGACTGCGCAGAACACCACGGGCGTCACCGAAATCGTCGAGATGGCGCCGTCGTTTGTCGTCGAGCAAATCGATCAGGTTATGAGCGACATCGGTACCGACGCGGTCAAGACCGGCATGCTCTCCAACGCCGCGATCATCGACGCAGTCGCCGCCGCGATCAGACGATGGGAGATCGCGCGGCTGGTCGTGGATCCGGTGATGATCGCCAAGAGTGGTGCGCCCTTGCTGCAACCTGAGGCGACCGACGCACTGCGACGCGTGCTGCTGCCGGTGGCGCTGGTGGTCACACCCAACCTGCACGAGGCGAGCGCGTTGGTCGGCCGGCCCGTGCGTACGCTCGACGAGATGCGCGCGGCCGCGCGCGAGATCCATGCGATGGGCCCCCGGTACGTCGTGGTGAAGGGCGGGCATCTTGAGGACAGCGATCAGTCGATCGACGTGCTCTTCGACGGATCGACGTTCGAGCAGTTCGCGGCGCCACGGGCTCCGACGCGGCACACGCATGGAACCGGCTGCGTCTTCTCCGCTGCGATAGCCGCCGAGCTCGCCAAGGGCCAGGCGGTGCGTGATGCGGTAGCGCGGGCGAAAGAGGTGATCACGGCCGCGATCGCCGCGGGCCTGCCGATCGGCCGCGGTCACGGGCCTGCGGATCCCACGGCGGCGTTGGGGCTGCCGTCGACTCGGATCTGACCGCGCCATTCGGTCCGTAGCGGCTGCGCCTCAGGCGTCGGTCGCGACGAGACCCCCTGCACACTGCGCATCACTTGACCGATTATCTTCGAGGGGAGAGACTGTCGTGCCGGGGGTCCGGGGGGGCCGCCGCCGGTCTACCGTGCTGCTCTGGAGAGCGGTGTCGTATCCCGAGACACAGGAGGGGGTACGTGACACGCCCGCCAAGCCCCGATAGTGGTCCAGCTGGTCCACAGCAGCCGCGGCTTTTGGACCGTGTGCGCGACGCGGTCCGCGCGCGTTATTACAGCCGCCGCACGGAGGAAGCATACCTCGCGTGGATCCGGCGGTACATTCTGTTCCACCGCAAGCGCCATCCGGCCGAGATGGGCGCCGCCGAGATCACGCAGTTCCTGACGTCGCTCGCCGTTCAGCGAAAGGTGGCGGCCGCCACCCAGAACCAGGCGCTGAGCGCGCTGCTGTTCCTGTACCGCGAGGTGCTTGGTCAGGAGGTCCCGTGGCTGGACAGCATCGTGCACGCGAAGCGCCCCAGGCGGCTGCCCGTCGTCTTGACCCGCGAAGAGGTTCGAGCAGTCCTCGGCCAGATCAACGGCGTACAGCGACTGATGGCGCTCCTCCTGTACGGGGCGGGACTCCGCGTGCTCGAGTGCGCCCGGTTACGCGTGAAAGACGTCGACTTCACATCGAACCAGATCGTGGTGCGGGTGGGGAAGGGTTCCAGGGACCGGGTGACGATGCTGCCCGCCGCCGTCAAGGCCGACCTTGCGCGGCACCTCGAACTTTTGAGGCGCCAGTACGAGCAGGACCTCAAGCGCGGAGCCGCCTGGGTCGAGCTCCCCGGAGCGCTGATGCGGAAGTACCCGAACGCAGGCCGGGAGTGGGGCTGGCAGTGGGTCTTCCCGGCCACCCGGGTCTACGTCGAGCGATCGACCCGCCAGCGGCGCAGGCACCACCTGCATGAGACCGTGCTCCAACGCGCCGTCAGGGATGCCGTCCGCCGGGCCGGCCTCGCCAAGCCCGCGACGTGCCACACCTTCCGCCACTCGTTCGCCACCCATCTGCTCGACGATGGGCACGACATCCGCACGGTCCAGGAGCCTGCTCGGGCACCGGGATGTGAGCACGACCATGATCTACACGCATGTACTGAACCGTGGCCCCGGCGCGGTCCGCAGCCCGGCCGATCGGTTGTCAGGGCCATAGCGGATGCGGACCGGCCTCGGCGGGGCGGCGGCCGGGGAGGGCTCCTCCAGGATTGCGGAGGCATCGCGGGCTGTCGATAATGGGGGCCAAAGGCGGCCGGCGCGCTGGAGGGGGCCGTCAGCGGTCCGGCACGCGGTGAATTAGGCAGGTCTGCCCACTACAACGGCCTGCAGGGTATTGTGGTGCACGGATTACCAAAGCAGGACGGAACGGGAGCATCAGCACGCTCACCCCGACGGGTGATAGGCTGCAGCGGTTGCCGTGTTGGCGGGTTTAGGCAGTTCCGTCTATTGCTCGTTAGATTGCAGTGGCGCGCGACCGAGGAGTAGAATCGGGGCATGAAGCTAGACCCAGCGAAACTCCTGGGCGAGGCGCTGAAGCTGTCGCCCGAAGAACGGGCCGCGCTCGCCGTGTCGCTGTTGGAGAGCCTGGAAGACGTCGTCGACGAAGACGCGGAGGCAGCGTGGGCGGCGGAGATCGCCAAGCGGATACAGGAATTGGACTCTGGGGAGGTTGCGCCTGTCCCCTGGGCTGAAGCTCGCCGCAGGATCCTGGGCGGGTAG
>JBQTJG010000295.1:0-6894 GCA_052387355.1 Armatimonadota bacterium | reverse complement strand
GGCGGCGGCTGGAACTTCTATCATCAGAAGGATCCCGACATCGACCGGCTCCTCGAACAAGGGGAGACTGAGGTCGACGCGGCCAAGCGGAAGCAAGTCTACGAGTCGGTGCAACGCCGCATGATGGAGCAGGCGTTCATCTTGCCCGTCGTCTACCAGCACCAGATTTCGGCGTTCAAGAATACCGTCGTCAACGCGATCATGTACCCTGTCCTGGGTGAATATCCGTACTTCTACGACGCGTACATCCGTCGGTAGCAGCACGATCCGGCGGGACGGGCGCACCTGCCCGTCTCGCCGGTTCATCGATTCCGCATGGTGGCGTTCGTCCTCAGGCGTCTGGCTGTCCTGATCCCCATCCTCATCGGGGTGTCATTCCTGGTCTTCGGGGCCCTCTACCTGGTCCCCGGCGACGCCATCGATTCGATGCTCGCGGAGACCGGGGGTTCCGCCGCTGATATAGCCCGGCTTCGCCACGAGTTCGGGTTCGACCGCCCATTCGCCGAACAATACTGGATGTTCCTCACGCGCGCCGTGCGCGGTGACTTTGGTCTGTCGCTTCGGCTGCGGATCCCGGTCAAGGACGCGATCTTCGATCAACTACCGGCGACGCTCGAGTTGACATTCAGTGCGCTCGTCGTCGCGGTGGCAATCGGCTTTGGCCTCGGCATCCTCGCCGCGTTTATGCGCGGCACATGGATCGACACGCTCAGCATGATGGTTTCATTGATCGGCGTGTCCATGCCGATCTTCTGGTCGGGCTTGTTGCTGATCTTCCTGTTCAGCCTCAGGCTCGGCTGGCTGCCGGCCGCGGGCACGGGCGGCTGGCGCGCGCTCGTCCTGCCCGCGTTCGCCCTTGGCTTTTCCGGTGCGGCCATCATCGCCCGGGTGATTCGCAGCAGCCTGCTCGAGGTGCTCGGGCAGGAATATGTACGCACCGCCCGCGCCAAGGGGCTGGCCGAACGCGCGGTCGTCGGGCGCCACGCGCTGCGCAACGCGATGATCTCCGTCGTGACCATCGTGGGGCTGCAGTTCGGCGCGCTGCTCGGCGGCGCGGTGGTGGTTGAGGTGGTCTTCGGGCGGCAGGGCATCGGCTTTCTTGCGGCCGAGTCGATCCGTACCCAGGACTTTCCCCTCGTGCAGGGCACGGTGTTGATCGCAGCTCTGGCGTTCATTCTCGTCAACCTGCTCGTCGATGTCTCGTACGGCTGGATCGACCCGCGGATTCGGTACGGGTGAGGAGAGATGGCGACGCAGAGAGCGCTGCTGGCCGAGGCGCCCATCGCCATCATGCCTGTCCGCTCTCCCCGGCGGGCGCTTCTGCGGCGCATGTCGCGCCACCACGGGATGCTGATCGGCGGTCTGCTGCTGGTGGCCATCGTGGTCATGACGGTCGCCGCTCCGCTGGTCGCGCCGTACGACCCGCTCGAGATCGATCCGGCCGGCATCATGTCGCGGCCAGGCCCGCGCCACCTGCTCGGGACCGATACGCTGGGGCGTGACCTCTTCAGCCGCGTGGTGTACGGAGGTCGCATCTCTCTCGTGCTTGGCGTCGTCTCGGTCGTCATCTCGCTGGGCCTCGGCATGGTCCTGGGCCTGTTTGCCGGGTACTTTGGCGGGAGGACCGACGAAATCATCATGCGCTTCGTCGACGTGCTGCTCGCGTTTCCCGGGCTGCTGTTGGCGCTGCTGGCAGTGTTCGCCCTCGGGGTCGGACTGCGCAACGCGATGATCGCGGTGGGGATTTCAGGACTGGCGATCTTCGCGCGGGTGACGCGGGCCGAGGTGCTGGCCGCCAAGCAGAATCTTTACGTCGAAGCGGCGCGGGCGATCGGAGCGCCGGAGCGCGCGATTCTCTGGCGGCACCTGCTCCCGAACACCATCACGCCCAACATCGTCATCGCCACGCTGCGGATCGGCACGGCGATCATCTTCGGCGCCAGCCTGTCCTTCCTTGGTCTGGGCGCCCAGGCTCCCACGCCCGAGTGGGGATTGATGTTGAGCCAGGGCAGAGGCTTCCTGGCGGTCGCCTGGTGGATGAGCTTTGCGCCCGGCCTGGCGATCTTCCTGACCGTGATGGCCACCAACCTGCTAGGTGACGGCGTGCGCGACGTCTTCGACCCGCGGATGCACGTGTGAGGGAGTGATGACGTGTTTGAACTGGTGAAGCGGCTATGTGACCTTCCCGGGCCAACGGGGATGGAGGGGCCCGTGCAAGACGCGCTGCGAGAGCTCTGGGCCCCGCACGCCGAGGATCTCTGGATCACGCCGGTGGGCAACCTGCACGCGCGCATCGGCGGCCGCGGCCCAAAGCTGCTGATCGGCGGCCATGCGGATGAGATCTGCCTACTGGTGCGCGCCATCACCGACGATGGTTTCCTCTGGCTCTCGACGGGCCAGGGTGAGCAGACGAATACCATGCCGAATCCGCTCGCGCTCGGGCAGCCGGTCCTCGTGCTCGGGCGCCACGGGCCCGTGCCGGGTATCCTCGCGCGCGCCAGCGGCCACATCCGGACCGACGAGGAGCGGCACCGCGATCGGCTTGACTGGCCCGAGGTGTTCGTGGATCTTGGCCTGCCTGCTCGGGCGGCGGTCGCCGAGGCCGGCGTGGCCATCGGGGCGCCGGTGATCTTCGAGACCGCGACGCGTCGCCTTGGCGAGCTCGTCGTCGGCAAGGCGATGGACGACCGGGCGGCCCTCGCTATCATGACTGAGGTGGCCCGGCGTGTCGATCGCGCCGCGCTGCGCTACGAACTCCACCTCGTCTCCACGGTCCAGGAGGAAGTGGGGCTGGTCGGCGCGGCGTCCGTGGCTGCGGAGTATGCTGGTGCGATCGCCCTGGATGTGGGCCTGGTGGCGGACATTCCCCCCGTGCCCAGCGAGCGGTTTCCGGCGCGGCTTGGGGGCGGGCCCATCCTGGGCTACAAGGATATCCTGGTCCATTACGATCGCCGCATCCTCGATGCGCTGCAGCGGACCGCCGACCGTCTCGACATCCCCACGCAGCCGTTGGTCTTCAGCCGGTATACCAGCGACGGAGTCGCGTTCATCAAGAACGGCATTCCGACCGCGCTCGTCGCATATGCCACGCGCTACACGCACAGCCCGTTCGAGATGGTGCACCTGCGCGACCTCGAACAGACGGTCCAACTCCTCGTTGCATACCTCACGAGTCAGGAGGCGGCATGAAGATCTGGATCGGGACGGATATGGAAGGGATTGCGGGCGTCGTCGACCGCGAGCACACGCACCGGGAGGGTCGCGAGCACGATCGGGCCCGGGGGTGGATGACCGATGAGGTGAACGCGGCCGTCGCCGGGTGCTTCGAGGGCGGCGCCACCGCGGTCACGGTGACCGACGGGCACGGGACCTGCCGCGCGGGCCTGCACCCCGGCGTGCTCGATCACACGTCATGGTCGCAGACGGTTGCCGAAGTGCGGCTGAACGCCCGTCCGGTCGGCGAAGTTGAGTTGAACGCGGCGTACGCGGGCGAACTCGGCGTGCCGGTGTTGCTCGTGAGCGGCGACGACGTGCTGGCGGCTGACCTGGTCCAATCGTTGCCGCAGGTGCGGGCGGTCGTCGTCAAGCGCGCGCTCGGGCGGTTTCAGGCGGAGAGCGAACACCCGTCGGTTGTCTGCGCGCGGCTGCAGCAGGCGGCGCGGGAGGCGGTAACGGCCGCCGCCGCGGTCAGGCCGTACGTCGTGGATCGCCCGGTGACGCTCGATCTGCAGTTCCACCATCCGATGTACACCGACCTGGCGGCCATGGTGCCGGGATGCCGAAAGACCGGCGCGTGGACCGCGGCGTTCACCGGCGATTCGTTCATGGCGGCGTTCGGCGCATTCACGGCCATGTGCGGCGTCACCGGCATCGCGCACTACCAGCACCGATAGTCCGGCGATGCGCACAAGAGTCACGGGTCGCTACGTGATCGGTTATGATGGGGAACACCGCATCATCCCCGGCGGCGAGGTCATCTACCACGACGATCGGGTGATCTTCGTGGGCCGTGGATACGCCGGGCCCGTCGATCGAACGATCGACGCCTCAGGCTGTCTGGTGTCGCCCGGGTTCATCAATCTCCATGCGGTCACCAACGTCGATCTTCAAGTGTTTCGCATCGACGTAGACAACCCGGGCTTTCCCAAGCCCCGCCACTGGGTCGAGGGCGACGGGCCTGAGGTCCTCGACGAGGCCCAAACCGAAGCCAGCGTGCGGTACTCCATCGCGACGATCCTTCGGGGTGGCGCGACCACGTTCGGCGCCATCACGACGATGGCGACCAAGCGCTGGGAGGACCCCCGGTACGAAACCGAGATGATCGCTCAGATTGCCGGTCAAATGGGCGCACGAGCATACGTCGCGCACCAGGTGCGCGCAATCGTCTCTTGCTGGGACGGTGCCGAGCCCGGACACGCCGTCGACGAGGCGCGAGCGCTGCGGGCGCTGGAATATGCCGGCGTATTCGCCAGGCGCATCGACGGCACATACGACGGGCGGATCCGCGGATACATGTTTCCATACACGCTGGACGCGTCCACGCCGGCGCTCTTACAAGCGGCAAAGGCTGCCGCTGATGCGATGGGAACGCACATGCGGACCCATTTTTCGCAGAGTCTCGCCGAAGTGGATGCGATCAGAGAGCGCTACGGCAAGACGCCGGTCGACTACCTGGAGAGCCTGGGACTGCTGGCCCGAAACCTGCTCTTGACCCATGCGCTGTACATTGCCGGGAACGGTCTGTACGCAGACCCCGAGAACCGCGATCTCCGGCGGCTCGCGGCGCATGGTGTGTCGGTGTGCCACTGCCCGGGTGTGTACCTGCGCCGCGGGGTCACGCTGCGCACGTTCAGCCGCTACCGCCGCGCCGGGATCAACATGGCGCTGGGTACCGACACGTTTCCCCAGGACATGGTCTCCGAAATGAAGTGGGCCGCGGTGGCTTGCAAGATCGAAGAGCAAAGCGCATTTGCCGGTACGTCCGCAGAAGTCTTCGAGGCGGCGACGCTGGGGGGCGCGAGGGCGCTGGGCCGCGACGACCTCGGCCGCCTGGCGCCCGGGGCGAAGGCTGATATCGTCGTGATCGATCTCGAAGGGCTCCACATCGGGCCGATCGTGGATCCGATCAAGACCATTGTGCATCACGCCAGCGCGCGCGATATCCGGCAGGTCATCATCGACGGGCGAGACGTCGTCGCCGACAGCCGTCTGGTCGGCGTGGATGAAGAGGCGCTCGTTGCCGCTGTCCAGATCCCTTATGATACCCTCCGCCGACAGTTCAGCCGCTGGGATCGGGGCCGGCGACCGGCCTCCGTGCTGTTCCCGCCCGCGCTGCCCGCGATTGGAGGTCCTCGATGAGGATCCTCATCAAGGCCGGGGACGTCGTGGCGTGGGCGGACGGTCACTATTTGATCCACGGCGGGGACCTGGTCCTGGAGGACGACCGCGTCGCGTTCGTCGGCCGCGGCTACAGCGAATCCGCGGACCAGGTGCTGGATGCGACGGGACGCCTGGTGTCACCGGGCTTCGTCAATCTGCATTGCCAGGTCGACGCCTCGCACAGCCAGTTCTGGTACGATGCGGACCGCATCAACCTGTATGCCATGCGACCTGAGGCATGGCTGCGGGACCCCAGTGACACCCCGGTGTTCACTCCCGAGGAAGTCAGAACTGCCGCGCGCCTGGGGTTAGGAACAGCGCTACGATGCGGGTCCACCACTGTCGTGGGCATCAACACGATGGTCTTCAAGCGCTGGGACGATGCGCCGTGGGAGCCCGACATCTTCGCCGAGGTGGCCGAGGAGCTTGGGGTACGCGCGTACCTCAGCCACCACTATCGCGCCGGCGTGGTGGCCGGTCCCGATCCTCACATCGCATGGAACCGTGAGGCGGGCCGGAGAGGACTGGAGCGCGCACTCGCATTCATCACGCGCCTGCGGAGCCGGCGAAGCGACCTCGTTAGGGGCCTTCTGTTTCCGTACACTCTCGACACCAACTCCGAGGAGTTGTTGCGCGAGACACGCTCGGCTGCGACGGCACATGGCGTGCGAATCCGGATGCACTTCGCCCAATCGCGGTTCGAGGTCGAGCAGGTGCGATCTGCGTATGGCACGGATCCGGTCTCGTTTCTCGAGCGGATCGGCTTCCTCGGTCCCGACGTGATCCTGACCCATGCCCTGAACATCGCCGAGGACTCCGATCGTGACCTTGGCATCCTCGCCGCGAATGGTGTGAGCGTGGCGCACTGCCCCGTGGTGATGCGGCGTTCCGGCAGGCTGCTGCGGTCGTTCAGCCGGTATCGACGCGCCGGCATCAACATCGGCCTTGGGACCGATACCTTCCCGCAGGACATCATCGAGGAGATGCGCTGGGCGTCGCTGGGAGCCAAGATCGCCGACCAGCACGCGGCGTCCGGCCTGGCGGCCGAAGTCTACGAGGCGGCGACCGTTGGAGGGGCCAGGGCGTTGGGCCGCGACGACCTGGGGCGGCTCGCTCCCGGGGCGAAGGCGGATGTCACGATTGTTGATCTGCGGCACCTCCACATCGGTCCGGCCGACGACCCGATCCGCTCACTTGTGCACTATGCGGTCCAGCGTGACGTTGAGCACGTGTTCGTCGACGGCGTCCAGGTCGTGCAGAGCGGGCGCGTGAAGGGCCTGGATGAGTCGGCCGTGCTCGCCGACATGGAGCGTGTGAACCAGAAGATGGCGGCACTCTTCGGGGCGTGGTCCGGGGAAAGCCGCGAGAATTTGTTCAGACCCAGCTTCCCTTCATAGTCGGCGCGCGCATGAGGCGCGCATGCTGAGCTCGGCTACGATCTATGACCTTTCATTTCATCTCAGCATAGTCGCCAGCGGTAAGCACGTAGGATGGATGGCGCAGGCCCGTTGGTAA
>JBQTJG010000294.1:0-3827 GCA_052387355.1 Armatimonadota bacterium | reverse complement strand
CCGCGGCGTCGACAAAGCGCGCGCCACGGGCCTCGACGATCCGGGCGATCTCCACCGCGGTCTGCCCTGCGATCGAGTTCATGTCTACGAAGAGGGTCGCCGGACTCAGGAACGGCGCCACCATTTCTGCCGCCTCGCGCGCTGCATCTGGTGTCACCAACGACAGGACGACCGACGCCTCCCGGACCGCCGCAGGGTCAGGCGTCGCCTTCAGGTCACACTCGCTGAGGCGCCGTCGAGTTTCCGGGGAGGGTTTCCTTCCAGTGGCCAGGCAGACCGACAGACCGCCCCCTCGAAGGAACCCGGCGGAAACCAGGCCAGCGGCCGCTTCCCCGAATCCAAGGGTCACCCATTTCTCGGGTGCGAGAGCATGGTGCTTCATTATTAGGCTGTCCCGATTAGGCTGTCCTCGCCAGGCGTCTCCGCCGGCACCAACGCGACAAGATTCTGATATGATATCGTATCACTACTGAGGCGTCAACACGACTTCCGGGTGCCAGTAGCTCGAGCCTAGAATACCCAGCGGCCGTTCTCCTGCACGAGCTCGCCGTCGCAGTAGATCCGACCGCCTGGCCTGAGGTCCTTGATGATGTCCCAGTGGATGCTGCTTACGTTTGTGCCGCCCAGCAGCGGAAAGCCGCTGCCGAGCGCCAGGTGGATCGTCCCGTACATCTTCTCATCAAACAGGATGTTCTTCGTATGTCGCTGGATGCGGGGATTACATCCGAGACCGAGCTCACCTAACACTCGTGCTCCTGCGTCGGCATCGATGGTCCTCTGCAGAAGTTCGTTGCCGCTACGCGCAGACGCCTCTGTCACGCGGCCCTCGCGGAATATCAGTTTGATGCCCTCGACCTCTTCGCCGCCCCAGATGGCCGGATACTCGTTGAACGTGACGACACCCTCCGCGGAGTCTTCCAGTGGACTATAGAAGACCTCGCCGCCCGGCATGTTGCCATACCCTTCGCCGACGCGGCCCTGGCGTCCGGCCAGGCTCACGCGAACGTCGGTGCCCTCGGCGACGATCCGCACCTCGTCTGCGCGATCGAACCGGTCTGCGATACGCCGCATCTGCCTGCCTTCCTCGGGCCAATCGAGCAAGCACGCACCGTATGCGAAGTCTTCATACGAGGACAACGACATTCCGGCTTCCTGCGCCAGCGCGGGCGTCGGAAATACGCACGTGATCCAGGCGACCTTGACCGCCTGGCGCCGTGCCATGACCGGCCGGGTAGCCTGGCGAAGCAGGTTCCTGCGTTCAGCATCGAGGCCGGATTCGTCACGGGTGTTCTCCGGGGCTCGTATGATGATTTCCGCATCGCTGTGTTCGTGCGCGAACGAATCTATGGGCGCCATCTCGCCGAGTAGCGCCACGGGCGCTTCCTTCGCCCACAGCAGCGCGATTGAGGGGAAGTCGAGCCGTGTGAGCGCATACGCGCCCTTCCGGGCGATCTCACGCACGACTTCCTCGACGAGCGGCCGGGCCAGCGGGGTGGAGACGACCAGGACTTGCCAGCCTGGCCGCACCTTGACGCAATAATCGACGAGCAAGTGCGCATAGGCCTGCACGCGTGGGTCGTTCACGGCACGGCTATCCTCTCACGCCTGATGGTGCCCTTCGACCGCCACCAGGCTGGTCTCGATCGCGCGAAGGATGTCCGTGATATGCTGCTCGAACCCGACGGTGATCCGCAGCCACCCGGGCAGTCCCCAGGCTCCGTCCATCGCGCGGACCACATACCCGGCCTCCTGCGTGGTGTGCTTGATTCGCGCGCAGGCATCACCGAAGTTGGCGGTCACGAAGTTGGCCTGCGAGGGAAAGAAGGACACGCCCAGCCGCCGCAGGCCTGCTTCCAGTTGCCTTCGACCCTGCAGCACAAACCGGCGGCTTTCGGCCTGATGCGCGACATCCGCGAGCGCGGCCACTGCCGCAGCCTGCCCCGCTCGGTTCACGGGGAACGCGTCCAGACGCTCGAGGAGCGCCGTGATGTGTTCAGGCCATGCCAGCGCGTAGCCGACCCGAAGTCCTGCCAGCCCGTAGAGCTTACTGAACGTGTGCACGACGATCACCCGAGCACCGGCCCGCAACAGCGCGAGCCCGTCGGCCGCGTCGGGCTCATCGACGAAATCACGGTAGGTCTCGTCGAAGACGGCGATGCCCTGCGGCGGGAGCGCGGCGACGATCTTTGCCGCATCATCATGCTTCAGCGGCCGCCCCGTTGGGTTGTTGGGCGTGCAGAGCCAGGCGAGGCGGGCATCGGCGACCGCGGCCTCCCATCGGGCAGCATCGTATTCCCCGTCGGATGCCTCCACGGGCCGATAGGTCGCGCGCATCGTCGCAGAGGCATTCCTGTACCCTGGGTACGTGGGCGTGAGTCCGACCGCGACATCTCCCGGGCCAAGAAAGGCGGCCGCGATCACCCGCAGCACGTGCTGCGCGCCGTTCCCTACGATAATCTGATCCGTTCCGACCCCGTGGAGGCGCGCGAGAGCGCCAACCAGGGTCCCGCTCTGGCGTTCTGGATACTGATGGGCGCTGGCCGCCTCGCGCGACGCCGCCTCCACCGCGCCGGGACTGGGGCCCAGCACGCTGGTATTCTGAGAGAGATCCACCGGGATGTTCACACCGTTCCTCCTGCGTCCACTTCGGCCGGTCGAGAATCGACTGCGCGAGGGGCGAGCGGAGTATTTGACGCTCGCGGTAGAATACCCCTGCACAGTCTCTGTGCGCCGTCAACCCCCGAGGAGGTGTGAGGTGAGCGACGGAGATCTGCTGTACGAACGCGATGACCGCCTGGGCATCATCACGTTTAACAGGCCGTCGGTGCACAACGCGATCACCTATGACATGATCGCGCAATTCGTGGACGCGGTGGAGCACGCTGATGCCGACCCTGAGGTGCGGGTGGTGATTATCAAGGGCGCGGGCGACCGTGCCTTCTCCGTCGGGTACGACATCAAGCGAACGCGTGACGATCCCCGCGCCAATCGCGGCATCCCCGAGTGGCGTGAGGCAGCCTACCGCGATTACCGGTTCACGTTCTCGCCCTGGGAGTGCAGCAAGCCCGTCCTCGCCATGATCCGCGGCTACTGTCTGGCCGGAGCGCTGGAACTCGCGCAGATGTGCGACGTGCGGATGGCATCTACCGACGCGAAGCTCGGCGTCGTGGAGACGCGGTTCTCCACCGGCGTGGCCACCATGATCATGCCGTGGATCATCGGCAGCGCCCGGGCGAGAGCGCTCATCTACACCGGCGACACCATCGATGCCGAGGAAGCCTACCGGATCGGGCTGGTCAATCACCTCTATCCGCCGGAGCGCCTTGAGGACGAGACGCTGCGGTTCGCCCGCAGGATGTCCATGGTGGCGCTGGCCTGCCTCCAGACCAACAAGCGGGCGATTAACCAGACGATGGAAGCCATGGGATTCCGATCGGCGATGATGTACGCTCTCGAATCCTGCGTCATGCTGGACGCCAGCGGCACCCCCGAGTTCCGGCAGTTCGACGTGCTGCGCCGTGAGAAGGGGCTCAAAGAGGCGCTGGCCTGGCGCGACGGGTTGTTCAAGCCGTACGAGTAGATGCAGGCGCTGCGACCGCTCCTGTCCCCCGAGAGCATCGCCGTCGTGGGCGCGTCGGCGTCCCGGCCCACTGCGGGAACGGCGGTGATCGCCAACCTACGCCGCCTCGGCTATGGCGGAGCCATCCATCCCGTCAACCCGAAGTACGATGAGGTCGACGGCCTGCGATGCTACCCATCGCTCGCAGCCATCCCGGGTGAGGTCGATGTGGCCTTCCTGGGCGTCCCGGCCGAAGGCATCGTGGCCC
>JBQTJG010000293.1:0-2292 GCA_052387355.1 Armatimonadota bacterium | reverse complement strand
GAGGCTATCGAGCCATGAGACAAACAGGGCGTTGGGCTGCTTGAGTGTAAAGCGGACGGTCGTGGGATCGACGACCTCGAACTTCTCGACGTCCTCGAGCACCCAGCCGGCGCCGACCTTGAAGTGAGTCGCCCGCTCGATCGAGTACTTGACGGCCTCGGCGTTGAAGTCACTGCCGTCGTGGAACTTGACTCCCTGGCGCAGTTTCAGCGTGTACACTCGGGCGTTGGGCGACACCCGCCATGAGACCGCCAGGCGCGGGACGGGCTCGGACGTGCCTTTCTTACGCCCGACCAGCACGTCGTACACGTAGGCCAGCAGGTACTGGTCCCACCCCGACGTGATTCGGTGCGGGTCGAGGCTCGCCACCTTGGTGATGGTGCCGAAGTTGAACGTGTCGCGCACCGGCGCGCCGACCACGGCAGGCCAGGCCGGCGCGAGGACCAGCCCGGCGATGAGCAAGGCAACCACAAGCATCCAGCGTCTCACGATTATCCCCCCCCCAGATGACGGCGAATCGTTACATGATGACCAGAAAGTCGCTCCAGTCCGCGCTCCGCGACAGGATCCCGCAGCCGTTGGACGTCACCGCGACTGTATCCTCGATGTGATACATTTCGTGGCCGCGGTAGTGCGCGTACTCGATGCACAGCACCATGTTGGGTTCGAGCGGCGCCGTGTTGCGCGGCGTGATCATCGGGTTCTCGTGGATGCCCACGCCCAGGCTGTGCCCGATGTGGATGCGCTCGACGTACACGTTCAGCTGCTCGGCCGACTGTTCATAGACGCCGTACAACGCCCGCGCCTCCATGCCGGCTCGCACTTTGCCGAGCACCGTCTCGTGCACCTCCCAGAGCCGCCGGTAGATGTCGCGCTGCTCGGGGTCGGGCCTGCCCACGCCGACCGTGCGCGCCAGGTCGGAAAAGTACCCGCCCTTCATCCCGCCGACATCCACGCGGCAGATGTCGCCCGAGGCCAGCCGATACGATGACGGCAGGCCGTGGATGAACTGCGCGTTGGGCCCGGCGCCCAGCAGCACCGGCCCGCGCAGATCCTCGGCCCCAAACTCGAAGTGCTTTTCCCGCATCCGCCCCGCCACGTCGCGCTCGGTGTCGCCGGGCTTCGAATGCTCGAACGCCCACCGCATCGCGCGGTCGGTGATCTGCGCGATGGCGCCGAGGCGTTCGATCTCTTCATCGCTCTTGATCACGCGCACCTGGTCGAACAACTCATCGGCCGCATCGACGGTCGCGTTCGGAAGCGCGTGCGGGATCTGCTCGTAGTAATGCGCCGTCAGGAACTTTTTCTCGAAGCCGATACGACCGCGGTCGAGCCCCTTCTCACGGATCACACTCGCCAGCACGTCGATCGGCGACTCCTTGAACTCGACATAGGTCCGGATGTCGGGGACGCGGCTGTCCTGCCGCGTGAGGCGTTCCTCAATGACGCAGATGACGAACGCTGGCTCGCCCTCGCGCGGCCACAGGACCAGCGCGATTCGTTCGGGCAGCAGGCGTTGGGTCAGAATGTTGGCGCCGGTGAGGTAGATCGTATTTTCGGGCGAGGCGGCGACGACGGCGTCGAACCCGGCCTTCGCCAAAGCCGCCTGCATGCGTTTCGGATCGACCATCAGCCCGGAGTCCCTTTGCGTTGGACGTTTCTAACGTATTCGACACACCGCGACGGCATCCCCTGCCGTCGTGCGGAGGCTCGGTGTTCGGCAAACATCGCCCGCAGGATTTCCTCGCTCCTGGCCGCACTGTTGCCCGGACCCCGGTCGACGATGCCGATGAGATCGGGCATCCGGTCGGATGACGAAGCCATCATAGCGATCGAAACGTTGGAGTTAATTCGTGGGATGCTCCCACGGCGTGCCATGACACTCGTCCTGGACTGGGCTCTTATCCACCGCGATGAGCTGAGAGAAGGCTGGCAGCGAGCTCTCTACGGTCGAAGGGCCCTGAGCCCGATACGCAGCTTACACCCGTCAAATGTCTCCTGGCTCCACGTGAGCAATCCAAGACCGTCTCGAATGGACTGGACCAAGACCGCAGGATCTTTGAGCCGCGGCAGGTCAGAAAGCACTGCCTCGCCGCCCTGGCCGCCTCGGTAAGCGTCTGGGCAAAAGTGAACTGCGTCTCGAAGCTGCCAGCCGGCAGGTCACTTTGGTCGTGGAGCTGCCGCGCGTAGGCCACCCATTCGCGTTCGTGATTGGTGGTGGCCCATGAAACGACCTCGCAATCAGGACGTGAGGTGCAGGAACTCAACACCGGGGTAAAGGCGGAAATCGCT
>JBQTJG010000292.1:0-2654 GCA_052387355.1 Armatimonadota bacterium | reverse complement strand
TGCGGAACCGTTATCAGTCCACGACGGACGATTGCGGACATCGGGACAGAGACCGGATCGTAATGCCCCGCCGCGTAGTCAGTCCCGACGAAATCCACCAGGCGCTCACGAACGAGAGCGAGAAACGGATCGGCGTCATTCGTCCCCTTCGTCCGGGTGAACAGGTTGAGGCCGGAGATCTCCAGCAGCGCTCCTCGATTGCGCAGCGCTCGCGCATAGTGAATCGACTCTTCGACGGTGAAGCTCGGATGGTTGGCGTGGCCGGCCACCATGCGCTCATTCGCGATCTCCAACACCACCTCGGCGGATGCCGCGGCGTGGTGCACGATGAACGTCCGGCGCAGGCGCGCCGCCGCAGCCGCCGCTTCCCGCAGGCCCTCGTAGGCATGTTCCATGGACGGAAGTACGCACCGGCAGACCGTCTCGATCACAGCGTCCTCGGACATGTGACCCAAGACTCCCGCCGCTTCCATCGCCTGGCGGAGCGCCGCGCGGTCGAGGTTCGCCGGGTCGATTGTCCGGCCCAGAACCGCCTCTTTGATCGCGCGCGCCTGGAACGGGTCGATCGCCACCCCGCTCCGTTCCTTGATGGCGTTGGGGATGTAGATGTTGTCCTGCATCCCGCCGCCCAGCGTGCCCCCCGCACCCACCTCGCCGATGATCACCGCCCCCTGGCTGACGAGCTCGTCGACCGTCGCGCGGCGATGGGCATCGGTCAAGCCCTCGCCGTCGGCGAGCTCAGCGGCCCGGACATTGGCGGGAGTGTGGGCCGTACAGCGCCTGACCTTGAGGGGATGACGGTCTTGCAACGCCGTGTATTCGGACCACAGGGGAAAACCGTCGACCGACAAGACCGTCGTAGTTCCCCCGCGAAGATGGCGCTCTTTGAAGGCAAAGACCTCCTCCTCGGTCGGCGAGCGCGATCCCGTGGCGTGGGCAGGGCCGAGGGTCACACAATGCACATGGATGTTGACGAACCCCGGAGTGATGAGCGCGTCGCCATAGTCGTACGGCGGGAAGCCAGGGCCACGCCCCGCCCCGACCTCGGCGATGCGCCCGTCTTCG
The DNA here is from genome assembly GCA_052387355.1 of Armatimonadota bacterium. Classification (GTDB taxonomy): domain Bacteria; phylum Sysuimicrobiota; class Sysuimicrobiia; order Sysuimicrobiales; family Humicultoraceae; genus JBQTJG01. Next base: position 1,589 of record JBQTJG010000292.1, on the reverse strand, counting down.
ACGACCACATACCCGGGCGCGTGAACGGTGGCGCCATCCCCGGTGATGATCGTGCCCGTGATCGTCTCGCTCATGGCGGCGCCGGACAGCCCGACGTCACCGCGTGGCCGTTGCGCCTATCTTCGGGGCGGCGATGTCGATCGCGGCCAGGACCTCATCGGTCGTCTTGACCTTCGCGAAGACTTCGTTCATGACCCGCAGCGAGAACTCGTGCATCTCGTGTGTCCACGTGCCGCAGGCGTCGTCCACCACTATCACGCGGTACCCGAGATCTTTGGCGTCGCGCGCGGCCGACTCGACGCAGCCGCTCGTCATCACGCCGACCATGATCAGGTTCCTGATGCCGAGGTTCTGGAGCACATAGTGGACGGGTGTGGAGTTGAAGACACTCCCGGTGGTCTTGTCGAAGACCATCTCGTCGCCGACCGGCGCCAGTTCGTCAAGGACATCGGCGTCGCGCGAGCCGGGCGGCGCGAACAGCCCCAGCTCTTTGTGCGCCAGGCTGCGGTCGCGGCCGTCCTTCGTCAACGACTTGATGCGGGTGAAGATCACTTCGAGGCCCTGCGCGCGGCACGCCGCCTGCAGCCGCTGGATGTTAGGCACGACCATGCGCAGCCGGCGCTCCATGTAGTCGAGCCCTTCGGTGTACCCGTGTTCGCGGCGGTAGCGCAGGATGCCGTGATCGATGTGCGCGTCAGCGTACTGCATGTCGATAACGAGCAGCGCCGAGTCCTGGGGCCGCAGCACAGGATCGGCCAGTCCCGGACGCCAGCCGATGTAGGGATCGTTCGATGGAGTCGGTCCACCCATGCGCGGCGCCTCCCTGTGTGATCAGGTTTCCCGTTCTCTTTCCGAATTTGACCTTCAGATTCAGCGAGGGAGGGAGTGGATCCTTGCTCACTGGCTACGTCGGATTGTCGTCGGCCTCTGGGCTTTGTGCAGCAGGGGAACCCGGCTCGGATGGCTCGATATCAACGAGGATGGCTGTCCACGCCGCTGCGAGATCATCGTCGGCCCGGTAGGCCTGGACGGCAATCTCCCCGCTGTCCTCCCGCATCACAATCACGCCTGCGGCCTTGTCGAGTGTATCCCAGTCCCCGGGCTCGATCGACTCGGCATCAACATCGAGCCCGCCAACGGCGAGGTGCTCGCGCAGCCGCCGAACCAGGTCAGGACCGTCACGGATGAGACCAGCCCAGAAGCTGCCGGTATCTCCACCCGGGCCCGCCACCTCATCAGCGGCTTCCTGAGCCAGCGCGAAGATAGCCGCGGCCAACGGCTGACCTATCGACCCTAGCTGCAGTCCTGGATAGTTGTCGATCGTCATTCCGCCGCCTCCAGAAAGTTGATCTGTCTACCTCTTCCACACTGTCCCGCCCCGTAAGGCCGTAGTGATTTTGCCCAGCAGGGGTTCACTCAAACAGGAGCGCTGCGGCCTGCACCCTCTACCTGATACGCGTGATGAATCGGCTGCCTTTGATGACGAACCGGAAAACGCGCCGGGGTGTTCCGGTACCAGGCCGCAACGGTTTCTTGACTCGGTGTCCGATAGAAGGTCGTGTTGATCTCGAGCGTGTCGAACTCAGCGG
>JBQTJG010000291.1:0-2670 GCA_052387355.1 Armatimonadota bacterium | reverse complement strand
ATCCGGCGCTTCCCGGCTTCACCCTCGATCTGGTGCCGATCTTCGAGTAGGTAGGATCCCCCAGCAACTCTTCGGTCAGCATTTCTAATCATTCATACAGCGTGAGTCAACGTCACAGAAAGACACGGCGGGCTGGCGCACGATCGGGGAGTCCTTGGCCAATCCAACAAGAGCTCGCCTCGTGCGGACCGCAGTATTTGAAGGCCACGGCGATACGCAGGAACTACTGAGTGCTCTCCAAATCACGAATGAGAGTGGGGGCCCCTGCTTTCCTCTTCTGAGGGGGCCGAAAGTGGGCCCAATGTGGGTCCGCATGCTCGCGGTCCCGGGCGGCGCACAGATCGCCGGACTCGAGACGCTGCCGGTTGCCTCGACGTGCAGGTCCGTAAGGTCACGGAGTATCTAGGGGTCACGAAAACGCACGGCCAGGATCTCAAACTGGTTCGTCGCCACATTCAAGCAGTTTGGACCGCAGATGTGAGTCGACACGGCGCGGAAGGTTCGGCTCCCGTTGCAAATACCCCGGCCGCCCTGGATCCGGCGCGTTGGTTCTTTGCCAGGTGGGGATGTACGTTCTGCGAGCGGGCCGGGCGAAAGGTTCCCATCTCCGATATCTGCAATCAGTGTCAATTCGACACTCTCTCCAAGACTTGATTAGATCACGGCGTTAGGTGCAGAAACTCAACGCTGGGGTAACGGCGGAAGTCGCTGTCGAAGGCGACCAACCGGCAACCACTCGCCGCCCCAGCGCCCGAGCAGCTCGTCTAGGCCCGGCGGCTCACTGAGCACGGTAATGCGCGGCACGGCCAGCCAAGTCGCCAGCGCCCGCCACGCCGCCGCGCCATCAAGCGCCGCCTCGCCGAGAATCCGTGAGTTCGTGAGATGGCGCAGCAGTGCCAGGGCTGTTACGCGGCAGAAGGCGAGCGCGTCGGCGGCTTCCTCATCCCAGTAGCGGCGCACCCGGGGGTAGTGGACGTGATCTGGCGCACTCAACGGCACCCAGACGCTAGCGTCTGGCAGATCGGGCATGCTTGGCCTCATCCTCCTCCTCTTCGAGGCGCCGCAGGTCCGCGCGAGGAATGGCCCGTATGGGCACCCCTCGCGGGGGAATGATCACAGGCGGGGGCTCGCGATGTCCCGGAGCGGTTTCGCTTACCGCAACTGGCTGTCGAAGTCCTTGCTCGACGATGCGCCGAACAAGGTCACGCATAGTTACACCGCTTAAAGCGGCGCGGGCCTTGAGTGCGCGGTAGAGATCCTCAGGAAGGTCAATGGTGGTTCGCATAGAAGCATGTTTACATCTTTATGTATTAGTGTCAATTATCGCGGCCATTCAATCATGCCGCACGAAACATGGAGGGGTGCCGTGGCCATCAGCTTCCAACTCACCGCGCGTCCGACCGACGAGGAGATTCTCGAACTATCGAGACGCAATCCCGGTCTGCAGATCGAGCAGCGGGCGTCCGGAGAACTAGTCTTGACGCCCATTGGGGCTCGGACGAACCTGCGCGAACTGGCCCTAGAGGTGCAGCTCTACAAATGGGCCGAAGCGGATGGCGGCGGCGTGGTCTTCAGTCAGTCGACTGGTTTCCGGCTGCCCGATGGCTCGCTGCTCTCTCCCGATGCATCATGGTTGGGCCGCGAACGCTGGGAGGGGCTCACCCCCGAGCGGCAGGAGGGTTTCGCCCCCTTATGCCCCGACGTGGTCTTCGAGATACTCAGCCGCGACGACCCGTTCTATGACTTACGTGCGAAGATGCGGATCTACGTAGCCAACGGCGCCCGGCGGGCGGTGTTGATCGACGTGACGCGCCGCGCGGTCGAGGTCAATGCGCCGGACCAGGCCCCACAGGTTCACGAGTCGGCCGAGTCCGTGTCGTTGGACCCGGTACTGCCTGGTTTCACCCTCGACCTGAGGGAGATCTTCGAGGTGGATTGAGTGCGACGCTGGCATCGCACACATTGCGACGGCGGGGCGGGTGACCTGATTCGGCCGCTTAGTGTGCCGTCGCTTGCCGCCTGCTGTAGACCACCAGAATCCCCAGGCTTGCGACCGTCATCGCCCCCGCCGCCAGAAACATCCCACTATACCCGAACAGCGTCGACACGACTCCCAGGCTCAGCGGTCCCATTGAGAACGTCAGATCGATGAAGGCCGTCATCGTGCCGACCATCGCGCCGAGCTCCGCGGCCGGTCCGCCGGACACGGCAAACGTCACGAGTGCGGGGACCAACAGGGCCTGACCCAGCGTGAAGACCACGGTCCCGATGTACAAGCCGGGCACCGACCGCCACAGACTCAGCATGATCAGCCCCACCGCCGAGCACACGAGCGACGCGCGGGCCACGCGTCCCGGGCCCACGAGATCAGGGATCCGGCCGCCGGCGGCGCGAAGGATCAGCATGATTGTCGAAAACGTCGCGAGCACGAACCGCGATTCGCCGAGCCCCAACTGCCGCGCGTAGAGCGGCACAAAGGCGATGAACCCGGCCTGTCCCCAGATCCCAAACGCGAAGACGATACCGGGCACGAGCGCCGCGCGGTGGAACAGGCGGCGACCGGTCGGTGGCGCGGCCTGCCCCTCGGGGCGTGTCTCAGGCATGCGCAGGAGCATCAGGGCGGCGAGCGCGGGACACGCCGCCGCCGTGAGCCACACGACGCTGAAGCGG
>JBQTJG010000290.1:0-2694 GCA_052387355.1 Armatimonadota bacterium | reverse complement strand
GGAGGCTACCACAGCCGCCTTCCAGCAACGCTTCGCGCAGGCCTTGATCAACAGGGCGCAGACGAATGACGTCGCCCTCTTCTACTACGCGGGTCACGGCTCACAGACCAAGGACACCAACGGCGATGAGCCGGATCAAATGGATGAGACCTTCCTGCTCCATGACGCACGCACCGAGGATGCGAGCGGGAGGCGCTCTGACGGTATGACAGACGACGAGATGTACGGACTGTTGCAGCGCTTACATGCCAAGACCTCCCACGTGACGGTGATCCTCGATTCGTGCAACTCCGGATCAGCGACGCGTGGGGCCGATGCCGGTATTATGATCGCTCGCTTTGTGCCTCCGGACAGTGGCAAACGAGCCGCTGAGGTGGGTGTGCCCGAGCAGGAGAAGGGCGGCGCCGAATGGGCCCCGGATAGCCTGCCGGGATTGATCGTCTTCACCGCCGCAAGCGACGGCACCGCGGCGCTCGAAAACTTCGGCCGCGGGGTGTTCACCGATGCGGTTCTGGAAGTGCTCGGACAGAGCGGGACCCAGCCGCTCACCTATGCCCAAGCGGCGCGGCAGATCCCGCCGCTGGTGTCCGCGCGGAGCTACCAGATCCCCTATTTCCAGGGCGAGCTGGCCGGCCCCCTATTGGGGAACGTGACCCGCAAGCAGCCGATTGGCTGGGAGGTTATCGCGCTCGGGCCCGCGCTCAAGCTCGGCGGGCCGCCTCTGCCGGGCTTGGGCCAAAACGCCGAACTGCGCATCTACGATGGAGCGACGACCGGCGCCGAAACCCGCGATCCGAGCAAGGCCAAGGCGACCGTCGTGATCGAGGAGATGAGTGGGTTGAATGCGACGGCCAAGGTCATCGCCGCACGGCCGAAGGCGCCAAAGATCAAGCCCGGAGATCTCGCCATCCCGGTGCGCGTAGGTGACGCCGATCTGCGCGTGACGGTGCGGCTCAAGCCCGCGGCGGAGCCCGAAGGGATCCCGGAGGCTCGCGCGCAGGGCTTACGCAGTGCGGTCGACCGCCACTCCGAGGCGCGGATGGTGGTCGAGCTTACCGCGGGGCCCGGCGAGTTTGAGCTGAGCGTAAACAGCGAGGGCCAGCTTCAATTACGGGGACCGGAGAATCGCGTGCGGAAGGTGTATGCCAGCGATCGGGACGTGGCCGACAACCTCTGGCAGCATGCCCGGCAGAAGGCCCTGCTGCTCTTGCGCGGCGAGGGAGGAGCGGAGTTTATCGACAACCAGAGCTTGCAGGTCCAGCTCGTGCCGGCACCCGCCGCCAAGCAGGACGCTTGCACCCGGGGAATATGGAAGCAGGCGGAGCCGAATCAAGGCCAGATCCTCCCCCTTTGCCACAAATGGAACGTCAAGGTGAGCCTCGCGAAGGACGCGCCGGCGCCATTGCTCATCGGGGGCGCGATCCTGTCCACGGACGGGAGCAGCTTCGGGTTTCCCGCCGACGGGCGCAAGGTGCTGCTGCGCTCGGGCGAGAGCGTGGTGTTCGATGCCAAGCGCGAGACCTTCCGGGCCACACCGCCGCTCGATGTATGGGACCACGTGATCGTGTTCGGTACCAAAGAGAGCAATCCGGTCGCGTGGCATCTCCTGACCAGCACCGCGAGCACCCGCGCGGCTACAGAACCGCCAACGAGCGGCCTCTATCGTGCGCTCGACCGTTATCTGCAGCCGGGCACACGTGGCCAGGTTCCCGACGATAAAGTTGAGGATACCACCTGGACCTTGAGTGCGGTGCCCATGCGGGTCGAGGCGAACTCCGGTTCGTGAAGCCACGCGCCGGCGGGAGATGAGAATCTCGGGGTCGGCATCGATGGTTGGCCAGTAGGTAGCCCGCCCGAGGAAACGAACTAGCGGAGATATTTATGCGACGAGCTATCGCGGTCATTTTTTTCTTCGTGGTATTGAACCCGCTGTGGGCGCGGGAGGCCGTAACGCCGGCCGAGCTCGAGCGACTCAACGATCGGGTGCTGGAGCTATACCAACAGGGCCGCTTTAAGCAAGCCCTGCCGCTGGCAGAGCGTGCCGTTGTTATTGCCAAAACGCTCTACGGCGAGGAGCATCCGCACACCGCCACAAGCCTCAACGCCTTGGCCGAGCTTTATCGGAAAAAGGGCGCGTACGCGCAGGCCGAGCCTGTGTACCGGCGGGCGCTGGCCATCCGGGAGAAGGCGTTGGGCCCCAAGCATCCGCACACCGCGCAAAGCCTCAACAATCTGGCTGAGCTGTATCGCGTCAAAGGCGACTATACTCGGGCCGAGCCCTTGGTCAAGCGGGCACTGGCCATTAGGGAGGAGGCACTCGGCCCCAAGCATCCTGACACCGCCACCAGCCTCAACAGCCTGGCTGATCTCGATTGGGATAAGGGCGCGTACGCCCAGACCGAGTCCTTGTACCGGCGGGTCCTGGCCATCCGGGGGAAGGCATTGGGCCCCGAGCATCCGGACACCGCGGAGAGCCTCAACAACCTGGCTTTGCTCTATGACAGCAAAGGCGATTACGCCCAGGCCGAACCCCTTCTCAAGCGGGCGTTGGCCATTAGGGAGAAGGCTCTCGGCCCGGAGCATACGCACACCTCCTCGAGCCTCAACTGCCTGGCTTTGCTCTATTACAGCAAAGGCGAGTACGCCCAGGCCGAACCCCTCCTCAAGCGGGCGTTGGCCATTAGGTAGAAGGCG
>JBQTJG010000289.1:0-13829 GCA_052387355.1 Armatimonadota bacterium | reverse complement strand
GGGCGGGAGACATCCCAGGCGAGCGTGTCGCGAATCGTGTCCGCAAGCGGGCGATAGGTGAGACCGGCGACGATGGCTTTCAGGGAGTTCACCGACAGCATGGCGGACGCCGAGGGAGTTGATTGGGGGATCCACAGCGGCACTTCGGTCCAGGGAGTCACGCCGGCATCCGTCAGGAATCCTTCGTCTACCCACGTGAGGCGTGCGTCGCTGCCGCTGACGCTTCGTATCGCGTCGAGCAGATGTCCCATGGATAGCCGGCCGGGGGGACTGTCTTCATCGGTTCCCTGTCCGGCATACACAGAGATGCTCGAGATGAAGGTGTAGTGCCCCACGCGATCGGCGAGCAGTGCCGCCGAGGCGCTGACGATGCGCGGCACGTAGCCGCAGGTATCGATCACGGCGTCCCATTGCCGTGGGCGCAACGCATCGAGGTTCCCATCTCGATCGCCACGCAGCTTCTCGACATCAGGGAACAGGTCCGGATTTTGCTGACCCCGGTTGAAGAGCGTGACCTGATGCCTACGTTCCAACGCGGCGTCCACCAGATGGCGGCCGAGAAACACCGTGCCGCCGAGGATCAGCAGCCTCATGCTGACTCGCCCGACGAGGTCAACGTCTTCTCGTAGCCGATCCAGGCCGGCTGCTTGACGAACCCCAGCGCCTCGTTGATCCTGAGCATCGGCCGGTTACGGGCGTCGTTCCACGTGCGGATCTCATGGTAGCCGTGCTCGCGCGCGTATCCCACGGTCTGCAGTTTGAGCGCCATAGCGATCCCCTTCCCTCGATACTCGCGCAGCACCCCTGTCAGGTCTTGCTGAAGCACTCCGGGCTGGGCAAGAGGCCGATACAGTGCGCTCACCCCGATGTATCGATGACCATCCATCGCCAGAAAGTGCGCGTCCGGCAAAGCTTTGGGCGAGCGCACGGCATGGTTGAGAAAGTACTCGAACGTCGTCTCGGTGACAGCATCTACCGACGGCGCATCCTGCTCGGTCGCAGTTGTCAGTTCGTATGCCTTCCGCAGCGCCTGCGGATCACGCGCGCGTTCGGCTCCCAGGGTTGTCAGGGCGATCCCCTGGCGGGCCGTGCGCTCCGCTGCGCCCGCGAACCGGGCAACGTCGAACGACGGCACGTGGAGGCGTGACTGCCAGCCCCGCTCGGCCTCTACGAAGCCGCGGCGCACAAGGAAGCCGATGCTCTCGGTCTCGGTTTCCCTATGCACGCCCGCCCGGACGGCGATCGCTCCGCGCAATCGCAACTCGGCCAGCAGCCGTTCGTAGAGTGTGGCGCCCGCTCCGCGGCGTCGGAAGGTCGGGTCGACCACGATGTCCAGGTAATACTTGTGCGGGTGATACTCGTCCGGGACATGATTGATCCGTCCAAGTCCGAAGATCCGGCCCCCGTCGTCTTCGGCCATGAGCCGCACCTTCACGTAGCGACTGTGATCCCACGTGACGTCCCGATGACGGGCCTCTTCCTCGCTCCAAAGGTCATCGGGGTACGACAGGTTGACAATCTCGACGAACCGCGGATAATCTCCGTCCCGGAACGGGCGCACGCCGATGCCCGGTCTCCATTCCACGGCCTGCGTTGGATGCGCAACCACGTTCATCCCCTCCCTGAGTGCTCACGTCTTCATGCGTCTGATGGAAAACACAAAGGGCACGGGGCTTCCACCTGTGACCGGAGGAGATGCGGCAGGCTATCTGTGGGTTATGCTGCGCGGTTCCCCAACGGACGGGTGGACACACACGTCCGCGACGCTGGAGATGGCGATGCACATCGGACGGTTCACCCCTTTCCGCGAGGATGATTGCGAAGCCCAGTCTATGAGGCGGGGCGAGGCACTGTCAAGAGATTCCCCGGACCGCATCGCTGTGTCGCGTGAGGTTCAGCGGCCTCGCATCATGGTGGTGAGGACGGCGTCAACCGCCTGCAGCGTCGTATCGATGTCCGCCTCGGTGTGGGCGTAGCTGATGTGCGCCCGCTTGAGGTTCATGGGGATCTTGAAGACGCCGTGCTGCATCAGGCGCCGCCGATAGTCGAGGAAGAAATCTGCGTCATTCCGCATCACGTCGCTGTAGTTCTCGATCGGCCCGTCCATGAAGTATGTCACGAAGATCGACCCGAACCCTGCGACCGTCGCCTTGATCCCGAGGCGCTGGTGGATCTCCCGGAGCCCACCGCGCATGCGGTCGCCCAGCCGGAAGACATGCTCGTGCACCGGCTCGCGCTCCATCACCTCGATCGTCGCCAGGGCCGCCGAGACGCCCACGGCGTGGCCGTTGTAGGTCCCGGCAAAGAAGACCGGTCCGCCCGGCCTGGTATTGAACCACTCCATCAGATCTCGCCTGCCGCCCAGGACGGCCATCGGGAAGCCGTTGGCGACCGCCTTGCCCATCGAGACGAGGTCTGGCGTGATGCCACAGACCTTTTGGTAGCCGCCGAGCCCATGGCGGAATCCCGTCACCACCTCATCAAAGACGAGCAGCGTCCCGTGGTCCTTCGTGAGCTGGCGGAGGCCTTCGAGGAACCCGGGCCTGGGCATGACGCAGCCGATGTTGTGCGGGATCGGTTCCAGGATGATCGCCGCGACCTGGTTCTTGTGGCGTTGGAGGGTGCGCTCGACGTCGTCGAGATCGTTGAACGTGCAGACGAGCGTGGCATCGATGACCTCGTCGAGGATACCTGCCGACCCCGGATCACGGGTTCCGATCTTGTCTGGAGCGCTGAGCATGTTCCGGCAGACGGAGTCGTGGTAGCCGTGGTAGCAGCCCTGGAACTTGAGGATGTAGCGCCGGCCGGTCACGGCCCGGGCCAGGCGCAGCGCATGAAACGTGGCCTCTGACCCCGCGTTGCACAGCAGGACGGACTCCGCGGCCGGGACATGGCGGCTGATCTTCTCGCACAGGGCCACCTCGAGGTCGGTGGTGCCGACGCCGAATAGATCGGTCTGCTGGATCGTGTCGATGACGCGGCGGTTGACCTCCGGGTGCGCATGTCCAAGGATGAAGGGACCAAAGGCCGCGTGGTAGTCCACGTATCGAGTGCCGTCCGCGTCCCAGATGTAGGCGCCCGCGGCCCGCGTGAAGACCATCTTCTCGGGGATGTATCGGTTCGCCGTATGCACGCCGCCGGGCGTGTGCTGCTCGCTGCGGGCATACATCTCGTCTTGGCGCGTCGAGACCTTCATGGGTGTGTGCTCCTCTCTCGCCTCACCAGTCTGCCACCGACCCGTCTGGGTGCCAGAACCGGAGGATCTCTTCCTGGGCAAAGGGATGTTCGGCCGCCGCGTCCTCGTCGACCGTGATACCCCACCCTGGCTCAGTATAAGGCAGCGCGTGGCCGTCCACGACACGGGGTGGCGTCGCCACGGCATCTCGCCATGGGACATCGGATCGAATCGCTTCTTGAATGAGGAAGTTGGGTGTCGTCAGGGCAAAGTGGATGCAGGCAGCGGTGGCGATCGGCCCCAGAGGATTGTGCGGCGCGACGCTGACGTAATAGGCTTCGGCCATCGCGGCGATCTTGCGCGCCTCCCATAGGCCGCCGCAGTGACACAGGTCCGGCTGGATCACCGCGCAGGCGCCTTTCTCGAGCAGCTCGCGAAACTGGAACCGCGTCACAAGCCGCTCGCCGGTCGCCACCGGAATCTTGACCGCGCGGGCCACCCGCGCGAGGGCATCTACGTTTTCCGGCAGGGCAGGTTCCTCGATGAAAAGGGGATGAAACGGCGCCAGCGCTTCGGCATACGCGATGCCCATCGCCGGCGTGGTGCGGCCGTGGAAGTCCACCATGATGTCCACCGTGTCGCCAACAGCTTCGCGAATAGCGGCCATGATCGCGGTGGCGGGTGTGATCGCCGCCGGCCCGTCAATCGGAAGCGTCCGCGGAACGGCGAGCACCTTCACCGCGGTGTACCCAGCCGCCACGGACTCACGGGCGCGCTGCGCCATGACCTCGGGGGCATCGTCCAGGTAGAGGGCGCGCATCTCGCCGCCACCGAGGTGGTCATACATGCGCACCTTGTCACGAACGGCTCCGCCAACGAGCTGGTAGACCGGCGCGCCCAGGCTCTTGCCCAGGATATCCCAGCAGGCCTGCTCGATGCCGCTGATGGCGCTCATCGTGACGATGCCGCCGCGAAAGAACGGCTGGCGATACAGGATTTGCACAAGATGCTCGATGCGCCGCGGATCCTGGCCCAAGATGAACGGCTCGAGATCGGCGATCGCGCCGGCGACCGCTCGGGTCTTCCACTCCAGAGACGCTTCACCCCATCCCACCAGGCCCTGGTCGGTCTCGACCTTCACGAAAATCCAGTTGCGCATCTGCGCGTTCACGATCAGCGGGCGGATCGCAGTGATCTTCATCGCGTTACAATGGAATCTCGTGTATCCGGCTTGTCAGCATGCCGCTCGACACGGACACGACCCGGTAGTGGGGCGGCAGCAGGCAGAAGAGAGGCTGATCCGCAGGCGCGAACTGGAAGTTCGTCGACCGCAGTCCAAGCACCGGAATCCCGCGCACGATTGTTTCCACGGTAGCGTGGGTGTGGCCGAAGAGCACGCCGAGCACGCGGCCGGCCGCGGCGACATCCCAGAACTCCTGAATGCGCTCCGGCAGCGCGTCATCCAACCATTTGATACCGACCGGGATCGGATGATGGTGCAGAAAGATGATCGTAGGGGTGCGCGCCGCGAGTTTCTCCCTGAGGAAGTGCAAGGTTTCGGCTGTGACTTCGCCGGTGCGGTGATGGATACCCCAATCCAGGTACAGGCACTGCACCCCCTTGTGCTCGAAGGCGGCGTTCATGACCCGCCCTGGATCGGGGACGGGCCGCGGCCCTGGGGTCGCGGTAGGGAAGAGGTTCCGGTAAAACGCTTCCCGGGGATCATGATTGCCTGGGATGAAGTGTGCAGGGAATCGCCGCAGTGCGCCCCACGACACGGACAGCGGCCCCGGCGGATGCGCGGTCCCTTCGATGCTCAGGAAGCGCCGCGCGAACCCGTACTCGTCGTCGGTCCCGGCGTTGACCAGATCCCCGGTGCAGATCAGGAAATCCGCACCCCAGGCATTGTGGAGCGCGATGTGGTCCATGACGCGGCGCAGGGCCCAGGCTGTGGCGTAGCCATGGTTGTAGGAGTGTTCCGTGGGGCCCAGATGATGATCGGTGATCTGAATGAACGAGAAGTCCATGGCGGCGTCTACGCCCGGACACCGTAGCGTTCGACGATCGACTCGTCCACGTCGACGCCGAGACCAGGTCCTTCCGGCACCGCGGCGTAACCGTCGACCACGCGGATCGGGTTGCGGGCGAGCTGTTGCCGGATCGGCGAATCTTGCACACAGAACTCAAGGAGCGGCGCGTCGGGGATCGATGCCAGCATCGCCAGTGATGCCGCGACGTTGATGTCGGTCGTAAAGGAGTGGTTGATGACAGCCCGCCCACGGTCGTACGCTGCGTAGGCAATCTTCTTCGCCTCGGTCAGGCCTCCGACCCGTGTGGGATCGATCTGGACGACGTCGACGAGGCCCCGATCCATCAAATCGATGTACGAGTGGCGGTCGCTTTCGGCCTCGCCCGCCGCGATCCGCAGCCGGCTGGCCTGCGAGAGGCGCGCGTATCCCTCGAGATTGTCGGGGTTCAGCGGCTCCTCGAACCAGTAGGGTCGGTAGGGTTCGAAGCGGTGCGCCATTTGAATGGCGGTCTTGGTATCGTAGCACTGCCCGGCGTCGATCAGGACGTCGACCTTCGGTCCGACCCCCTCGCGGATTGTCCGGACCAACGCCTCGTCGTAGTCCGCATCCTGGCCCATCGGATCCCAGCCGAACTTGACAGCGGTGAAGCCCTGATCCACGCACCATCGGGCCCGGCCGGCAGTCGCCTCGAGACTGTCGCCGAAGAGCGTACTGGCATAGGCGCGGACCTTCGTGCGGAAACCACCCCCAAGCAGGCGATAGACGGGCATCTTCAAGGCTTTGCCCATGATGTCCCAGAGCGCCAGGTCGATTCCGCTCATGGCGTGGACGAACAGCGCGCGCCGTCCGGCGTACCGCGAGGCATGATACATCTTGTGCCAGAGCTTCTCGTAGGCGAAGGGGTCCTCGCCCAACACGACCTCGCGAAGCCCGGTGGCGATGCTGTGAGACATGGGCGCCTCGATCGCGCCCTTGGCGGCCAACGGCGACGAGTCCACCTCGCCGATGCCGGTGATGCCCGCGTCGGTCGTCACCTTGACCAGCAGCGCGTCCTGCGTGCCGTCGGCTCTGCCGGTAATCGACGGCAAGGCGAGATAGACGGCCTTCACATCGGTGATTCTCATGTCTCAACGCTCCAATCAAAAACGATGCCGACGGTTGATCGGTCCTTGCGCAACACGAGCTCGAAGGCCTCTTTGATCCGCGTGATGGGAAGACGCTGCACGGGGAGGCTCGACAGATCGATGCGCCCGGACGCCATCCGGTCGAGAATGTAGCGATAGATGCGCTTCACGGTAAACCGCTGATATTCTGGAGGGTAGTCATCTGAGGGCATCCACCCGGCCGAGATGTAGGAGAGGGTGCGGTTATAGAAGTCGGAGGGCTCAAAGACGTTGAACGGAGCCGATCCTTGCCCGACGCCGGGAAACGCCAGCACCGCGACGCGGGTCTTGCGCCGCGTCATCGCGATCGCGGTCCGCAGGGCCTGCCACGCGTCCGCGCATACGATGATCAGGTCGGTTCCCGCTTCTCCCCCAAAGTCCCTCGCTCGGTCCTCATCGTTATCGCCGTTCATCCAGGCGTCGTCGGCACCCAACGCGCGCGCTACCGCCAGCCGCGACGGGTCATTGCCAATCGCCGCGACACGCGCGCCGGCAAGGGCGGCCATACAGACCGCACCCAGTCCGACGATGCCCAGACCGATGACAACGACGTTCTCACCAAAACGGTAGTGCCCGGAGTGCAGCGCGTTGAAGCCGAGTGTCAGCAAGTGTGTGAACACGGCGTGATCAGATGGGACACTGGGAGGCACCGGCGCAATCACATCGTAGCTCATCGGGACGTTGGTGGACGGAGGTGTTCCTGCATCGCCGTGCGCCCGTTCCGCCGCGACGTATTCGCTCTGGTGGGGCATGCGCGAGAAAATTCGCTGCCCAACTTGATAGGTCTCGACGCCTCGCCCCACGGCGACGACGCGCCCGACGTTGTTGTAGCCCAGTAAGAATGGATAGGACACGCGATAGCGGAATCGTTCCGCATCGAGCCCGGTATAGACTCGGGTTTCTGTTCCGGGGCTCATCGCGCTCACTTCGGCTCGCACCAGCAGCTCGTGGTCGCCGAGCGATTGGGCGGGCGACGGCACGTCGTCGAGCCGAACGTCATACGGTGCGTGGACGACGACTTGCTTCACACGTGCCTCCGCTCACCCGCCTCCTTGAACCGGCGGCAAGACAAGGGGCCGAGAACTCTCGGCCCCCCAGGTCCCGCGGTCATCGGCGGACTACTTGGACACGTTCCAGAACCGGCGCTGGAAGAACACCTGATACCCTTTGACCGCCTGGCTCATTCCGTCCATCGAATGGAAGTCTCCAAGCTTGACGAAGGGCACCGTCTCATAGAACGCGCGCTGAGCTTGAGCGTATGCCTGGGCGCGCCGTTGAGGATCGCGGATGCGCAGGCCGACAACCAGCCATTTGTCCATTTCGCTGTCGCAGTACCCGTACGTCTCCCACGACGCTCCGCACTGGAGCAGGTAGTTGTACCCTGTCGGATCGGTGCGTGTCGTCATGCCGTTGGTGGCCATGTCGAAGTTCCAGTCGCGCTGCAGGGCGATCTGTCCAGGGACATCGCGAGTCAGCAGGTCGACCTTGAAGCCGATCGCCTCGAGTTGTGGCTTCATCGCGACGGCCGCGCGGAACATGTAGTCGATGTTTTGGATGGTCACGAACGTGAGCGTGCGGCCGTCATACCCCGATTCCCGGAGGAGGCGTCTGGCCAGGTCGAGGTTCTTGCCGTTGTAGATCTCACTGCCCTCCATGTTGTGCCAGACCTGCTGCTCGGGGAAGAAAATGCTCGGCTGCAGGCGGTAGAACGCCGGCTGATTGCCCGTGACCGCGCGCATGATCGCCTCCATGTCCAGCCCCCGCGAGACAGCCTGGCGGGCCTTCACGTTGTTGAATGGCGCGCGGCTCGCGTTCAGTTGCACCACGACCTGTGCGAACGGCTTGACCACCACGGGCCTGACGGTCGTCGAGCCCTGCAGCCGATCGTACCCCGTGGGTGGCAGCGAGATTGCGTAGTCGAAGTCGCCGCGCTCCAGGCCCGCGAGCCGCGTGCCGCTCTCGACGACCGAGATGAAGTGAATCTCGTCGACCAGCGCCCCGCCGCTCGCCGCCCAGGCCCGTTGCCGGGAACCGCATGTCACGACTATAGTCTGGAAACCGGCGCAGCGTGATCTGCCGGTCGCGTGCCCACTCCACGAGCTGGAACGGTCCGGTGCCGATCAGGTTGGGCGGCACGATCGGATCCCGCGCTCCTTCGGCGAGCTCTCTGGGCATGATCGCGATCATCCCCAGGGGAATGGCCAGGACGCCGATGAACGAGCCCTGCGGCTCCTTGAGGGAGATCCGGACCGTCAGCGGATCGACGGCGGTGACGCTCTGCACGCCCGCAAGATCGGCCCGCCGCACCCCGACCTGCATGTATCGTTCGAGCGAAGCCTTGGTGTCTGCGGAACTCAGGATCTTGCCGTTGTGAAATCGGACGCCTGACCGCAGTGTGAACGTGTACTGGAGGCCCTCGGGACTCACGTTCCACGCCGCGGCCAGTTGCGGGATGACGCCATGGTCCGAACCCACGGTGACGAGTCCCTCGAAGACATGCGAGGCGATCTCTCGAAGCGCGAACTGGGGCCCGACATGAGGGTCGAGCCATGGGAGGTTGGTGTCAGTCGCGATCTTGAGGATCCGTGCCGCCTGGGGTGCCTGGGCCGTAACTGGAGCGACGCTCGCAGCCAGCGCTGCGACAAGCATGGCAATGATCACACCGCGGTGCACAGACGACATGCTGTTTCCTCCTTATTCAGCTTGCTTCATGGAGTGAAGGGTCTTGACTCTTCATGCCGCGCCAGTTCGGAGTGGCGGTCCAGTCTCCTGCCGGGCGACGCGTCCTGGTCATCTGGCGGGATGGGACTCGCATGGCGGGGTCGAATCCCTGGTCAGGAGGGACCCAACGGTGAAGATCACGCAGGTCACGCCCCTCGTCATGCACGATGTCTGGCGGAACCTCATCTTTCTCAGAGTGGAGACCGACGAAGGTGTGGTGGGCGTCGGCGAAGCCTCGCTGACCAATCGGGACGAGGGGGTACTCGGCTATCTCGACGGCGCGCTCCGCCGCCACGTGCTGGGCAGCGACCCACGCAACATCGAGGACCTGTGGCTGCGGATGTACCGGGACGATTTCTGGCGCGGCGGTGACATTCCATTGTCGGTGCTGAGCGGCATCGAGATCGCCTGCTGGGACATTCTCGGTCAGGTGACCGGCCAGCCCGTATGGCGGCTGCTGGGCGGTCAGGTGCAGCCCAGGCTGAAGGCCTATGCGAATGGCTGGTACACGGGGGAGCGCTCGCCCCAGGGCTTTCGAGAGCGCGCACAGGCGGTCCTTGCGCGAGGCTATCGGGCGTTGAAGTGCGATCCGTTCGGGCCGGGCCACTATGAACTGGAGCGAAAAGAGTTTGTCGTGTCGATTGACATCATCGCCGCCCTGCGCGACGCGGTAGGGCCCAACGTCGAGATCCTCGTCGAAGGGCACGGCCGGTTCAGTCCCAACACCGCCATCCGCGTGGCAAGGGAGCTCGAACGCTTTGAGGTCACCTGGTTCGAGGAGCCGGTGCCGCCGGAGAACCTGCGCGCCCTCCAGAAGGTGGCCCAACAGACCACCGTGCCCATCGCTACCGGAGAGCGCTTCTACACCCGCTGGGGCTACCGGGAAGTGTTGGAGCTGCAGGCGTGCGACATCATCATGCCGGACGTGATCCACGTCGGAGGATTGCTGGAGACGAAAAAAGTGGCGGCGATGGCCGACGTCTACTACGTGATGGTCGCACCCCACAACTCGCAGGGTCCGGTGGCGACAGCCGCTTCAGTGCACGTCTGCTTCACACTGCCCAACTTCAAGATTCTCGAATGCTTCGACGACTTCACGAATCCTTGGGTGAAAGCGGCCGTGCCAGGCGTTCCTGAAGTCCGGGACGGGTACTTCGAACCACCGGACAGGCCGGGGCTTGGCATTAGCCTTGACGCGGACGTGATCGCGGCCCACCCGTACCAGCCGGGCCACTTCAACCTCTGGGCGCCTGACTGGCATACGCGCCAACCTTCCAAGCGCACTTAGCGGTAGAGCTCACCGCTGACGCGCAAATGGCGTGGTAGAGGCGTTCCACTGAGGCATAGGTGTTCCCGGCTGGCCAGCACGCCGCACGTACAGCCCCTCATCGTAGTCCACAAGGAGGCTCGCAGCGGGAATCGTCGAGAGCAGCCAATATTTGTTGCCAGAAAAGGTCGTCAACGTCACGTCGATCGACTCAGGACTCGAGGTGGATGGGGCAAGCAGCCCGATTCCCGCCTTCGTGTAGTTCAAGAACGTGCCGCTCACGATGTGCACCGGCTGTCTCGCGGGAAGATTATGGTGGCCGGTCATGAGGGCGTACTGCTGCCCAAACGCATCGAAGTAGACCCGCACCAGACGAAGCCCGGGATTCGGCGGCAGGCTACGAGGCGTCGCGAGCAAGATCATCGCCGCGACCTGGTTCCCATAGAGCGTGATGTCCTGGTACAGGTAGTCGTTATGGTACGCTCCGTGTTCAATCCCCGCCTTGCCATTGTAGTACGCGGTGAAATTGAGGACGGTGTGAGGGAGGCTGTCGTTCTGCCAGGTAAAGATCCCGTTCACCTTGTTGTTGTGAGCCAGGTTGCCCGTGTCGAACGTCCACACGCCATGAGAACTTTCGGGCCAGTGGAACCCGGAAGCGCTGCTATTCCCTTGGACTCCCACTGCGACGTTGTTCCGGGCCGTGTTCCCCGAGCCCGCACCGAGGAAAAACCCAGTCAGACGATAACCTCGAAAGACTGGGATGAACTGTACGCGGGATGCTACATTGCCGTCGTACACCGTGTTGGACGGCCCCACGTCCTGCGACCCGGTATCGTACCAGAAGGCATCGTTGTGCCCGTCGTGGGCGATGTTGCGGTTGAAGGTAATCCCGTTCGAGTCATGCGGTACGTAGGCATGATTGCCGAAGTTGCGCACGACGCACCCCTCAACCAATGACCCATTCGAGAAAGTTCCATTCATGTGGAAATGCGGGCCGCCCCACCGTCCTAGAACACCCACGAGGTTGGCCTGGCTGCCCTGGCCTTGGAATCTCTGCGGTCCCAGGTGACGGAACTGCACGTACCGGAGGGTCTGCACCTGCGCACTGGTGTTGCGAATCCAAAAATGTGTCCGCAGACCCGCCCGCCCTTCAATCCTCCCGGTTCGAGTAAGGTTGAGCACCTCGGCCCTGTGTGTCACGCCGGGCCGCACCGTCACCGCGGGGTGACCGAACGACAGCGCAGCGGAAAGTGTGACCGTTGTCCCGCTGACGGCGCTGATGGTCCGAACGTCGTAATGGTCGTGGAAGTTGGCCGTTGTTGGGGGCTCACTGGGGACGACGGCGATCTCATCGCCGACCCGCCATCCGGTCGCGTCCAATACGGTGATCTGTGTCTGTCCGGCAGTCGCCGAAGACGCCAGCCGTGTCCACGCCGTCTTCTGGCTGCCTTGAAGGTTTACTCGACCGGCACCGATGACCCACCATCCGATGTCGGAGTCCACCGGAGCGAGGCCGCCACCGACGAACTGGTTCTCGTTCGGCACGATGAATTGCACAAACCATGTACTTCCATCGGTCAAGGAAAAGTCTACGAACCCCGCCTGGTCCACGATCAGGTTACCGGACATCGTCAACTGGACGTTCGTGCCAGGCAATTTCGTGAGGGTCCCGTACACAATCAACTTGCGGGCAACCGCGGTCATCGTGTCCAGGTAAATGGTCTGTCCCGCGGGAATGGTTACGATGTCCGAACTGATGGGCACACGACCTAACGATGGCCACGACGCAGGATTGCTCCACAGCATGACCCCCTGCGCGGGCGCGACCACCATCGCCGTTCCCTGCAACGCCAGGACACACGCCAAGACAACGAGAACACCAACTCGTTTCACGCGATCACCTCTCGACCTGTGTGGTTGTGTTCTGTTGTGTTCTAAGGGGGCCCCACGCGAGAGCCGCGGTACACGCGATGCTCGCTACACCTGTGAGTGTACTCACAGTTCGTTGGTAGGCCATACAAGGGCGGTCCCAGAAGGGTTGAAGCAAGGTCAGAACGCCAGATATCTTGCCGGGATGCGGCAAACCGAACTGACAAGCTCATCCTGCGGGGCTCCGAGATTGCCCTCGACCCGGGCGGCGCCTTCTACGGTCCCATAGGTAGATCATCACGGTATTTGCGGTATCAGGGAACCTGCGGTCCGCGAACGCCACGTCGGCGCGCCACGTGTTCGATCGCACGGTAGAGATCTTCACGTCTTAGTCCAACGTACCACACGAGAACATGGTCGCGCGGCTGATTCCATCGGTAAACAATTCGATAACGGCCGTAGGTTAGACGATGGTGGCCGCTAAGCGGTCCTCCCAGTGGCTTGCCAAAAAGAGGATCGCGCTCAAGGAGCGCGATTTTGTGGATGATGCCGTCGCGGACCTTCTCCTCGCGGATGCTAGCCAGATCCTCCCGCAGGCACTCGGGCAAGATCTCGACTGTCGCCCGCCGCGGTTCCATTCTGGATCATCGATTGGCCCGGGGCTTGATCAGTACCCTCGCCTCCGCCAGCGGGATACCGCGCTCGGGCAGCCCTTTCTTGAGGCGTTCTTGCACCTTGGGGTCGCTGAGCAGTTCGCGGGTTTCGAGCTCGTCTTCCAATTCCTGAAGGCGCTCGCGCAGCCGCCCCCAGGTCTCACGTGGCACCAGGATCGTATCCGCCTTGCTGCCCTGCGTAATCGTGATCGGGGTGCCGCTGCGAACCTCCTGTAGGAATTTCGCAGGGTTCCGCTTGAATTCACTGATCTGTACGACCTTATCGATCGCCATCGTTTCTCCCTATGGAAGGTCCTTATTAGATACCTAACTACAGTCTAATAGTAGCACCTTTTAGGATTCTTTATCTAGAGTCCGAATCGGTGCCACCGAATCCGGCGGTTCTAGTCCGCCTCCCGGGCTGGACCCCAACCTAGCGTTGTTAGCCGTCTGACGGCAGCTGCAGCCGGCTGTACCGTCGCAACACTTCAACCAGCCGATCGAGCGGGAGCGCATAGGCCACGCGCCCGTTGATCCCAGTTGTCGTCGTCGCGGCGCACAAGGCGTTGACGATCGCTTCTTCGGTCGCCTCCGCCACGGCCTCGAACAACACCGTCATGCCCTCGTTGGGCAACATCTGCACGGGCAGGAGTGAGGCCGGATCCTGCGGCTGGTGCAGCCCCCGGTTCGCCGTGGAAGACGTCAGGAAGAGATCGCCGCTTGAGTTGGCGCCGATACCGCCCATGCGCGCAACTCCAATCGTCGCCCGCTGTGCCAGTCGCCGGCATTGCGTGGGCAGGATCGGCGCGTCGGTCGCAATGATGGTCGATGTCAGAGAGGAAGCCGTCGTAGGTCTCGCCGACCACGGGCAGGCTGAAGCGCAGCCCGCTGCCGCCGCGCGTGACGCTGTGCGCGATGATGGCGTCGCGCACGACGCCGACGCTGTGCGTG
>JBQTJG010000288.1:0-20558 GCA_052387355.1 Armatimonadota bacterium | reverse complement strand
CGTCTTCGGCATCGAGCGAGAGCGTTCGAACCACTTCGCGCGTCTTCAGGATCTCGGTCAGCGATGCCACGTCAAGGTCGAGCATCTCCGCGAGGTGGGTGAGCCCGGGATACCGGCCACGCTCACGGACATGATCGCCAACGGCCTGCTCGATCCGGCCGGTGACGCGCTCCAGCCACCGCGGCCGCCGCAGCAGGTTGTGGTGATCCCTCAGATAGTGCCGGATCTCGCCTCGGATGAAGTGGCGGGCGAACAAGAGGAACGGGGTCCCCCGCTGTGGATCGAAATGCTCGATGGCATTCAGCAGGCCCATGTAGCCGACCTGGACCAGGTCGTCATCATAGCCAGGATTTCGGTACTCCGAGGCGATCCCGCGCACCAGCCCTTCGCAGAGATGGACGAGCTCCTCGCGCGCGCCGATATCGCGCGATTCTGCGTAGGCCCGCGCAACGGTGTCCGGACGGTTGGGACTCGTCTCCGTGATCACGTGTAAGTCGGTCCTATTCGACAAGATCCGCGGCACCTCCTGCCGACCGGGCCTGCGCCGGGATTCCTCCCGGGCTACCGGAGCGCATCCAGGTTGAACGCGCGATGGACGGCCCTGACCGCCTTCTGCACGTCCTCTAACGGAACCACGCACGACACCTTGATCTCCGAGGTGCTGATCATCTGAATGTTAATGCCGGCGCCGGCAAGAGCGGCAAACATCGCCGCCGCCACCCCGGGATTGCTGGCCATGCCCGCACCGACGATCGACACCTTCGCCACCCCTTCGGCGGCCGTCACCTCACCGCTTCCGATCTCCCGTCCGACCGTCCGGACCGTCTCCTCTGCGGCCGCCGCGTCGGGCTTGGTCACGGTAAACGAGATGTCGGCCTTCCCGCCGCGGCTGCCGGTTTGAACGATCATGTCGACGTTGATGTGCCGCTCGGCCAGGGCGGAGAAGATACGGTGCGCGATGCCGGGAACATCAGGCACGTCGGTGATGGTCATCCGCGCCACGTCTGTATCGTGGGTCACGCCTGTCACGAGACGCGTGCGTTCCACCTCAGGACCCTCCTCTACCACCGTCCCCGGCGCGTCGCTCCAGGTCGATCGGACATGCAGGCGCACCCCATAGGACTTCGCATATTCCACTGATCTGGTTTGCAGGACCACGGCGCCGCTGCTCGCCATCTCTAACATTTCATCGTACGAGAGATGCGAGAGTTGCCGGGCTTCAGGAACTATTCGAGGATCGGCCGTGAACACTCCCGGCACATCGGTGTAGATCTCACACGACTCCGCGCCCAACGCCGAGGCCAGGGCTACAGCGGAGAGGTCCGAACCGCCGCGTCCCAACGTGGTGATCTCATAGTCCGGCGTCACGCCCTGGAATCCGGCTACCACCACGATGCGTCCCCGCGCCAGTTCTTCATCGATCCGGCGCCGGTCGACCTCCAGGACTCGCGCCTTGGTGTGGATGCCGTCCGTCAGAATTCGTACCTGGCTGCCGGTCAGCGAGATGGCCTGCTCGCCCTGAGCCTGCAGGCACATGCTGAGGAGCGCGATGGAGACCTGCTCCCCAACGGCCATGAGCATGTCGAGCTCGCGCGCAGGCGGCGTATCGGTGATCTCCCGCGCCCGCGCAATGAGCTCATCGGTCATATCGCCCGGCGCGGAGACTACGACGACCATGTCGAACCCGGCCCGGCGGGTTGCTGCAACCCGTGAAGCCACACCGCGTAGGCGCTCGGTCGTCGCTACCGAGCTGCCGCCGTACTTCTGCACGATCAGGCCCACCGGACCTCTCCCTCCTGCTCGATCATTGCCTGCAGCGCATCCAGCGAGGCCGCCAGTCGAACGGGTTCCCGTCCGACGGCGACGTCCGGATCCTTCAGCCCGTGTCCGGTCAGGATGCACACCAGGTCGCCGTCGGGAAGATCCTCGGTCCCGAGCGCCACCGCCCCGGCCATCGCAGCCGCTGAGGCCGGCTCGACGAACACGCCTTCGGCCGCCAGGGCTCGCTGCGCCTCGATGATAGCAGTGTCGGTCACCTGCACGAAGCATCCACCCGACGCGGTCGCCGCCTCGACGGCTGGCGACCAGTTGGCCGGCCGGCCGATGCGAATGGCCGAGGCCACGGTCTGTGGCCGCTCCACCGGGACGCCGCGCAGAAGCGGGTTCGCGCCCTCGGCCTGCACGCCGATCATCCGGGGCAGGCGACTGATGCGGCTCGCGGCTTGGTAGCGCCGGAACCCGGCCCAGTACGCGGTGATGTTACCGCCGTTGCCTACCGGAAGCACAACGGCAGCCGGGGCCTGGCCCAGCACGTCACAAATTTCATAGGCCGCCGTCATCTGGCCTTCGAGACGCAGCGGGTTGAGCGAGTTCACCAGCACAAGCGCGCCCTCCCGCGCCGCAGACCGCGCGAGATCGAGCGCGTCTTCGAAGCGCCCCTCGATGGCCAGAATGCGAGCGCCGCACGCCAGGGCCTGCACGAGTTTGCCTCGCGCCACGGCGCCGGCCGGCAGGAGCACCCAGCACGGCAGACCGGCGCGGCCAGCATAGGCGGCAGCCGACGCCGCGGTATTGCCGGTCGAGGCGCAGATGACGCCGCGGGCGCCGGAGGCCACGGCGTCGCTGATGGCGACCGTCATCCCCCGATCCTTGAATGAGCCGGTGGGGTTGCTGCCTTCTATCTTGAGCCACACCGGGCGGCCCAGCCGCCGGCTCAGGCCTGGCGAGGGGATCAGGGGCGTGGCCCCCTCGTGCAGCGTCACTACCCGATCGACCCGAGGTAGAAAGTCCCGGTAGGCGTCGATGATCCCGCGCCAGGGTGTCGGTGCCACGCGACGGCCCCTATGCGGCGATGCGCAGGACCGTGTGGACGATGGCCACAACGTCCAGCGCCCGCAGTCGGTCGAGGACACGCTGCATCGATGCTTCCAGCGCCTCGTGCGTGACCAGCACGACATCGGCGGTCACGCCCCGGCTCTTCTGGCCGATCGAGGCGATGCTCACGCCTTCGTCACCGAACGCGCCTGCCACCCGGGCGAAGACTCCTGGCCGGTCGGTCACCTCAAGGAGCACGCAATAGGGCATCACGATCCCGGTGATCTCGCGGATCGGTCGCGATCGGAATCCTGTGTACCCCACCCGACCTCTGGCCCCGCTTCGTAGATTCCTGGCGGCGTCGATGACATCGCCCACCACGGCGCTCGCCGTCGGTCCGCCCCCGGCCCCGCGTCCCTCCAGCACCACGGGCCCCACAGGATCTCCTTCGACCATCACCGCGTTCAGCTCGTCGTTGATGCCGGCCAGAGGGTGCGCCGCCGGGAGCAGGGCAGGATGCACTCTGGCCTCAATCGCGCCGTCGACCTCTCTGGCGATCGCCAGCAGTTTGACCACATATCCCAGGTCGCGGGTGTACGCGATATCGCGAGGCATGATGCCGTGGATCCCCTCGCGGTAGACGTCGTCGCCGGTGACACGGCTGCCGAAGGCCGCCGAGGCCAGGATCGCCAGTTTCGCGGCGGCGTCATGGCCGCCGATGTCGTCGGAGGGATCATTCTCGGCGAATCCCCGCTGCTGTGCAGCGGCCAGGGCTTCGCCAAACCCCACACCATCTTGCGACATCCGCGTCAGGATATAGTTCGTCGTCCCGTTGAGGATTCCCATGATCTGGCGGATCGTGTTGGCAGCCAATGACTCCGTGATCGCCTTGATGATTGGAATCCCGCCGCCGACGCTGGCCTCGAAGAAGAGGTCGACGCGGGCCGCCGCCGCCGCGGCGAGCAGCTCCTCTCCCCGGGACGACATGAGCTGCTTGTTGGCGGTGACCACGGACTTCCCGCGACCCAGTGCGGTCGTGATGTAGGTTCGAGCCGGCTCGATGCCGCCGATGACCTCGACCACCACGTCCACATCCGGATCGTCGATGATCAACCGCGCGTCGCCGGTGAGCAGGCGATCCGGGATCGCCGCAGTGCGGGCGCGGTCAGGATGGGCTACGGCGACCCGGTGGAGCACAACGGAGGTGCCCGCGCGCCGGCTGATCTCGTCCCCTCGTCGAAGGAGCAGGTCGGCAACGGCCCCGCCGACCGTGCCCAGGCCAAGCAAACCGACACGACAGCCGTCCGGCATTGCACACTCCGCGATGATGTCCCAACCCATACCAGAGGCGTGTGTCAGTGTCAAGGAAACGCCGGGGCAGATTGACGTGGGACACGGTGTCCGGTATTGTCAGGCAACCGATGGGACGTCATCCATCTCGCCGGCACGTATCTCCCGAGGAGGCGCCGGTCGGCCGGAGAATCCGACAGCGCCGGCGCGAGCTGGGCCTCACACAGGCGGACCTTGCGGGCCCGGAGTACACGAAGAGCTTCATCAGCCAACTCGAAGGCGGCTACGCCGACCCGTCGCTCGACACACTGCGGTTTCTGGGCCGGCGGCTCCAGATGGCGTTGTCCACCATGGCCGGCGACGCGGCCGATCAGCGTCTCGCGGCGGTCGGCGGGTTGCTGGCATCGGCAGGCAGCGCCATCGACGCCGGCAACGCCCGCGCAGCGCGGCGTGCGATCGACGCGGCCCGGGAGATCGCGGCGGATGCCGGGGCGCATCTCTATCTCGCCGATGCCGCGCTCCTCCAGGCGGAGCTGGAGATCGAGGCCGGCGATCTGGATCGCGCCGCCTCAGTGCTCGAGGATATCGCCCCGATCGCTTCTTCGCTCGGGTCTCGATTTCAATCCCGTCGGGAACTCGCCGCAGGCCTGCTCGGGCTCCGTCGCGGTGACGCCTCAACCGCTCTTGCCGCGTTCAAACGTGCGATCGCGCTGCTCCGCAAGGCGACCCGACACCCTGATCTGATCGCGCGGGCGCTGATGGGCATCGCCGCGGCTGCAACACAGATGGGGGATGTCAGGCAGGCCAGGCGCCGCTTGCTATCGGCCATCACCATCGCTCAGCGGCACCACCTGGATGCGCTGCACGGCCGCGCGCTCGTCCGCCTGGCGGTGTCGTACAGGCCGGGAGGCGCCGATGATCAAGCGCTCCAGCACTTGCAGGAAGCCAGGCGCCTCCTGGAGGGAACGGGCGATTGGCGGGCAGGCGTTGAAGCGGAGACCACCCTGGGTCGTCTGCTCGTGGCACGCGGCGATACCGCCGACGCCATCGTTCCCATGCAGCGAGCGCTGGCGATCTGCCGTCGATGCGGGAATCGCCCCGGGGAGTTCGAGGCGCTCCTCCTGCTGGGCCGGACAGCGATGACCACGGGCGACGTTGCGTTGGCCATCGAGACCGCGGGCGAGGCACGCACGCTGGCAGCGGAGATCGGCGCGAACGCCGCGCTTGCCCGCGCCTCGGGCCTGTGGGGCCGCGCGGCGCTGGCGCAGGCGCGGCCCGAAGAGGCCGTTCCTCTCTTGACCGAAGCGATCACGCCCTTGGCCGCTGCAGGCGTTCAACACGAGCTGTCGGAGGTGGCGACCGCACTTGGACAATTCCACAGGTCGCGGAACGAACACGACCTGGCGGCCCGCTACCTGGGCATCGCCCTTGACGCCACGCGAGGCACGGCGGCTTCAGAGACCTGGCCTGATCTGCTCACCTGACTCGATCAAAACCTCCGGGGAATCCCTCCGACTTTCATCTTGACGGAAATTCCC
This sequence comes from Armatimonadota bacterium, assembly GCA_052387355.1. GTDB lineage: Bacteria > Sysuimicrobiota > Sysuimicrobiia > Sysuimicrobiales > Humicultoraceae > JBQTJG01. The sequence goes on along the minus strand of JBQTJG010000288.1, from coordinate 14,916 downwards.
TGCCATTCCTTCGGAACCTTCGATGCCACGGGGCTGGCCGCGTCCGTGATCAACACAATGATTTCCCGCTGTCCCGACTTTCTCGTGGAGAGCCCTGCACCGATAAACCCGAGTTCCCCCATGAGTTTCCTGGCCAGCGACTGCTTGGCCTTCTGGACTCGATATGACGAAGGCTCGGCCACAACACCCCTTCTCAAGTGGCGATGCGCACGTTGAAGCGCCGCAGAACGCGACGGATGGGAATCGCGAACGTCACCACGTCGCTTCCGCCGAACAGGAGCGCAACCACCTTTCCTTGAGGGTTCACAATGGCTGACCCCGAATCCCCTGGCCGGCTGAACGATCCGTCCACGCCTCGAATGACGATCACGTCGTCGAGGCGGACCATTCCCAGGTCATACTGGACGTTGACCACATCGAAACGGACCGCCCGGATGATCCCCTCCGTCAACCCCGTGGTCCTGCCGGATTTCCTGACCAGAAGGTTCAGACTTGGGGCGTCGGCTCCTGTCGGCACGCCGATTTTGAGAATTCGCCGGTCCGCGCCAGCCGCTTTGTCGAATTTCGCGATAGCCGCATCGATCCAGTTCCTCCTGTTGTCAAACAGGAGAGGAACAAAGCGAGTCAGCCGCGCGACTCGTGCCGCGGGTGTCCCGCCGTCAAGCGTCCCGGGTTGCACGACACCCGCGCCCGTATTCACCCGGTTCTCGTCGGCCAGAATGTGGTTGTTGCTCAGGGCATAGAGTGTCTGCTGGTCCTCTCGATCGACCACGACGACGCCCAGGGTCCCTGCGAAGCGATAGCCGACAGCGTCGAGATCAAGCCCGACGGAGACGCCTCCGGGGACGGGACGGTGGCGTTGACGGTGGGGTACCTCGAACTTTCGTGGATACCCGACCTCGTCGATGTCAGTAGGGATTCCGTCGACTGCTGCAGGAATGCGCTGTGCATAGGCGATCCTTCGGTTCGGGTACTTCTTCGCCACAAGCACCTTCAGGGACATCTGGCCTGTGCGCCTTCCCCAGGTCACCTTCTCGCCGACTCCGATCCCGACAAGGTTGACGGACGGCGCCGCCTGAAACCGCTTCGTCCGGCGGAGGGTGAGCGCTTTGGAAATACTCTCCTCCGTAGAGGGAAACAGTCGATCGCGGAGGGTTTCTTTCGCAGCAATCAGATCATTGGGAATACTTCCGTAGATCGGGCGCTTGGCCGCTGACCCTGACCGTTTCATCCGCTGTCGTTCCTACGCAGGGTGCCGAGTTCCGCTAGCCTGTTGCGGCCGCCCCCTCCTGAGCGCGAAACGCCTTAGCGAACAGTCGCGCCGCCGGGCCCTCCTGCCCGCGCTCGAGCAGCAGGAAGGCGTACTCCCGACTGACCCGCGCAACCTCATCCGCCGCCTGCAGGCGCTCAAACTCATGCAGCGCGTACGCATACCGATGCGCGGCCTCATCGAATCGGCCTTCACGATGGCAGACGCCCGCCATCACCGATTCGGCGCGCGCCGCTTCAACCGGATCCTGCATCTTCACCGAGAGGCGAATCGCTTCCTCGGCCTGGCTTCGCGCCGCGTGGAGATCGCCATGGATCAGGGATGCCCGGGCGAGCTCGGTGAGTGTTTGCGCGCGTCCCACGTCGTCGGCCAGTTGTGTGGCCAGAACCAGGCTCTGCTGGAGCGCCTCGGCCCCTTCGAGCGGGCGTCCGCGATTGATCAGGAGAATGCCGATGCTCCGTTTTACCGTCCCGAGCAGTTTCAGATTCTCCTGCGTCTCAAAGAGCACCGCCGCCTTCTCGAGATGCACCCGAGCAAGGTCAAACGCCTGTTGTCGCTCGTGGGCGACGCCAAGGTTGAAGTGCAGCAGGCCCAGGGTTGAAATGTCGCCGATCGGCTCCAGTCGATCCATGGCGGCCTGGAAGCAGTCGAGCGCCTGCGCCGGGAGCCCGAGCTCAGAATAGGTCCGGCCGAGGTTCGTCAAGAGCGCCCCTTCGAACTCGGTGTCGGCGGGTGTGATCGATCGGACCGCGACGAGCCCTCTGGTGAAGGCATCTCGGGCGGCCGGAAAATCGCGCTTCCGGAGGGAGAGGAACCCTGTGGCACTGGCCACGCGCGCGATCAGGTCCGGCCGCCCAAGCGCTTCCGCAAGGAGACGGCCTCGATCGAGATTCTGCTCAGCAAGATCGAACTGATTGAGTCCGGTCAGCGCCTGTCCCAGCCCGATCTGGATCCGGAAGGCGATCTCCAGCGGCATTTCCGACGCCGTAGCTCGCTCCGCGTCCTGAAACGCCTCCATGGCCTGGGTGAAGTGCAGCTGACGCAGCAACGCTCGGCCAAGCTCGATCTTGACGGTGACCTGTCTGCTCGCCGGAGGGTCAGCGTCGAGCAGTTCGCTCAGCAACACGTTGAGGCGGCTGGCGAGCAGGCGCAGGGTCTCGAGAGAGGGCCGCACCTTGTCGTGCTCGAGCATGCTGATGAAGCTCTCCGACAGATCCCCAGCCGCGAGCGCCCTCTGGGTGATGCCGCGATTCTTCCGGGCCTGGCGGATCTTCTCGCCTAGTGTCACAGTAATCCCTCCGGAGCGACGATGTGTCTCCGCTTTCGAGCCGGGTGCGCCTCGCCCGCTATCCGAGCACCGTACCGTCCCCATGCCCGGCCGTCTCGAGCACCGGACCGTCGCCGTGTCCAGCCATCTCCCGGTCGAGCACTGGGCCGTCCCCGTGTCCAGCCATCTCCCGGTCAAGCACCGGACCGTCGCCATGCCCGGCCATCTCCCGGTCGAGCACCGGACCGTCACCATGTCCGGCGACCAGGGTTTGCGCTAGCCCGATGGAAGTCGCGCTGACGAGCAGCAAGAGCGACGCGCAGACAATGGCGGTGAGCTTTCTCACGTTTGACCCCTCCTTCAAGAGGCTTTCTAGAGGCTTTCAGATCCTTGCCGCGTTGCCCGTGGGTTGAAGGAGTTCGGTTGTCTTGGAGATGAGGATGTGATTCGACAGGTGTCGCTGAAGTTCCTTCTTCGGAACCCGCATAACTTCACTATTGCTGAAGGTCCAACCAAAACCCCGACTTAATCCGGCAAATGCCGCCATCTTCGTGAAGGACCGCAGGGTGATTGGGTTGTCCCCGGCTAAGAGTCAGTTAAGAGCCGACGGGAGAGCGACACGAGCCCGGCGGACTGACGGTTGGAGTGCGGAAGATGGGATGGCGACTGGCGGTGTCTGGCCTTCCTGAGGGCTATCAGGTCGAAGAAGAGGAAGACGGCCTGACACTGCGCAATCCACAGGGTCAGGTGGTGGCCGAGTTCGGTCCACTCGTAGCCAGCATGGAAGTGGTCGTCAGGGCCGCGTGGGACGATGCTCAATCGGTGGTGGAGGATCGCCTGCAGTCAGTGATCTGAGATCGGGTCGGGGGTGGTCCCTCCGGGCCGACGGTGCCGGAGGACGTCGTTCCGGTCCCACTCCCGACCCTCATTCCATCCCGTATGCCAGGAGCCCCAGCCTTTCAGCTGGGGCTCCCGCGATTGATGGGCTACTGGGAGGTTACGTCGCGAACTGCGGGCGATCGTGGAGTGTCGCTGCCCTGGTCGACAGGAACTCTCCTGAGACCACCGACTCCACCGGCGATGCCTCATCGAACCAGCTCGCAGGCGCAGCGTGGCCCCAGAAGGTCTGCCGCATCGGGTCGTTGATGGCCCAACGCAGCGGCGCGCGATCCGGATCAGCCGTCAGGTAGTCTCCGGTGTACAACTCGATCCGGTTGCCGTCGGGATCGCGCAGGTAGACGAAAAGCGCATTCGAAATGCCATGGCGGCCGGGTCCCCGCTCGATCGCCATCTGATGCCCGGCGCCTGCAAGGATGTCGCACGCCCTGATCACATTTGTCACCTCGGGCAGCCAGAACCCAGCATGGTGAAGTCGCGGACCGATTCCCGTCATAAGCGCGATATCGTGGACGTTCGATTTGCGGTGGAGCCATGCCGCCCAGAGCCTGGGCGGATGGTCCTCAGTCTCGGTATACTCGGAGCACCGGAATCCCCAGGTTCTTGTGTACCATTCAAAGAGCGGCGCCACCTCGGGCACCTGGCAGTTGAAATGGTCGATCCGCATGACGTGGGGCCCGCGGTACCGGTCGAAGCGTTGGAGCAGACGCTCAACCGGTTCCATGTCGGCGTAGAACTCAACCGGCAACCCACCCGGATCCTGGACACGAACCCCTCGCCCCATGCCACGTTCCTCGCCCTCTCCGACCTTCTTGACGGGCAGGCCGGCGCCGCGCGCCATCTCCTCTAGTTGGTCCAGGTCGTCCTGTGAAGCGACTTTGAAGGCCATGTGAGATACTCCCGCCGCGGGCGCTCGCAGGAGCATCAGACTATGGTGGTCCTGCTCCTCAAGACCCCGAAGGTAGAGAGCGTCGGGGGCGGCCGCCGTCTCCACGAACCCGAGCAGGTCGACGTAGAACGCCCGTGCGCGTCCCAGGTCGGTGGATCGGAACGCAATATGCCCGGCCCGGATGATGTGCGGAAAGCTCATTCGTGCGGCTCGATGGTCCTCGCCGGCGCCCGATGTTCGGCGCTCCACTCTTCATAGTAGATCGAGACGCCTTCAGGCCCCAACTCCTCGGGGGGCGCGGCAGTCGAAACCAGCGGCGCCAGCCGGCGATACCGGCCGGCAAAGAACAGGAGTGGGTTCTGCTGCGTGCCGCCGATATGGAGCCCGACGACGCGGCCGATCACGATCCCATGGTCGCCGCCGTCGTAGAGCCGCTCGACCACACACCGGATCGCGGCCAACGCACCCACGAGGCGAGGCGCGGCGCCCCACGGTTCGAAGCGGAACTCAGGAGGAGGCAGGTCGCGCCACCCGCTCGCAAAATAGCGAGAGAGCACCTCCTGATCGTCCCTAAGGACATTGATGGAAAACGGACCCCCCACCGCGAGATGACTGCTCAGGCGCGCTGTGTGGTCGACGCAGACAAGCACAAGAAGGGGATCAAGCGAGACCGAGGTGACCGCGTTGGCCGTCATGCCGATGATGCCGTCAGGTGTCTGGACCGCCACGACAGTCACCCCTGTGGCAAAGAGGCCGACGGTGCGACGGAAAGCCCTAGCATCCGGCGCGGCGTCTTCGGTCGTTCCGGCGTCGGCCCTCGTCACGATCGCTTGGCGGCTGGAGCGCCGTGTTGAGTCGCGGCGTCCGACCCAGGCGCGGCAGCCTCCTCCTCGGCCTGGGCAAGGAACGCGCGCACGCGCTCCATGTATGGAGCCTTGTCGTAGCCGGCGAACATGGCGCCCGCCATCCGCACAGGATCGCCGAAGTAAAACCGTTCGTAGAGCGCCTGCCGGCTGCCGAATGCGCTGAGCGCCAGGTCCCACGCAAGCCGGAAGAGACGGATGCGATCGCGGGCGTCGGCCCTTGCAGCTTGATAGTAGCGATCGATCGTGGACCCCTGCGCGCCGGCCAGCTCGGCGGCGCTCGGGATCGCCATCAGGCCGCTGGCGCCGAGCTGGTGGATGATCTCCACCATGCGGGGGTACATGCGCGTGTACATGTTGCGGGCGGCGTCGAGCGGCGGCCATGCCGGCGTCATCACTCCCCACCGGTCGATCGCCGCATCAGCCTCGCTCGCCCGCAGGAACGCCCGCATCGCCTCAAGATACTGGATGATCTCGGCCACCTTTTCCTGGACGTGCTGAAACTGGTCAATGGCAATCGCATCCACGATGAGGGCGGTGACCCCGAGGACGAACTCGGTCTTGGCGACGTTCTTGGTGACGACCTGATGGGCCATGTGGACGACGGCGCGCGTCTCGGCAAACGCCCGGTTGCACCGCTCGACGTCACGCAGCAGGAAAACTCGGTCCCACGGCACCACCACATCGTCGAAGATGACGACGGCGTCCATCTCCTCGAACCGGCTGCCGAGCGGGTGATCGAGAGGACTGCGGCCGTAGTCGAACGACTCCCGGCAGATGAAGCGCAGGCCCGGGATCGCCGTGGGGATCGCAAACGCAAATGCATACGGCGCGTCTTCCTGTCCGCCCCGCAGCAGCGTCGACGGGAACACCATGATCTCGTCGCTGACCGGGAGGGTCGCCAGCATGCGCGCGCCGCGGATAACGATCCCATCGCCTGTTTCTTTGACGATGCCGGCAGCCAGATACGGATCGGCCTGTCTCGCGGGGCCGACCGACCGGTTCGCCTGTGGATTGATGAGCGTGTGCGTCAGACAGAGGTCGTGCTCGCGCGCGTACTCATAGTACCGGCGGATGTTCTCGCCGAACCTGGGATCGTTCGCCGCCATGTAGTCTGCCGCCGCCGCGTAGGCCATGAGCGCGCGGTTGAGGTAGTCGGGTGAGCGGCCCAACATCCCACCGGAATAATCGGCCCAGCGTTTCATCGTGCCCCGGACGCGCGCGAGATCTTCGTGGCTGCGCGGGGTCAGGAACGACAGGCCCACCCGCGTCCCGGATGAGGCAGAGACGTATGTCATGTCGTCGACCAGCGCGGGGTCGTGCTGCATGTCGTAGAGGGCCGCGATGCTGCCCACGATATGGTGAAATGCCGGATGCGTCGCCGGGTCGGCGACCCGCTCACCGCCGATCCAGATCTCCTGGGGATTGGCCTTGATTCCGTCGATGAACTGCCGTCCTGTCCGCGCACCCATCAGCCTATGCCCACGCGTCGCTCACGAGATCGGTCCCTGCGCCACGACCGGATTTTCCAGCGCGCCCAGCCCGTCGACCTCGATACGCATCCGGTCCCCTGGATGCACGTGCGAGATGCCGCGGGGTGTGCCTGTGAGGACAACGTCGTCGGGCTCAAGCGTCATAAAGTCGCTCAGGAACGCCACCAGGTCCCACACGGTGTAGGCCAGATCAGCCGTCGTGCCTTCCTGCCGGAGTTCGCCGTTCACGAACGCCCGTAGCCCGAGACGATGCGGATCGGCGATCTCGCCCTCGAGGACTACCGGGCCGATGGGACAGAATGTGTCCCACCCCTTGGCCTTGACGGGAGGCCGGAAGAAGTTCGTGATGAAGTCACGGACCGTCACGTCGTTGGCGATGGTATATCCTCGAATGACGTCCGGGACCGCCTCAGGGCGCAACCGCCGGGCTCGCCGGCCGATCACCACCGCGAGTTCGGCCTCGTAATGCATATATTCCACGCCATCCGGATACACGACCGGTGCGCCGTGGCCGACCAGGCTGCTCTGCGGCTTGAAGAATACCGCGGGCTCAGGCGGGGCGCCCATACCCAGCTCGGCGGCGTGGTCACGGTACGTGAGTGCGAATCCCAGGATCTTGCTCGGCGCCGCCGGCGGCAGCCAGGTGACATCCTCGGGCCGATGTGCGCGACCTCCTTCGTCGATCAGGACATCGCCATCGAGCCGGCCGCGATGTACCCGGCCATCGGCGATGAACCGTGCCGACCTCATCGCCGCGCGGGCGACTCCACCTGGCCCGCGGCGACGCCCGGCAGCAGTCCGTATCCCGCCATCACTTGACGCAACGTCGCTTCGTTGTCAGGGCGCAGTGGCGCGTGGGGCGACCGTACGTCGGCGCGACACTTGTCCATGAGGCCGAGCGCGGTCTTGACAGGCACCGGGTTGGTCTCGATGAAGAGGGCGTCGTTCATCGGCAAGAGGTGGTAATGCAGGTCCCTGGCCTCGTCCCACTTCCCGACCGCGGCCAGATCGTAGAGCCGGGCCACCTCGCGCGGCATCACATTCCCAGTGGCGCTGACATGTCCAGCGCCACCCAATGCGAGAATGGGAAAGCATAGCAGCTCGATCCCGGAGTACACCAGGAAATCGGCACCGCAGCGGTGCATCACGCGGCAGATGTGCTCGAGATCCTTGTTGGACTCCTTGATGCCGATGATGTTGCGGCAGTCGCGCGCCAGGCGCGCCGTGGTCTCGACCTCGAGGTTGATCGCGGTGCGGCCCGGGATGTTATAGAGGACGATCGGAATGTCGACGGCGTCCGCAATCTTCCGGAAGAACTGGTAGAGCCCCTCCTGGCTGGGCCGGGTGTAGTACGGCACCACAACGAGCGCCGCGTCCGCGCCGACCGTCTTCGCGAAGCGCGTCAGCCGCAGCGTCTCGTCGAAGTTGACCGACCCGGTGCCCGCCAGGACCGGTACCCGATGCCGCGCAGTGCGCACAGCTACCTCGATGACGTGCTCGCGTTCGTCAGTCGATAGTGCGGCGGGCTCGCCGGTGGTACCGCACACCCCGATGCCGTGACTGCCGCTGTCGATTTGCCACTCGATCAGGTCGGCCAGCGCTCGGTCGTCGACCTCCCCGTTCCGAAACGGTGTGACCAGAGGGACCAGGGACCCGCGCACGTCAGTTCGCACCTCTGCGCTCTTGTGTGGAATCGAGGTGAGGTTCGATCCAGTTTCGGGGCCTTCCTGCCCTGGCATTGCCGCACAACCGGGGGATTCCCGGGCCGACCGGAGAAAAAGATGGCGCATGACGCTTGAGCAGCAGATCGCGCAGTTCATCGCGAGCGGCCTCGTGAACGGCGCGATCTATGCGTTGATCGGGCTCGGGCTGGTCATCATCCATAGCGTCACTCGTGTGGTGAACGTCGCGCAGGGCGAGTTCGCGGCACTGGGCGCGCTCCTCACCGCGACGCTGGTTGCGCGCGGACTCCCCTACTGGCTGTCGATCCTCATCGCTGTCATCGTCACCGGCGGGGTGGGCGCGGGTGTCCATCGGATGGCCATCCGCCCGGCGCGCGCCGCCACGCCGCTCGTGCTGCTCATCATCACCATTGCCGCGCACCTGACGCTCCGCGGCGTCTTCCTGATCCTCTGGGGCACAGAGCCGTACAACCTGCCGGCCTTCTCCGCCGGACCGCCGCTGCGCATCGCCGGCGCCGTCCTGAATCGGCAAAGCCTCTGGGTGTTCGCAGCCGTCGGCCTGATCCTGACTGCCGCGTACCTGTTCTTCACTCGCACCATTCAGGGCAGGGCCCTGCGGGCCTGCGCAGTGAATGCTACGGCCGCCCGGCTCTACGGCATGAACGTCGAGTTGTTGGGCCTGCAGTCCTTTGCGATCTCCGGGGCCCTGGGCGGCATCGCTGGGGTGCTGATCACACCGCTGACCCTGGCCACCTACGACATGGGCCTCATTCTCGGCTTGAAAGGATTTGTCGGTGCGGTCGTCGTCGGGTTCGCCAGCTACCCATGGACCGTGGCTGCCTGCCTGACGTTCGGCGTCGTGGAGTCGCTCGGCGCCGGGCTCATCTCGTCCGGGTATCGGGACGCGATCGCCTTCGGGGTGCTCGTCGTCGTCTTGCTCTGGCGCGCGCTGGCGGCGGCTCGGGAGGGGGTCCTGGTCAGCGAGGAGCGCGCGCAGGAGTGAGCCGGACCCGCTGGTGGACCCTCGTCTTCATCGCCGCGCTCGGCGCGCTCCCCTGGCTCGTCGCCGGGCGCCTGTCGCTCTCGATCTTCCTGTTCATCGGGCTGTCGAGCCTGCTCGCGATCGGCCTGACCCTGCTGGGCGGCGCGGCGGGGCAAGTCTCACTGGGGCAGGCCGCCTTCTATGGGATCGGCGCGTACGTGTCGGCGATGACGACACTGCGCCTGGGCCTTTCGCCCTGGGTCGCCTTTCCGCTCTCGGCAGCCGGGGCTGCCGCGGTGGCGTTTCTGCTCGGCGCCCCCATCCTGATGCTCCGTGGCCATTATCTGGCGTTGGGGACCCTCGGGTTCAACATCATCGTGGACGTCGTCATCCGCAACCTGCAGGATTTGACCGGCGGGCCCACGGGGCTGACCGGCATCCCGCCGTTCCAAATCGGCGGGACAGTGCTGAGCGGTGACCGCATCTATTACTTCGCCGTCTGGTCCCTGGTGCTCGGAGCGCTGTGGCTTGGCCGAAATCTGATTGATTCACGCATCGGCCGAGCGCTGGCGGCCATCCGGGCGAGCGAGGTTGTGGCCGGGACGCTAGGGATCAATCCAGCGTACTACAAGGCGCGCGTCTTCGCGCTGAGCGCGGCGCTGGCAGGGTTTGCGGGCAGCCTGTACGTCCATTACCTCTCCTTTGTCAGCCCCTCGCCGTTCGCGTTCGAGTTCTCGATCTTTGTCCTCGTGATGAGCGTCATCGGTGGGATTGCACACCTCCCAGGCGCTGTGCTGGGCGCGGCGGTCGTCACGCTACTGCGCGAGTTCCTGCGGGATGTGATGCCCCGGTTCTTCCGCGGAGGCGCGTCCGCGGAGTATGAGATCGTCGCGTTCGGGCTCCTGCTGGCCGGCGTGGTGGTCTTCGCGCCGGGTGGCGCCTGGCCGTTCATCATCAGGCGGCTCCGGCTCGAAGCGCCCCGGCCCCACGCTGTTCCCGTTGCTCCAGTCGAGGGTGGGACCGATGCCGCCCCGGAGGCCGCCCACAAGGCCGGCGAGCTCGTGCTGGACATCGGCGGTCTTGAGAAACGGTTCGGCGGCCTGCTCGCCGTCCACAATCTCTCCTTCAAGGTGCACGCCGGGGAAATCTACGCGGTGATCGGTCCGAACGGCGCGGGGAAGACCACGGCCTTCAATCTGATCTCCGGGGTGCTGCACCCGACCGGCGGATCGATCAGACTGGCCGGGGAGCGCGTCGAGCAGCTCCCTGCTTACCGCATCGCCACGATGGGTGTGGCGCGGACGTTCCAGACGCCGCGGGTCTTTCCGGATCTGTCCGTGCTCGATAACGTGCTGGTGGGAATGCACCGCCATCTGCGCGCCGGCTTCGCACCCTCGATGCTCCACTTGTCCGGCCGCGAGGAAGCGGAGGCCGCCGGGCAAGCGATGAACGTCCTCGGTCAGGTCGGACTCGCCACCCACGCGGCACAGCCAGCGGGCGCTCTGCCCTTCGGCCAGCAGCGCCTGCTCGAGATGGCGCGCGCCCTGGCGACGAGGCCGCGCCTCTTGCTGCTGGATGAACCGGCATCCGGTCTGTCGGCAGCCGAGCGGCGGGCGCTCGTCGCGCTGATCCGGCGGATCCGCGCGGGCGGCGTGACGGTACTGCTGGTCGAGCACGATGTCAGGCTGGTCATGGGGATCGCCGATCGCGTGCTCGTGCTCAACCACGGCGAGCGTATTGCCGAGGACATCCCGTCGCACGTGCAGCGCGACCCGCGGGTCATCGCCGCGTACCTGGGAGAGGAGCCCGCATGAACGGAGCCTCCACGCTCGCCGTGGCCGCCCCGCTGCTCGCTGTGGAAGACCTCCGGGCGTCGTACGGCCCCATCGAGGCTCTGCGCGGCGCATCGCTCGATGTCGCCCACGCCGAGGTCGTCGCGCTGATCGGCGCAAACGGCGCTGGCAAGACGACGATGCTGCACGCGATTGTGGGCTTGATCCCGAGCCGCGGGACGATCGTCTTTGATGGCCGGACAACGGCCGGGCGCCCTCCAGAGGTCCTCGTGGGCGCGGGACTGGTGCTGGTGCCGGAACGCCGAGCGCTCTTCGACTCGATGAGCGTTCGGGACAACCTGCTCCTTGGAGCCTATCATCGCCGGGGGAAGGTGGCGCGGCAGGAGCTCGACGGCGAGATCGAGTTCGTCTACCGGCTCTTCCCTCTGCTTCGTGACCGCGACCGGCTTCCCGCGCGAACGCTCTCAGGAGGTATGCAGCAGATGCTTGCGATCGGGCGGGCACTGCTGGCCAGACCCCGTCTGCTCCTGATGGATGAGCCGCTGCTGGGGCTGGCGCCCCTGGTGATCCGCGAGATCCTCCGCGTCATCGGCGAGTTGCGGACCCAGGACCTCTCCCTCCTCCTGGTGGAACAGAACGCCAACGCGGCGTTCGAAGTGGCGAGCCGCACCTATGTGATGGAGGGCGGCCGCATCGTGCTGGAAGGCCCCAGCCGCGAGCTGGCCACGAATCCCAGGGTACAGGCCTCGTACCTCGGTGGGCACGTCGACTGAGCCCCAACACAGGGGCCGTTGGCGCGTCGGCGGACCCCAACGCAGGGGGACCCCGGCGCACCGCCGAAAAAGATTGGCGCCTCACGCCCGCACCGCCAGCCATTGGAGGGGGTGGTAAGGATGGCACGCGTGGTCATGATTCTGCTGCTGGCGTCCGTGCTCACGCTCCCGGCCGCGGCGCAGCAGGGGGCCGTCAAGATCGGCTTCGTTGTCGACATCACAGGCGGCGCGTCGTCGCTCGGCGTTCCGGAACGCAACACCGTCCAGTTGTATCAGGAGGATATGGGCACCGTCCAGGGCCCCACGGGCCCGGTGAAGATCCAGTACCTCATCACGGACGGCGAGAGTGACCCGACGAGGGCCGTGCTCGCTGTGAAGCGTCTCATGGAGGAGGAACGGGTCGCGGCGGTCGTATGCTGCACGACCACCCCTGCCAGTCTGGCCATCATCGCATCGACACAAGCGGCGCGCGTGCCGACTATTTCGCTCGCGGCATCGGTCAGCATCATCGAGCCGGTCGAGCAGCGCTACTGGGTCTTCAAGACCCCTCAGACCGACCGGCTGATGATCGATGTCATTACCAGCCACATGGTGAAGAGCGGCATCAAGCGCGTCGCCTTCATCGGCTTCGACGACGCATTCGGCCAGGGCGGACTGGTGGAGCTCGACAAGATCGCTCCGCAGAAAGGTGTCGAGATCGCGGCCAGGGAGGCGTTCGCCCGCGCGGCCACCGATGTGAGCACGCAGGTCACACGGGCCATGGGTCGCAACCCCCAGGCGATCCTCATCTGGGCCATCCCCCCCGGGGCCAACGTCGCCAACCGCAACGTCCGTGAGTTGGGGCACACCCTCCCCGTCTACCAGAGCCACGGTGTCGCCAACAAGACCTTCCTCGATCTCGGGGGCGCCAGCGTCGAGGGCGTACTGTTCCCCGCCGGCAAGGTGCTCATCGCCGAGCAGCTCTCTCCGTCCGACAAGCAGAGGCCGGTGCTCGTCGAGTACGCCCGCCGCTACGAGTCCAGGTACGGGCCCGGGACCCGCAACACGTTCGGCGGGCATGCGCTCGACGCCATGCTCATCCTCAAGCCTGCGCTCGAACGCACGCTGAAGCGGGGCTTCCTGCCGGACAACGTGGGGGGCTTCCGGCGTGTGCTGCGCGATGAGATCGAGGCCGGGACCAAAGAAGTGATCGGCATCACGGGGGTGTTCACTATGTCGCCCAAGGATCACATGGGCCTCGACGAGCGGGCGGCGGTGATGATCCGGATTCAGGGAAACACCTGGACCCGCGTGCCGACGCTGCGGTAGGGGATCGGCGCCCACGGGCAGAAGCAAGGACTGAGACGCGTTGAGCAGAGGGGGGTTTGCGATGAATGGACGGCGGTTGGTGTTCGCGCTGGTAGCGGCGTCGCTGGTGGCGGCGTTGGGCGTGCCGCTGACCAGTGCCCAATCCGAGCAGAACACGTTCGTACGCGGGATCGTCGGCCAGCCACCGACGGTGCCGGTCAACCCGCTCGTGCGATCGTCAAATCCGCGGGCGCAGTTGTGGATGTTCGAGGGCCTGGTCAGTTACACGACCGATCTCCGGCCCAGAGGGCAACTCGCAGAGCGGTGGGACGTGTCGGAGGACGGCCTGACCTACACGTTCCATCTGCGCCGCAACGTCAAGTGGCACGACGGCCGCGCGTTCACCGCGAACGATGTCGTGTTCACCGCAGAGGCGGCGCTGAACGTGCGGAACAACTCCCCGATGCGGCGGTACTACCTGGTGCGCGGGCAGCCGGTGCGCGTCGAGAAGGTCGACACGAACACGGTGCGGTTCCACCTGTCATCGGCGTCCGCCCTGTTCATCTTCAACATGTCCCAGTGGAACATGATCGTGCCCAGGCACCTGTTGGAGGGCAAGGAACTCGCCACTGCCGATTTCAACGCGAGGCCGGTCGGCACCGGGCCGTTCAAGTTTGTGGAGCTCCAGGACCGGCAGTTCATCCGAATGGCGGCGAACCCCGACTACTATATGGGGAAGCCGAAGCTGGACTTCTGGGTCGATCGGGCGCTGGGCGATCAGAACGCCGCGTTGGCCGCCTTCGCGAAGGGTGAGGTCGACTTCATCGGTGTCAATAGCCGCGACGCGATCGAGACGGCCCGCCGCATCCCCAACACCAGGATCTACTCGTACAACGCCGGGTGGATCTATGCGCTCAACATGAACCTCAAGACCAGTCACTTCAGCGATGTGCGGGTCCGCCGGGCGCTGGCCTACGCCTTCGACCGCGAGCAACTCGCGAGGGCGATCGCCGGCGACGTCCCCGTGGCCTGGTCGGTCATCGGCCCGCCCTCGAGCTGGGCCCACAATCCCAATATCCCAAAGTACTCGAAGGACGTGGCCCGGGCGAAGGAACTGCTCAGCGAGGCCGGGTTCCGGCCAGGACCGGACGGTATCGTGCAAAAGGATGGTAGGCCGTTCAAGTTCACGGTGCTGATCCAGTCCGGCGCCACTGATTCCGATCCCGAGTCATACGCCGTGGCTCTGCGCCAGGAGTTCCGCGCGATCGGCGTGAACATGGAGATCCAGCGTCTCGACCGGCCGACGCTCGAGAAGCGGCTGTTCGAGGACAAGCAGTTCGAGGCCTATCTCTGGTGGAACGGTTACAGTTTCGAGCCTGACCCCGCATTCTACTGGCACTCGGCATCGGCGATCAACAACTACGCACACCCCGAGCTCGACCTGCTCATCGATCAGGCCGCGTCGGTGACGAACCGGGACGCCCGCAAGCGGTTCCTGGATGCGATTGCGATGAAGATCGCCCGGGACGCTGCGTTCATCCCGCTGTATCATTTCAGTGGCTTCATGGCCACCAAGACCAGCATCAAGTTTCCTGCGTCGTCTGCCGCCGACTTCAACAACTCGGCCGTGCTGTACGAGGTCCACACGATCGAAAAAGGCCGATAGGAACGCCGCGGGCGGGGGCCCCGGAGCGCCCCGGGGCCCCCCCCGCCCCCCCCC
>JBQTJG010000287.1:0-2329 GCA_052387355.1 Armatimonadota bacterium | reverse complement strand
CCTCGGGGTTGGTAGAGTGGCTGCTCTTGTGCGCTGAACCATGGGCCCGAACGCTGGATGAAGAAGTCCGTAACCGGCTGACCCGCCTCCGCACAAAACACTACACCACTGGCCCTCGCCCAGTTCTCTAGCGGATACCAGCCTTCACAAGGGGCTGAGGGACTTCCAATCCCCGGCCCATCCACATTCGCCTCCGTGGTCAGCTTATAACCCTGCTGTCTAGCCATTCGCTCCGCTCGTCAGGGAGCTCAATGTCACCCTGGCAAGATACCATAGCTTCCCCGGCGAAGAAATGGACGATCGGACTGAGCCGCCTGCGGTTGTGACTGACGCGCCGATGCGCATCGAGAACCCTGAGGCGGTCGAGTACATTGTCACGGGCTGACCGAGCGGATGATCGTAGCGATCTCGAAATTCTTCACCGCGCTCCGCTTCATCGGGTTGTGGGGTATCGCCCGGTCGCTCCACTATTCCATCGTGAAGGCCCTGGCCGAGCGGCGGTTCTCCCGACCACCGGCACCAGGAGCTCCCGAGCGTCCCGGCCGGTACCTGATCGTCGAGGCCCTTTCCGACGGGGCGCGATTCCTCTTTGAGCGAACGGACTTCGAGGTTCGGTTCCTGGCCTCTGACCTGGTCAGGGTCACCTGGGGTCCAGGCACTCTCCCGGTTCCTTACGCGCTGGCGAAAACAGACTGGCCCGACGTGGCCGTTACGCTGCGCGAGGGCCCGGCCAGTTGGGAACTCGCGACCGATGCCCTGCGCGTCGACGTACGTCACGACGGAAGCCTACGGTTTCTCGATGCCACTGGGCATACACTGCGCGAGGAACTCCCTCCACAGCGCCGCGGAGCCGAGATTATCCATCAGGCGCGCCTACAGGCGGACGAGCACGTGTATGGACTCGGCAACAGAACGGTGCCGTTCAATCTGCGCGGGCGCGCCTACCGCATGTGGAACCGCGATCCCGGCGCCGGCCACAGCCCGGGCGACGATCCCATCTACCTGTGTCTTCCCGTCTACCTTGCCGTGCACAGGCAGGGGAGCTATCTGGTCTTCTATGAGAACTCTTTCCGTGGCGCATTTGCGCTCGGCGAGCTTGCCGAGGCGCGGTTCGACGGCGGCGCGCTTCGTTACTATCTGATCCCGGGTCCGCCCGCGCGCGCGCTCGAACGGTACACTGAGCTTACCGGGCGAGCGCCGCTGCCGCCCCGCTGGGCGCTCGGCTACCACCAATCTCGCTGGTCGTATGACACCGCGGCCGAAGTACGGGAAGTTGCCGACGGTTTCCGCGCGCACGATCTCCCCCTGAGCGCGATTCATCTGGACATTGATCATATGGATGGCTTCAGGGTATTCACAGTCGACGCCAGGCACTTCCCGGACCTCGCGGGACTGACCCGCGACCTTTCGGACAAAGGAGTGCGCCTGGTCACCATCCTCGACCCCGGCGTGAAGTACGATCGCGGGTATGCAATCTTCACCGAAGGGGAAGCAGAAAGCGTCTTCTGCCGCCTGCCCGACGGTCAACTGGCCACGGCGCCGGTCTGGCCGGGCTGGTGCGCCTTCCCGGACTTCACCGATCCAAAGACGCGCGCGTGGTGGGGCCGGCAGTATCCTCGCCTCCTGGACGCCGGAGTCTCCGGCTTTTGGCACGACATGAACGAGCCCGCCGCGTTTGCGCTCTTGGGGGATCCGAGCCTTCCCGCGCCCACGCGTCACGCGCTCGACGGCCGGGGTGGTGATCACCTCGAGGCCCACAACCTGTACGGATTCCTTCAAAACCAGTCGGGATATGAAGCCCTGCGCGCGCACCGGCCCGACCGGCGGCCGTTCATCGTGTCCCGTTCAGGCTGGGCCGGAGGGCAGCGGTACGCATGGAACTGGACCGGCGACGTCGAGAGCACCTGGGGCGCGCTGCGTCAGACCGTGGCGACCGTCCTGGGGCTCGGGCTCTGTGGCATCCCCCTCACCGGTCCGGACGTCGGCGGATTCAGCGGGTCCCCCTCAGCCGAACTGTACGTGCGCTGGCTGCAGCTCGCGGCATTTCTGCCTTTCTTCCGCACTCATTCGGCGAAGTTCACTCCACGACGAGAACCCTGGCATTTTGGTGAACCATCTCTCGGCATTGCCCGCGAGGTACTGAAGAACCGCTATCGTCTTCTTCCCTATCTCTACACGCTCGCGTGGGAGGCAAGCCAGACAGGCCATCCTCTGGTGCGACCGCTGTTCTGGCCGGACGCACAAGATCCCGACCTGTGGGGAGTGCAGGACGCGTTTCTGTTGGGGGACGCCTTACTGATCGCGCCGGTCCTCGAAGAGGGGTCGCGGG
>JBQTJG010000286.1:0-2981 GCA_052387355.1 Armatimonadota bacterium | reverse complement strand
CGGGGAACCCTTCGTTCAGGATCAGGGCCGCCCCAAGCCCGATTGCGAGTTGCAGGGGCAGCACCATCAGGACGATCTTGAGCGTCAGCCAGACGCTCCCCCAGAATTCTGCCGACCTCAGTGTCTGGAGATAGTTGAGAACGCCGACGGCGTTGGGGGTCCCTTCCAGCCCCTGCACGCGGGGGTTGGCGTCGGTCAGGCTGAAGAGAAAGGTGGAGATGGCCGGATAGTACACGAAGAGCAAGAGGAGCAGACCAACCGGCAGGATAGCCAGGTAGGCGGTCCGCTCCTCGCTCCGGACCCGGAACACTGCTGTGCGAATCCCGTGCTACTTCTGGTATTGCGCCTTGAGCGCGGCCCACCTCTTCGCAGCGGCATCAACGGCGGCGTCCGGCGTGATCTGCCCCTGCGCCGCCTTCCGGACCGCCTCGGTCACGCTCTGCGTCCACGGCCCCCACCACTTCACCGTACGGGGGAGCTGCCGGACGTACTTCGACTGCTCCACCATCGTGTCGAAATCCGCAATGGCGCCTTCCTTGCCCAGGGCCTGCTGCACCGACTTGCGGGACGGCACGAGGCCGACGGCCTTGAAGATCGCCCGCTGACTCTCGGGGGAGACATACCATTTGATGAACCGCCAGCCGGCGTCCTTCTTGGTGGAGAAGCGCGAGAGGCCGATGGCGGCATCCAGGCTCCACGTGTAGTGCTTGTCCGGGAACAGCACGTACCGGACGTCCGGGGCCTGCTTCGAGATCTTGGCGTTGTTCATCACGGCCAGCGACCCCTGCCAGGCCTGGTGGTAGACGCCGGTCCCGCCCATGAACACGTCGTGCGGGGTGACCTTGGTGAGGAGGTCGGGCGTGATCACCTTGTCGGTCGCGAAGAAGCCGATGAGCATCGCCATCGCCTTGCGGGCAGGAGACCCCGGCTTGTTGAAGACCGGATTCAGGTCTTTGTCGAACATCTCGTCGCCACCCGACAGCGACATCAGGAACCATGACCAGTCGATGGCGCCAAGGGCGAGAGGGAACTTGTCCACGTCCTTGCTCTTGAGCGCGATGGCGTGCTGGCGCAGCTCTTCCCAGGTCGCCGCGGGCCGCTCGAATCCGCCCGCCTTGAGCCGCTTCGCGTTGTAGTCCATCATGACCAGTTGGACATACGTCGTCACGCCCTGGACCTTGCCGCCGATCGTCCAGAAATCCATCCGCTCGATGTCGGCGACGTTGAGGTCAGCGCTCTTGGCGACGAACGCGTCCAGAGGCTCCATGTAGCCGGGCGCCACGATGAACGATGGCGCCTCTTCGGTGAGAAAGATGACATCGGCAGGGGCCCGCCGGCTCGACGAGGCCACCTGGACTTTGGTGTACATCTCTGCCGAGGGCGCGGAGATCACCTGGACGGAAATCCCTGACTGCTGCTCGAACTTCTGAAGGAGAGCCTTGTCCGGCGGCACGCCCCAGGGAGCGGTCATAAAGGTGATCCTCTGCCTGGCGCCCGCCGTCGCCAGGCCCGCGGGGACGACCATCGGTCCGAGTTCGATGACCATAGCCATGCCACGACCTAGGACGCTCATTGGGTCTTCATCTCCGTGGGACGGGATGGGCTCGGCCTTCGGCGCCCGCTCGGCGTGCTCCTGTTCGGGGTGTTAGGAACGCACCAGTCGAATCTGTACTCCGAGTCGCAGGGATTTCCACGCCTGGTCGGCGGTGAGGACCGGCAGCTTCGTGCGTTGACCCAGCGCCAGGCACGCCCTGTCTCCGAGCGAGAGTCCCGCAGCCCGGGTCGATGGCCGAAGTAGGCCGGCGTCCCACGTCCCCGCGTCATCGAATGGAATCACGTCGAGGTCAATCGGCTCGATGACTCGGCGGACATGATCCTCTGCCATGCCGAGGTCGGTCAGCTTCGCAATGACCTCTGACAGGTTCACGGCGCTGATCTTGGCGCCCGCCACAGCCTCAGTCCACCGCTCGGAGCCGGGCTCGCGACTCAAGATGGCCAGGAGCGCGGACGCGTCGAGCACGATCTCACTCACGCTTCGACTCGCGCCTGCGCTCGGCGATGAGCTCGGCGGCAAGCGAGCGCCGCTTTGGAGCGTACCGGCTGACAAGCTCCTGCGCCCGCCGAAGCCCGCTGCGGGCAGTCAGGAGACGCAGTTCGTCTCGCTCAAGGCGCAGGATGACCTCATCGCCCTCATCGAGCTCGAGTGCCCGCCGAAAAGCAGCCGGGATCACGATTCTGCCATTTTTTCCAATGATTGCCTTCATGATCTATATATGTCACCTCAGTAGAACTGTACCACATATGGCGTATCGTGGCAACAAAGGTGCACTCACGACCCTTGAGAAACTCCTGTACGGGCTTCGATGAACGACACTGACAATACCCCGCTGCTCACCCTGCCCTTCGCCCGAATCCTGGTCGCTACGTTCGTGTACTTTGTCGGACTTGGGATAATTCAGCCTGTCCTCCCGCTCTACGTGCGCGGACCGCTTGGGGGCAGTGACGTGCACGTCGGACTCGTGTACGGAATCTTCGGCATCCCGGGGTTCTTTTGCAATCCGATCGGCGGGCGTCTCGGCGACCAGTACGGTCGCCGCCTCCCGATCCTACTCGGGGCGACGCTGGTCACGCTGGCTGCGGTCGCATACACTGCCGCGCATTCGCTGCCGCTGCTCGTGCTGGTGCGTATGCTCGCGGGCGCCGGTGAGGCCTTCTACTTTGTCGGCGTCGCCACCGCCGTCAATGATCTCGCGGGGCCGCGGCGGCGCGGTGAAGCGTTGAGCATGCTGACGGTGGCGCTCTTCGGGGGGTTCGCCGTCGGGCCCATCATCGGTGAGGCGTTGCTGACCGGTACCCGCTTCAGCGTCGTGTGGCTCACGGCGGCGGCGTGTCCCGCGCTCGCCGCCCTGATGCTCCTGCGCATGCCTGAGACACGCCCCGAGGGGCAGGCCGCGCCACCGACCGGTCGCCGCCTGTTCCAC
>JBQTJG010000285.1:0-2676 GCA_052387355.1 Armatimonadota bacterium | reverse complement strand
CGAATGCCCCCTTTGTACGAAGGCTTCGATTATTGCATACAGCTCATTCAGGCGGCTGATAAAGTCAGCGAGCCTCTGCTCAGATGATCCCGAACCGCTACTCGTAGCCTCTGTGTCCTTGAGGTCGATGTATATAACCGGATTGCCAGTCACGTACGTATACGCGTTTAGAGTCGCGGGCTCGAAGTACTTGTCCTTGTATTGCTCCGATTTCTCCGGACACGAGGTAGAGTGAGCCTTGAGGTGTCGCGGAGGAGGGCGGAGATGCCAAGGAAATCGGAGCTGAATGCCGAGCAGCGTGCACAGCTGGTGCTGCGGTTGTTGAGCAAGGAAGACCCCGCGGCGCAAATCGCGCGCCGCGCCGGGATCTCCGAGCAGACGCTGTACCGGTGGCGCGAGGAATTCATCAACGCCGGTCGACAGGCCCTGAACGGGCGCGGTGCCGAGGCCACGCCGACCAAGGTCCTGAGCCGGTTGCAGGCGGAGCTGGCCGAGCGCGACCAGGTGATCGGGGAGCTGACCATTGCCAATCGGATCTTAAAAAAACTCTCGGGGGGCTCGAGCTGAGCGTGGAGCGGCGGGCGATGGTCACCCAGGCGTCTCAGGCGATCCCGGCGGTGCGGCTCAGTCGCGTGCTTGCGGCGCTCGGGATTGCGCGCTCGGTGTGGTATGCGAAGCCCGCGCCCGCGCCGCGCCCGCCGGGGCGCAAACCGAAGGGCGTCCCCGAGGCGCTCGCCGCCGAGATCACGGCCTTGGCGCACCGCTATCCCTGGTGGGGGTACAAGCGTATCGCGGTGGTGGCGCGGCGCGCGGGGCTCCAGGTGACGAACAAGCAGGTGTATCGTGTGTTCAAGGCCGACGGCCTCTTGCAGAAGCGGCGGGTGCGCGAGGCGGCGCTCTACCAGGCCGCGCGGCTCTTTGAGCTGCTGCCGCAGGCCCCCAACGAGCTGTGGCAGGCCGATGTCACTTACCTGCACATCCCGGGACACGGCTGGTGGTACGCGGTGACGGTGATTGACTACTACACGCGCTATCTGCTCGCCTGCCATTTCACACCGAGCTACAGCGCGCGCGCGGTGACGGCCGCCCTCGATGTGGCGCGCGCGGAGGCCGAGCGGCTGCACGGACCGTTCGCGAAGACCCCGTTTCTGGTCACCGACAACGGCTCGAGCTTCATGGCCCGTGCCTTCCGCCGCCACATCGACGGCCAGTATGCGCAGGTGCGCATCGCCTACCGCACCCCCACGCAGCTCGGGCTGCTGGAGCGGTTCCATCAGACGCTGAAGACCGAGGAGGTGTACTGGAAGCTCTACGCCAGCCCGGGCGAGGCCCGCGGTTCGCTGGAAACATTCCGTCGTCGCTACAATGAGGTCAGGCCGCATTGGGCGTTGATTCCGCCGGGCGGGGGTGACCCGCTGACGCCGGCCGATGTCTACGTGCATGGCCACGCGGTTGAGCTGCCGAAATGGCAGGGGTGGGCGAAAGCGGCGAAGGAGAAGCTGCAGCAACTGACCGGGGGCGCACGGCTGCCGCTTGGCACTCAGCCTGCCCTCGAACAGGTTGTCTGATGTCGAAGAGAACTCTCACAAAATCAAGTCGGACGTGTCCAGTTGATTTCGGAGCCAAGACATCGTGCGTAACAACCCATTGACTATGTATCTCACGCAACCCATTGTCAAACGGATTCTGTTGGTTTTTTTCGCGCGCGCTTCTTTTCCTGCGCAACGCATTATGGCGTCGTCAACGGCGATGACCACCGACCGGCATTTCAAGATGCACAACGGGGCTCATTTCATCGTTTCGTTTCATCTCCCACGTCGTACGTACGCTATTCGCGCTTGTCTGCTTTGCCTGGTGGGCCCCAGCCGGAAGGGATTGGCGCCCGCCTGGGCCAGGGACGCGTCCTCGGCCCGGCCACGAGCTCCCGTCAAGCAGACGCCTGTTTCGCGAACAACTCCAGGCAGTACGACCACCCCTGCGGGCTGCTCACGCTGCCGCGAACTGCATCGGCGCCAGCCCCGTGCCGCTCGAACCCCTGGTGTTCCAGCTCGATCCTGGTTTGCGCTGGCCCTTCGGCGATGAACCGCACCTCGACTTCGCTGGCGTGCTGCGGGTCCGGGTCGTACTGCCAGCTTCCGTCGAGATGCCAGGCCAGGATGAGCCGGTCGGGCGGCTGGAAGGCCGTTACCCGTCCGGTCACGCACTCCTTACCGTCCACGCCCACCTCGTACCACCGACCGCCGACCTTGGGCTCCAGGATGAAATCGGCCATCTCGGCCTCGCCGATGTGATACTCCTTCGGCCACCAGCTGCCGAACTGGGCCGTGAACACCTCGAATGAGCGCTGCTGCGATGCTGCCACGGTAATCGTCCTGCGCACCACGGTGTCGACGCGCTGAGTCATCAGTCTCCTCCCCTCGTGCGTTTGGTCTCTTGGTCCTCGACTGCCGCCGTGAACGCCGCCAGCGCCGTGTCCCACATCTGGTCCAGGTACTTGCGCATGGCGGCGACCCTCGCTGGGTCAACGCGATAGATGCGGCGGGTCCCTTCTGGTCGATCGGTGACCAGCCCCGCCTGCTTGAGCACCGTCAGGTGCTGGGACACGGCCGGCCAGCTCACCGGCAGCGCGTCCCCCACCGCACGTACCCACCCCGGTCGCCGAACGATCCGCTCAAA
>JBQTJG010000284.1:0-2501 GCA_052387355.1 Armatimonadota bacterium | reverse complement strand
GTTGGGGGATGATCCTGAATACCGCGTTTGCCTATCCACTCTTGTTTGCGGGACGCGGGTGGTTCTGGTGGGCGATGCCGCCGGCCATGGCGAATGCGGTGATCACTCTCGCGCTGTCAACAGTCGGCTAGGATTTCGAGGCCTGGCTCAATCCTGGCAGCCGGGGTCGGTACGCATGATGCCTTTGGAATCGGGCGCCCGTTTGACGTCCCATGGAAATCCGTGTACTGTATACAGTTGATAATGTACACTCCAAGATCGGTCCCGTCCGCCAGTGCCCTGAGCCTGTGGGTGAACCCCGCCGCGGCATTGACCTTCGACTCCCTTCTCGTGCGCTCGCTGCACCATCAGGTCCAGGCGTTCATCCTGAAATCCACACACGAGGGAACGCTCGGGCCAGGAGATCGGTTGAATGAAAGCGCCATCAGCGCGCAACTCGGTATCAGCCGGACACCGGTGCGCGAGGCGCTTACCTACCTTGAAAGCTCGGGGCTTGTCGTTCGGCGGCCCCGTCGCGGGTTCTACCTGGCGGCGCTTGACGCGGCGGACGCGCATCACCACTACGCCGTGCGCGAACTGCTCGAGGGATACGCTGCCCGGCAGGTCGCCGGCCGCCTCAGCGACGCGCAGGTCGAGACGCTCCAGGAGATCATCGTTGCGATGGGCCGGGCGGCCGGAGTTGGCGATTGGCCGCAGGTTGCGGTTCATAACATCGCCTTCCATGAAACGGTCGTGGGCGTGGCCGGCAACCCGGTGCTGTCTCGCCTGTGGACCTCAGTGGGACCTGTGCTCTGGTACTTTGATTCACTGACAAGGAAGACTCCGGGTCCGACCGAGAAGGAAGGCTTTGTGCAACGGCATGAGGTCCTGCTGGCAGCTCTTCGAGATGGGAATCCGGACACCGCCGCATCGGCCTTCGTGTCTCACATTCAGGCTGTGCAAAGCGCAGTCATCACCCGCCTGCGAGATCACGAATCGATCCAAAGGGGGAAGTATGATGAGTAGATCACTGATGCGGTACGCGGCGCCAGTCCTCGTCGCGTTGCTCGCGATTCCCTTGCTTCCCACAGCGCCGCTTGGCGCGCAGCAGCCGATCGTGCTGCGCGTCCTGGACGAAGGCGCCCAGGTCGGCCCCTGGAACAAGGCGGCCATGGATTACGAGCGCACCACGAACGGCCGGGTGCGCGTCGAGTGGATCGCATCACCCTGGCCCGGCATCCAGACACGTCTCGCCACGAGCTTCGCCGCGGGCGATACGGCCATCGACATCACCAAGACATGGGGCGGATGGACGAACGAGTTCTGGCCCTTCTTCCAATCGGTCTCTGACAAGTGGCCCAGCGCGCAGCGGGAGGCCCTGCTGCCGTACGCCCTCCATCCCGTGTCGGCGGCCGGTCAGATCTACGGCGTGCCGCGCCACGTGACCCTGTACTATTTCTACTGGAACAAGAAGATGTTCCAGGATGCGGGCCTGGATCCGACCAAGCCGCCCCAGACCTACGACGAGCTGGTGGCTGCCTGCACAAAGCTCACCAAGGCCGGTTCCGATGGCCGCGTGACGCAGTGGGGGTACGCCGAGAGCATGGAAGCCGGCTCGCCCATGCTCAACACCTTCGAGCGCTGGCTCTACCGCGCGGGTGGCGACGTTCTCGATGCGCGGGGGAACGTCGTGTTCAACGACGCGCGGGGACTGCGGGCCCTGCAGGTCGTCTACGACCTCATTCACAAGCACAAGTGCATGGACCTCGGCCAGCTCCAGTTGGGCAACGGGGCGACCCGTCAAGTGTTCAACGCCGGCAGGGTCGCCATGATGTCGATGTGGGGATCCGGATGGGCCGAGTCGCATGATGCCAGCAGGGCCACCAAGGATGTCATCGGCAACGTAGGGATCACGATCCTCCCGGCGCTCGATGGGTCTACTCGCAGCGCAACCATTCACGGGTCAGAAGGCTACGCGATCACCAAGGCTGCCGCGCGGCGCGGAGTGGTCGAGGAGGCGTGGAAGCTGATGCAGCATATGACGTCGCCTGCGGTCCAGGTGGAAGCCTTGAAGACCCGCGGATATATGCCGCCCTCGCTGCGGCTCTATCAGGACCCGACGCTCCGAACCGATGCGTACCTGGGCCCGCTCATGGCGGCGACGCTCGAGGCCGGAAGGTATCCGGTGAAGCGGTTCGTCTGGTCGGACTACTCGAAGATCGAAGATGTGATCGAGTCAGAGCTGCAGTCCGCGCTGCGGGGACGGAAAGGTCTCCAGGATGCGCTCAACTCGGCCGCGTCTGCAGTCACCCGGACCCTGAAGGGGCCGTAGGCCGCGTTGGGCCTTGCCGACGCATCCGGTGTAGCGCGCTCGAACGTGACACGGGGTCGCCGGCGCGCGCCGGCGCCCCCCGGCTACATGCTGCTGCCGGCCCGGGTGGTCCAGGCGCGTGTCGCCGGGGATACCCGCGGCGGGGCGGTGGGCCAGAGCCGGGTGTGGGTTAGGGTCAAAGCACCCGAGC
>JBQTJG010000283.1:0-6554 GCA_052387355.1 Armatimonadota bacterium | reverse complement strand
TTCCACTGGGCCTTTCCGTCGGCGCAATGGGATCACCGGGCAGAAACCTGGTCGAAGGTGGGCGGCGGGCATCTCGATCCGCAGCGCGAAGAGGGCATATCGCTGCTCCTGGCGCTGCGGCCGCCGGACTATCGCGCCCGTGTCCTGGTCGCGGGCGGTGGGCACCGGCGGCGCAAGACCGCCGTAGACTCCGCCGAGATCATCGACCTAGGCCAGCCGGAGCCGCGCTGGGCCCCGGCTGGCACGATGTGTTGTGCGCGGATTCATGCCAATGGCGTGCTGCTGCCTGACGGCACAGTCGTGGTCATTGGCGGCAAGACCGGAGAGACGCGGCACCGACATGCGGCCCATGCTTCAGTCGCCGGCGCCCATCCAACAGCCGGGGGCGACCCGGATGCCGTGCACACCGCAGAGCTGTACGATCCCGAGCGGAACGTCTGGACGCCGCTCGCGACTCAGCAGAAGGATCGCCTCTACCACTCGAGTGCCCTCCTCCTCCCCGACGGACGGGTCATTTCGATGGGCAGCAATCCGGACCCCAAGGTCATCGAGCACACGATCGAAATCTTCTCCCCGCCGTACCTGTTTCGGGGAAACCGGCCCGTGCTCGGCGCCGTGCCCGGCCGTCTTCCCCTGGCTCAGCCATTCACGATCGGCGTCGACGGTGCGCGACAGATTGGGAAAGTCGTCCTCATGCGGCCCGAGGCGCTCACCCACCTGACCAACACCGATCAGCGGTTGCTAGAGCTGGCGTTCAAGGTGGCGGGCGATGACCGGCTCGAGATCCAGGGCCCGCCCAGCGCGACCTACATGCCCTGTGGCTATGCCCTGCTTTTCGCGCTGAACAACGATGGCGTGCCTTCGGTGGGGCGGTCGGTCCAGGTCGGCTAGACTATAGCCTGCGCTGCATTTCACACGGATTCAGTGCCCCGATTCACAGTCCAAGCCCTCTGGGAAGACATAGGATTGAGGCGGATCAGTCATCTGAGGAGGTTCGCGCATGAGAAAGGTTCCGCGACGTGCAGGGCCGCGCGGTCACACGCCGAGGGGTGGTAGGGCAGAGGGGTTTCGATATCAGCGCTTCGTGGTCCTGAAGCTCAACGACGACATCCAGGTTCCTTACACGGACGACTTGCTGAAGGTCGCCGAGGAGCATGGCCTCGACGCACTGGCGAAGATCCTCCGGGAGCAGTTCCCCGGCGCGACTATTCGCCGGCTCTATACCAGCGTTGAGCCGCGGCGGCTCGAAGCGTTGATGGAGCGGGCCCAGAAGACAGGCGAGTGGAGGCCCCGCAACCTGCTCACCTACTATCGCATCACATGCGGGCCATCGGTAGACCCTGAGGCCCTGGCGAAAGCCCTGTCCGTGCTGCCCTTTGTTGAGAAAGCCTATGTTGAAGCGCCGGTCACCGACCCGGTGGTGAACGATGCGGATGATACCTACGCGCCATCACAGGGCTACCTCGATCCGGCGCCTGACGGGATCGACGCCCGCTACGCCTGGACCGTGGCTGGAGGGGACGGCGCGGGCATCGCCTTCATCGATCTGGAACAGGGCTGGGTCCCGGATCACGAGGACCTGCTTGCGAAGGCGCCGACGCTGATCTTCGGCGACAACCGTGACGGTGTGGGGACGTACGAAGGTGACCATGGTACCGCGGTCCTGGGCGAAGTGGTCGGTGTAGACAACGCGCTTGGCGTGGTCGGCATCGCGCCGAACGTCCTATCGGTCCAGATGGTCTCCCACTATGACGCGGCGACGGCGACCTTTCTGCACGTCTCTGACGCGATCACGGCGGCCATCGATGTGCTGGCGCCTGGAGACGCGCTCTTGTTGGAGGTGCAACGCTCCGTGATTGGATTCGGCCTGGTCCCGACTGAAACCGACAGCGCCGACTTTGACACCATCGAGCTCGCGATCGCGCTTGGGATCATCGTGGTGGAGGCTGCCGGCAACGGCGATAACGACCTGGACACCTACACCGACGGAGGGGATCAGGTCCTGAACCGCGGGTCTGCCGACTTCCGCGACTCGGGCGCGATCATGGTCGGCGCCGCCGAATCGGCGGTGCCGCACAACCGCATCGCCACGGTCAACTGGGGCTGGGGCAGCAACTACGGCAGCCGCATCGACTGTTACGGCTGGGGACAGAATGTGACGACCTGCGGCTACGGCGACCTGGCCGATGGAGGCACGCCGCAAACTGAATACACCGACACGTTCGGGGGAACATCCAGCGCCTCGCCGATTGTGACGGGTGCGGCGCTGTGTGTGCAGGGCGTGGCCAACGCGCTCGGCTACCGGTACTCGCCGGGCCAGATGCGGGCTATCCTCTCCGACCCGGCCAACGGCACAGCCCAGGGGGGCGACGTCGCGGGCAACATCGGCGTCATGCCCAATCTGAACCAGGTCATCGACAACGTCATCGGCCTTCGCCCTGATGTCTACATCCGAGACAATGCGCTGGACACAGGCGATGTCCCAGTCACCGGGACGATCTCCACGAGCCCCGACATCATCCTGCGTCCCGATCCGGTCGCCGATCCCGAAGCGGAGTTCGGCGAGGGAAGCGGTAACGAGGATTCGATGACACTCGGGTTTGAAGCCGAGTTTGGTCAGGACAACCACATCTACGTCAGGCTCAAGAACAGGGGCGGCGCGGACGCGGCAGACGTGTCCACGACTGTCTACTGGAGCCCTGTCGCCAGCCTCGTGACGCCCGACATGTGGACGGAGGTCGGCACGCTCAGCGGACTGACCGTTGCCACCGGCGATACCTTAGTCGTCTCGCCCGCTCTGGTCTGGCCGGCTGCCGAGATTCCCGCCGAAGGGCACTACTGCTTCGTCGGCCTCGTCAACCATGCATCGGATCCGGCGCCACCACTCGCCGACCTGTTGAACTTCGACAACTTCCGCAATCTGATCCGCAACAACAACAACGTCACCTGGCGCAACTTCAACGTGGTCGACGAGGTGTTCGACCCGTCGCCCAGCCCCGAGGACCCTGTCCCCGGCTACGTCGCGCTGCCGTTCCTCATCGCGGGCGCTCCCGACCGCGCACGGCCCATGGACGTTGAAGTGTTGCGGCGTCTGCCTCGTCAGGCGGACCTGATTCTCGAGACACCTCCGTACCTGCCGAATCTCCTGGGGGTGCCGCGCCAGTGGGTCAGGTTTGACCGCAAGCGTAAGGTGGCCTTGATCGCGCTGCCCCGGCAGCGGAGCATCCAGTTCGCCAAGGCTCGCCTGGGGAGAAAGGGCCGGTATCCCTGTGTCCTGTGGGTGCGCATCCCGAAGGCGAAGACTGGCCAGCGCTTCCAGGTGGCCGCCAGGCAGATCTACAAGGGGGAGGAAGTTGGGCGGGTCACCTGGCTGCTGCGGGTGGCGAAGAAGGAGCCCTCAAGGAAGAAACCTCCCAAGAAGAGGCTTCTCAGGAAGAGAGCCTAGAACGCCAGCACGAAGGATTCCATCCTGACAGCAGTCGAACCGAGCAAGGCACCTCTGCGCATACCTCCCTCCGATGGACGGATTGGCGAAGGTGCACAGGAGGCGTGGAAATGGGATCTTCGTGCGGGTGCCGGGAGCTCGGGCGCGCAGCCGCAGCCGTCGTGACGCTGCGGCGAAGGACGCTCCTGGTCCGTCTGGCTGCCGCCTGCGCAGGCGCGGGGGCCGCGGCACTGGCGTCCCGCAGCAGCGTGTCCGTGCAGGCTGCCCCTGCGCCCATCCACGAGATCCCGCAACCGCAGACACCGTCTCGTGACGCGTTCATCGCGCGGGCGTTCGAGATGAGACGCAGAGCGGTAGACGCCGGCGATCAATCGTACGGGGCCATCATCGTAAAAGACAGTCGCATCGTGGGTCTCGGCCCGAGCCGTGTGATCACGAACGGCGACCCGACGGCTCACGCCGAGATGGAAGCAATCCGAGACGCGGCACGGCGGCTGGGCAGCCGCGACCTGAGCGGCTGCGTGATGTACTCGACGTCGCGGCCGTGCCGGATGTGCGAGAGCGCCGCGTACTGGGCGAACGTCACACGGTTGCACCACGGCCCGTCAGGCACGGATGCCGGAGCCCCAAGGTATGGGGGATGCTAACGGAGAACGGCCGGCGCCGCCGCGGGCTCCCCGGCGTGGTTCACGCAGCCTGGATGGTCGTGGTCGTCACGGCGCTGTCGGGCGCGCCATCGCCGGCTTCCCCCGGGTCAGAAACACTCCTTGTGACGAATTTCGCCTCACGGCACGTGACCTTCGTCGACACGGTCCGAGGCCCGGTGGCACAGGTCGAGGTCGGCATGGCCCCCTGGGGCGTAGCGGTCGCCCGCGACGGGCTGGCTTACGTCTCGACCTCCGCGGGCGTGGCGATCGTTGATGTCCGGACACGGTCACGCCTCGGCGTTATCTGGTATCGCGCCTTCGAGGGAGCGCGGGGCGGCAACAGGCAGACCGGCGAGTATAGGCCGGGCGGCATGGGCATCGCAGCCTCCCCCGACGCGACCCGCGTGTACGTCGCGGTCCACGTGCCGGACGGACCAAGCCGGCTCGAGATCATCGACACCCGCAGGCGCGCGGTGATCGCCAGCGTACCGGTAGGCCTCCGACCGTTTGACGTCGTGGTTGCCGCCGACGCAGGTAGCGCGTACACCATCGATCACGATTCCTTCACCGTCACCGCCATTGACACGCGCACGCTGCGGGCGCGCACGTTTGAGGTGGCGCCTCTCGGCCGCGGCGCCTTCGACAAACCCCACTACGCGGCGCTGGGCTCGGACGGCTCCCTTTGGCTGCCGGTTCAGGGCCGCGCGCTCGTGCGCCTGGAACCGTCAACGGGGCGTCTCACATCGGCGATGCTTACGGCGGACACACATCAGCATGGCGTGGTGTTCGCCCCCGACCGCCGGCGTCTGCTCATCGCCGGCACGGGGCAGGCCGGAGGGACAACGCGCGGCCCCAGCCTGACGGTGTACGATACCGGCGGCGGCGCCGAGCGCGTCTGGCCGCTAGAGAAGCCTCATGAACGTGTGGCGGTCAGCCATGATGGGCGACGCGCGTTTCTGACGGGCGGTTACCTGTTGGGCGGGTGGGACGGTCTTTCGATTGTCGATCTGCGGGATGGATCGGTGAGAGAGATCGCCGTGCCCGATCGCCCGCTTGGGGTAGTGGTCCTGCCGTGAACAGGCGACCTGCGGGCGTCCAACGCGCAGCACGAACCCCTTGGTCACCCTTCCATCCGTGCCCAGCAAGATGCTCGCCCGTATGGCTCGCTTGATACGCTCACAATCCGAGAAGAATGCGGAGGCGGTCTTCAACGGCCTCAAGCGTGCGACTTGAAATGCTACTCCACGGACGAGCCAAGCGCTCTTTAGCCACGGACCGGACGTCCTCACACTTGATGAAACTCCTGACTACGCGCGTGTGTACCCCATCGCCTCGATCCAGTCGAACGACTCGTCAGTCCCGCCGGCCGGTTGATATTCGAGCCCGACCTCGCCCTCGTAATCGGTCCGATCGAGCACGCGAAACAGGTACCCGAAATTGATCGCGCCCGTGCCGGGCTGATTGCGGTCGGGCGCATCGGCCACCTGGATGTGCCCGATCCGGCCGATGCTGGTGCGCAGCGTATAGGCCAGGTTCCCTTCCATCCGCTGCGCGTGGTAGACATCGAACTGCACCTTGAAGTTGGCGGCGCCTACCGCATCCTGGAGCTGAAACGCTTCAGCAGTCGTCCGCAGAAAAAAACCCGGAACCGTAAAGGTGTTGATGGGCTCGACCAGCAGCACGAGCCCAACCTGCTCGAACGCCGCGGCGGCACTCTTGAGATTGGCCACCAGGCAGCCCCACTGCTCGGCGAGCGGCACCGAGTCGAGCTGCTTGCCGACCAGGCAGTTGACGCGGGGGCAGCCGAGGCGCCGCGCCACGTCGATCGCCAGACGCACGCCCTCACGAAACTCCCCGCGGCGGGCTGGATCCACTGCGATGCCTCGATCACCCGCAGCCCAGTCGCCGGCCGGAAGATTGAAGAGGACCTGGCGCAGCCCGAGCCGGCGCAACTCGCGCGCGATGGCGTCAACGTCTTCCGCATACGGGAATATGTACTCGACCGCCGAGAATCCGGCGCGGGCCGCCGCGTCGAAGCGGGCCAGGAAGGGACGATCGGTCCAGAGAAAGGCCAGGTTGGTGGCGAAGCGCGGCATCGGCAACCTCCGGGATGCGGTCAGAGTCGAAGCACTATTCGACGCGCGCTCACTCTGCCCTCGACGGAAGGGGAAACCGCTGTTCGACTCCAATCTGTGACCAGATGAAGACCAGCAACGCACAGACCAAGGTGCCGGCGGAGTCCCTGGGGGCACTCTTCCGACGATTCTTGAGATTCGGGTTCCTGGCATGGGGTGGCCCGGTAGCGCAGATCGCAATGATCCGCCAGGAGATTGTTGAGGACGAGCATTGGATTTCGCGCGACCGCTTCAACCGGGTTCTTGCGGTGTACCAAGTCCTACCCGGCCCCGAGGCCCACGAGCTGTGCGTGTATTTCGGGACGTTGTCCCGGGGCCGGCTTGGCG
>JBQTJG010000282.1:0-14168 GCA_052387355.1 Armatimonadota bacterium | reverse complement strand
CGTGGGATCGATTCGAGATCCCGCGGCCGTTCTCAGCGGCGGTACTGGCGATCGGGGAGATGATCGTCGTCCCAGAAAGGGCCGACGAAGGAGAACTGACCGCGCTCTCTCAGCGCCTGGAACAGATGCTCAACGACCTGACTACCCGCGCGGAACTCGAAGTGTTCGCAGCAAGCGGGCCCTCACGGGTGGCGCAGACACTCATCCATCCCAGTCGCCGGCACTAGGCATCCACCCGGAGGCTGGCGGCCCATAGCTGACGGTGAGGTCCGCGCCATCGCCGTTCCAACCACCGACAACTGGAAACCAACCGGCTCGGGTCCCCGTGCGTCGTCCACCCGGGGGCAGTCTGGGCCGTGCCGACGAATGACGAGCTCAGGCCACCCACCGACATTGCCCAGGCCATCACGGACACGGAAAGCAGAGTCGGCAGGGCTCTGCTGCGCCTGTTCATGCGCGAACATCTCGTAAGGTCGAGGAGCGCTTTTGTCACGCTCTGTTCTACTTCAGAATGACGGCCATCACCAGCAGCACGACCGCCAGGATCATCGCCCCCCATCACGATCGCGACAGCCATGTTCCTGTTTCGCAGCTCCGCCATCTCGTCGATGCCGGGGGTGAGCCGGCAGAACAGCCGCATTCCCACCGGCACCACGAGTCGCGGTGCTTTGCATACCTACCGGCAAGGTCCGGCGTCGCATGCGGCCACGATCTGGCACTCGCTTTGGTTCAAACGTTGGCAACGAGTGCGGGGCGTCGCGGGTCGAGCTCCGAAGACCTCCCGAAGGACACCCACATGTCGACCTCAGAAGTGCCTGAGCGCCCACAGCACCGCCAGGGCGAGCAGCGCGAGGACGCCGAGCACAAGCAGTGGATAGAGCAGAAAGAGCAGTGGACTCGACGCCTTCCAGGTCACCACCACGATCGCCACGATGAGCGTAGCCGCGGCCACGACGCCCCAGCCCACAGTCCGTGACCGAAGGTGACGCGTCGACACTAGCGGTGTCCCCGCGTGCACGCGGTCATGCGCTGCGCTCCGGTGGTGCCGCCGTTTGCTGCGCGTCCAGACGCGCTCGAAGCTCCGCGATCGTCTCTTCGTACGCCTGGAGGATGCGCGCCTGCCGGTGGAAACGCGTGGCAAGATAGCCAGCGTAGAGCGCGACGCCCCAGAACGCCAGGATCTTGACACCTTCCATCGTGAGGTCGCCGCCCACGGAATGCACGAGCAGCACCACCACGTAGGCCATATTGAAGACAAGTGCCACAAACACGGCCATGCTCATGCCATAGCGGATGCTGTTGCTGACCAGCACGATGAAATAGACATAGTAGAATGGGCTCCCGCTCCCTCCGGTATAGCCGACGAGCAGCGAGATCAGCACAAGGTCGGTGGCAGTCGTCACGTAGCGCAACCATCGGGGTGCCCCATGACGTAGGATCGCGGAGAACCAGAGGTTGGCGCCGGCCAGGCCCGCCGCGAGCCCGATGATGACGGTGAGTGGAGTCGCGATGGTGCCGCTCCGTCGCAGATAGAGCGCGCCCACCAACAGGACCACGGCGACCAGCCAACGGACCGCGACCTTGCTTTCCTCGGTGCGACGCTCGTCGTCCATTACGCCGCCGCCAGGTGCTCGGAGAGAAACCGGCGTACCTCGTTGAACAACTGCCCGCGGTCGCGGTCGAGCGTCACGACGTGGCGAGAATGCGGTAGCCACAACAGACGCCGCACCTCGGAGGCGACCCGCGTGTAGATCACCTCGGCGCTTTCCCGCGGAATCGCCCAGTCGCGACGGCCCTGCACGACGAGGAGCGGGACGCGCACCTGCGGGAGGAGTTCCCGCATCCGCTCGAGGAGGCGTGAGAGGTCTCCCGCCGCGCCCAGCGGGATGCGTGCGTAGGAAGCACGGTACGGAAGCATATCAGCCGACCGCGGTCCCAGGCGGACCACCACCGGCACATACGGGACGACCGGCTGAATGGCCCGCGCGATTCGGTAGACCAGGGGACGAAGACGCACGGGCGTCGCCATCGTCACGACAGCATCCGGCGTCTCGGTCGCCGCCAGGTGGAGGGCGATCGCACCTCCCATCGAGAGGCCTCCGATCGCCACGGACCGGCAGCGAGCCCGCAGGGCGCGAAACGCGTCTCGCGCAGAGTCCACCCAGTCTTCCCACGACGTTTGGGCCAGGTCCTCGGGCGAGGTCCCATGTCCGGCCAGACGCGCGACGTGCACAGTGAACCCGTCTTCGGCGAGCGCTTCCGCCATCGGGACCATCTCGAGCGGAGACCCCGTGAAACCGTGCAGGAGGAGACACCCCCGGTCTCCTGCTGCGATGAATACCTCGTCGATGACGGCGCGAACGGCCAAGCCGGCGGCAGGCTAGATGATCGCCTGATGCGTCTGCGGATCGAACAGGTGCAGCTTGCGCATGTTGAGGACCACCTCGGCCGATTGTCCCATGCGCGCCTGACTGTGGGCGTCCACGCGCGCGACGATCGAGTGCTGCCCGCTGCTCAAGTAGAGGATGACATCCGATCCAAGCGGCTCGTGCACTTCGACCATCGCCCGCAGCCCCCAGCCGGTATTCACGTCGCGGGCGAACGCGCGATCCTGGATGTCCTCAGGCCGTATGCCGAAAATCACCCTCTTGCCCGTCCACTCCTTAGCGTGGGCCGCAATGTCCTGCGGCATCTCGATAGCGAACGAGCCGGCATCGACGACCAGGGCGCCGTTTCGCTGCCCGAGCGTCGCCTCGACGAAGTTCATCGCCGGGCTGCCGATGAACCCGGCCACGAACAGGTTGGCGGGCTTCTCGTAGAGGTTCATCGGGCTGTCCAGTTGCTGGATGACGCCATCGCGCATCACGACGATCTGATCGCCCATCGTCATCGCCTCGACTTGATCGTGCGTGACGTAGATTGTCGTCGTTTGGAGTCGTGCCTGGAGCTTCTTGATCTCGGCGCGCGTCTGGACGCGTAGTTTGGCGTCCAGGTTGGAGAGCGGCTCATCCATGAGGAAGACCTGAGGCTCGCGCACGATCGCACGTCCCAGTGCCACGCGCTGACGCTGCCCGCCGGAGAGCTGTTTCGGCTTGCGCTCGAGCAACTGCCCGATGCCGAGCAGCCCTGCGGCCTCCTTGACCCGCCGGTCGATCTCAGTGCGCGGGTACTTACGCAGCCGCAGGCCGAACGCCATGTTATCGTACACCGACATGTGCGGATACAGCGCGTAATTCTGGAACACCATGGCGATGTCGCGGTCTTTCGGCGCCACGTCGTTGACGCGCCGGTCGCCGATGTAGATGTTGCCGCTGGTGGCCTCCTCGAGGCCGGCGACGAGCCGGAGCGCCGTGGTCTTGCCGCACCCCGACGGACCCACGAGCACGGTGAACTGCCGGTCGGGGACCTCGAGGGTGACGTTGTTGACCGCGGTCACGTTGGCAAACTTCTTGCTTACACCTTCCAAGAAGACACGCGCCATTTTTCGCCTCCACCAGGAGCACGTGCGCCCAGTCGGAAGAGTATTCTCCGGCCGCGGCGCCGGCTTCCTGCCCCGTCAGGATAGCTGGAGCCGCTCCTTGATCCGGTCGATCATGGCAACCGTGGTCGGGTCGACGCCTCTGAGCACCGCCAGGTAGCAGCTCACGAAATCCCCGAGCATGATCAGTGAGAACGCGCGAGCCAGGCGACTGGTCCCGACTGACTGGACTTCGGTGACCCCTCGGGCGCCTCGGAATGCGAGGTGAGAGGCCGCCTCGACCCTGAGTGAGTTGCGCGCGCCGTCATCCTGATCTCTGAGCACGACCACGTGCAGCGCAGGTCCGTCGGCCACGCGTTCCCATCCCACGACATCGTTGTGTGTGAGTTCGGGGAAGGTATTCCACAAGGCGAGGATCTTGCTGCTCTCGTTGAACTGGGTCTTCCACCGCTGGGCTACAGGCTCCATGTTCGGCGAGGCCGCATAGATCACGGGCATCGCGTCGCGGAGCGCCACAGCCAGACCTTTCGCAGGATTGTCCGCCAGGCGCGCCGCAGGCCCCCACTGACCGGCGAGATCTGTGAGCAGGGTTGCCGCTTCCTTCACATCTGCCTCGGAAATGCGCGCGATCCCGACCCCGGCGGTGACGCGCAGCATCGGCATGAGCAGGTACGGAAGGGCCGCGCGCGGCTGACAACCTGGCGGGATCGTGACAACCGGATCCCCTCGCTCGCGGGCCCGCTGCGCGAGCGTCCCGCCCGACGTCACGGCCACAATGGACGCCCCGGCGTGGTGGGCAGCGTCGTAGGCCGCCAGCGTCTCCTCGGTGTTTCCGGAATAGGAGCAGACGAAGACAAGTGTATCGCGGCCGACGAACGCCGGAAGGCGATCGGCCTTCACGGTCAGCACCGGCACCGGTGATGACTCTGCCAGCAGCGAGCCGAGCAGGTCGCCACCGATACCCGACCCGCCCATGCCACAGACGACCACCGCGGCGAGCGGCCCCGAGGGCGCGCGGAGGGTCGCAGCCGCCTCCCACCCTTCCGCGACCATCGGCCCAAGACGCTGGACCAGGGACACCATCCCGCCGGTATCGACGCGGGCGATCTCGCGACTATCGTCAAGAACCATTGGGACTGGCTTCGGCCGCCCTGCAGCGATTCCCTCGCGCACCTCCTCAATTCTGAGAGGTGGCGCGCGGAGTGGCGCGAACCTAAAGACGGCGGACATGAGTACACCCACGCACACGCGCATCCTCTCAGGACACGAGATTCGCCGGCTCCTGGTGCTCCGCAG
Organism: Armatimonadota bacterium; assembly: GCA_052387355.1. Lineage (GTDB taxonomy): Bacteria > Sysuimicrobiota > Sysuimicrobiia > Sysuimicrobiales > Humicultoraceae > JBQTJG01. The sequence goes on along the minus strand of JBQTJG010000282.1, from coordinate 9,394 downwards.
CCAGTTGAGAGACGGGATCGTGGGGCTGGCGCGCAGAGCGCAGCGCGAGATCCTCGAGGCGCTGGAGGAGGCCCGGCAACTCCGATTGTACGGACGAGCCCGGACCTCGGCACCGCCCGCGATGGCGACAGACGAGTTGATTCGCGAGATCAAGTGGCGCATTGACGCGGCGTCCCTCAGCGAGCTGAGCGCCGGCGCCCGGGTGCTCGAGCGCGCGAAACGGACCGGGCCTTCACGCTTCCGGCCAGGCGACCGCAGATCGGCCCGAGGTGACGTCTAGATCGACCTGGTTCACCGCGTCGTCAACGAACTGATCCACCCCGCCCGGATCGCCGCGGCAGTTGAAACACTGGTGGCGATCGTCATCATCCTGGCCGGCGTCCATGTGGCGCTGGCTCTGACGACCGCGGTCCTCCGCGGGTGGCTCCGCCCCGACGATCCCCGACGCCCACCCGAACGGCGGGCCGAGGTGCGCACGCTGGTCCCGCTGGTCGAAAGCCTCCTACGCTACCTCTTCTACTTCACGGCCCTGGTCATGATCCTGGACCGGCTGCACTTCAACGTGGCCGCGCTCCTGGCGAGCGCCGGCATCGTCGGGATCGCCATCGGCTTTGGGGCCCAGCCGCTGATCCGCGACGTAATCGCCGGGTTCTTCCTGCTCTTCGAAGGGTTGGTTCAGGTCGGCGACATCATTCGCGTGGGAGATGCGACCGGGGAGGTCGAACGCGTCAATCTTCGGACGACACAGATCCGCACCTATTCAGGGGAGCTGGTCACGATCCCGAACGGCCAGATCCAGCAGTTTGGCAACCAAAATCGCGGCTTCATGCGGGCCATCGTCCAGATTGGCGTCGCCTATGAAGCCGACGTCGAGCGGGCGATGGCCCTCATGCAGCGCCTCGGCCAGGAGTGGGCGGGGACGCATGCGGACCAGGTGCTGGCCCCGCCCCAGGTGCACGGCATCCTGGCGTTCGGCGCCTCAGACGTCTCGGTCCGGCTCGTGGCCATGGTGAAGCCGGCGGCGTACATTCAGGCCGAACGCGAGCTGCGCCTCCGGCTGAAGGCGGCGTTTGACACCGAGGGCATCGGCATGTCCTCTCCGAGCCGGGTGATCAGTCTCCCGGGAGCACCCGAACCGAGGCCCAGCGAATCATCTGGGGCTCCTTCTCCAGAGATCAAAGGAGGCTAGCGGGCAGTGCGTGTGCTTATCACCGGCGGAGCCGGATTCATCGGTTCGCAGATCGCAGACGCCCATCTCGCACGCGGCGACCAGGTCGCCGTCATCGATTCGCTCGTTTCCGGCCGCCGCGAGTTCGTGCCCGCCGGCGCACGGTTCTACGAAGCCGATATCCGCCACGCGTCGGTCCGCGAGATCTTCGAGCGCGAGCGTCCGCAGTTGGTGAACCACCACGCGGCCCAGGCATCGGTCAGCGCGTCGATCAGAGACCCGATCTTTGACGCGGACGTGAACGTGCTCGGCACGCTCGGCATGGCGATGCACTCCGTCGAGTTCGGCGCCGAACATCTCGTCTTCGCCTCGACGGGCGGCGCGCTCTACGGCGACCCCGCGCGCCTGCCGGCGGACGAGTCGACGCCGATCCTCCCGTTGAGTCCCTACGGCTGCGCCAAGGCGGTCGCGGAGAACTACCTGGCGCTGTACCAGCGGCTCTATGGCCTGCGCGTCTGCTGCCTGCGGTACGCCAATGTCTACGGCCCTCGTCAGGATCCCTATGGCGAAGCCGGCGTGGTGGCGATCTTCACACGCGCGCTCCTGGATGGCAAGCCGCCGACGATCTACGGCGACGGCGAACAGACCAGAGACTTTGTCTTTGTGGACGATGTCGTGAAGGCCAACCTCACCGCGGCCAACCGGCGCATCGAAGGGGCGATTAACATTGGCACCAGTGAGGCCACCTCGGTGAACACGATCTACCAGACGCTCGCCGGGCTGACCGGGTCAGCGGCGCCTCCCGTGTTTGGTGCGCCGCGCCCCGGCGACGTCCGCCACATCACGCTGGCGGCAGGCGCCGCGCGTGACCGGCTTGGGTGGATGCCGTCGACCTCTCTTGAGGCCGGGCTCAGCGCCACCGTGGAGTGGTTCAAGCGGAATCCCCGCTAGATGGCAGGATTTCGTCCACGTGTACGCTAAGTGAGCCGGAGGCACATGGCCCCTGCCCGCGGACACTTCCTCCTGACCCTTCACTCGCACCTGCCCCTGGTGTTGGGGCACGGTCGATGGCCCCACGGAAGCGACTGGCTGTCCGAAGTCACAGTTGGATGCTACGTGCCGCTCCTCGAGGTGCTGGAGCGCATGTCCGCAGAGGGCCGGCGGGCGCTGGTCACCATCAACCTCTCGCCGGTGCTCTGCGACCAACTGGCACACCCGTCCTACCGTCCTGAGATCGAGGCATTTTTGAATCAACGTTTGGAATCGGTCAAGGAGAACCGTGCCCACTTTGAGCGCACGGGGGAATCGGACCTCGCGGACCTGACGCGATTCTGGGAGTCGAACTACCGCAACGTGCTGGAGCGGTTCGTTGCGCTTGACGGCGACATGCTCGGCGCTTTCCGCCGGCTGGCCGACGCGGGCGTGATCGAGCTCATGACATCTGCCGCCACGCACGGGTACCTTCCCCTGCTCGGGCGCGAGGAATCGATCGACCTGCAGCTCCGGGTCGGCGTGGCAACGCATGCCAGGCACTTCGGCGGATCGCCCACGGGTGTCTGGCTGCCTGAGTGCGGATACCGCCCGCGGTACGAATGGACGCCGCCGGCGGGCCAGCTCAAGGGCAAAGTGCGCCGGCGCCGCCGCGGCATCGAGGAATTCCTGGCGGCGCACGGGCTCGAGTACTTCATCACCGATGCCCACCTCCTGCGAGGCGGCGAACCGCTCTCGGCGTACCGAGACTACTACCCGGCGCTGCGGGCAGTAGGTGACGGTGCCGAACATCCGACATACCGCAGGGACCGGACGCCGCATCGCCCCTACGTGGTCGCCTCAAGGGGCGGATCGGGTGAGGCTGTCGTCTTCACGCGCGACCCCCGGACCACACTTCAGGTATGGAGTCGCGAGGCCGGCTATCCGGGCGAGGGGTGGTATCTCGAGTTTCACAAGAAGCACTTCCCCGGCGGCGTCCGTTACTGGAGAGTCACCGACCCCAAGAGCGACCTGGGCGCCAAACTTATCTACGCTCCTAAGTCGGCGTATGATGCGGTGAGCGCGCACGCGACGCATTTCACGGCGCTTGTCGGCCAGCTCCTGGACGCCGAGGGACAGCGCTCGGCGCGCCAGGTGGTGACGTGCAACCCGTATGACACTGAACTCTTCGGCCACTGGTGGTTCGAGGGCCCGGACTTCCTGGACGGTATCCTCCGCCGCCTCCCCGAAACTGGGGTCGACGTCGACACCCTGAGCGGGTATCTTGCCATCAACCCGCCCTCGGAAGCGATCACGCTGCTCGAAGGGTCGTGGGGTGAAGGCGGCGACCATCGCGTCTGGCTCAACCGGAACACCGAGTGGACCTGGGAAATGGCCTATGCCGCCGAAGAGGAGTTCTGGGTCCTCGCTGCCGGCCTGGCGTGGGAAGGCCGTCCGGCGCTCGAGCGGCTCATGGCCCAACTGGCCCGGGAACTGCTCCTGCTCCAGGCGTCCGACTGGCAGTTCCTCATCACGACCTTGGCGGCGCGCAACTATGCCGAGACCCGATTCGCCGAGCACTACGCCCACTTCACCCGGCTGGCCCACCTGATGCGGCAGGTAGCCGAGGGGCAGCCGTGGGGAGATGACAACGAGCAATTCCTCGCCGCGCGCGAGGCCCAGGACTATCTGTTCCCTGACATACTGGACCACGTCCGCGCGTCTCGAGAGGTCCGCTCGTTGTGACGCACGTGTCGAGCGCGCGCCTTTCAGCGACCCGGGCGCGCCCCACGACCCGACGTCGCATCCTGGCGTTCATTCTCGCCGGCGGCCGTGGCGAGCGCCTGCACCCTCTCACCCGCGAGCGCGGGAAGCCGGCCGTGCCGTTTGGCGGGAAGTACCGGATCATCGACTTCGTGCTGTCCAACTTCGTGAACTCGGGGATCCACTCGATCTACGCCCTGGTGCAGTACAAGGCGCAGTCCCTCATCGAGCATCTTCGCATGGGCTGGCGGTTCGGCGGCCTCCCTGACCACTTCGTCATCGCGGTGCCCCCACAGATGCGCTGGGGTGAATCGTGGTACCGCGGCACCGCGGACGCGATCTACCAGAATCTCAATCTGCTGCGGGACTTCAACCCTGACATCGTCATGATCTTCGGCGCCGATCATATCTATCGGATGGACATCAACCAGATGCTGGCGTTCCATCTGGACCGGGACGCGCAGGTCACCGTCGCCGCTCTGCCCGTCCCAATCGAGGAGGCCTCGGGGTTCGGGATCATCGAGTCGGACGACGATGGCCGCATCCTGGGATTCGAGGAGAAGCCGGCCGCGCCGCGCCCGATGCGGTCTGATCCCGCTCGGGCCCTGTCGTCGATGGGCAATTACATCTTCAACCGGGACATCCTCGTGGAGACGCTGATCGAGGATGCCCGGCGCAGCACCGATCACGACTTCGGGCGCACCATCATCCCAGAGCTGTATCCGTACGCCGGCGTCTTCGCCTATGACTTCCTGGCCAACGAGGCGCCCGGGACAAAGGCCTATGAGGAGCAGGGCTACTGGCGCGACGTGGGGACGATCGCGGCTTACTGGCAGGCCCACATGGACCTGCTGGGGGCGACCCCGCTGTTTGACCTCGACAATCCGCAGTGGCCGATCCTGACGGCGCCGTACAACGGCCCCGCGGTCCACTTCATCGCCGGGGAGGTCAGTGATTCCCTGATTGGGGAGGGGAGCCGCGTGGATCGGGCGAAGGTGCGCCGCTCGATCCTCGGGAGAGGTGTCAAGGTCGCCGACGGCGCGCTGATCGAGGAATCGATCGTGATGGATCACGCGATGATCGGCCACGGCGCGCGCCTGCAGCGTACTATCGTCGACCGCTACAACGTCATCGCTGATCGAGATGCGATCGGGGTGGATCTGGTCCGCGACGCGCAGCTCTACCAGGTCGATCCCTCCGGCATCGTGGTGCTGCCCCGAGGCGTCACCCGCTACGGTTCGTGAACGCGCTGTTCTGCATCCACGGCCACTTCTACCAGCCGGCCCGCGAGCATCCATGGCTCGAGGTCGTCGAGGTGGACGATTCGGCCGCGCCGGCCCACGACTGGAATGTCTGGATCACCACCGAGTGCTACGCGCCGAACGCGGCCGCGCGCATCCTCGATGAGCGGGGCCGGATCGTCCGTATCATCAACAATTATGAGAAGATCTCATTCAACGTCGGGCCCACGCTGGCGCGGTGGCTCCAGCAGAACGCGCCTGCGGTCTACGCGCAGATCCGGCAGGCCGACCGCCAGAGCATCGCCGCGCGCGGCTATGGCAACGCCATCGCGCAGGTGTACAACCATCCGATTCTGCCGCTGGCCTCACGGCGCGACAAATTGACCCAGGTGCGCTGGGGGATCGCGGACTTTGCGCACCGGTTTGGCCGCGCGCCCGACGGCATGTGGCTGCCCGAGACCGCGGTGGATCTGGAGACCCTGTCGGTCCTGGCCGACTGCGGGATCAGGTTGACGATCCTGGCCCCTCACCAGGCCGCACGGGTGCGGGTCGCTCCAGTAGGCGAATGGGTCGATGTCCATCCTCACGTGCTCGATACCTCGCGGCCGTATCTGTGTCAACCTGGTCCGGGCCTCCGTATCGCGCTCTTCTTCTACGAGGGCGCCGTAGCCAGAGAGATCGCCTTTGGCCCGCTGCTGCAAAGCGGCGAGGCGCTGGCCGACCGGCTGCTGGGCGTGGCGGCCGACGCGGCGTGGGCGGGCGGCCGGCTTGCGCACGTGGCCACCGATGGCGAGACGTATGGCCACCATCACCGGTTCGGTGAGATGGCGCTGGCATACGCCACGGAGGTGCTCGAACGGCGCGCCGGGGGCGAGCTGACCAACTATGCCGCCTTCCTGGCCGACTACCCGCCGACGCATGAGGTCGAGATTCACGAACGGACCTCCTGGTCGTGTGCGCACGGCGTTGAGCGTTGGCGATCAGACTGCGGGTGCCGCACCCGGGGCGACTGGCATCAGCGGTGGCGGGCGCCGCTGCGGGAGGCGCTCGACTGGCTGAAAGGCGAGGTCGACGGCCTGTTTGAGGACGCCGGGGCCCGAGTGTTCCACGATCCGTGGGCAGCCCGGGACGCGTACATCGACGTGGTCCTCGATCGGACGAATGACGCGGTGACGCGCCTCCTCGCCGTCCAGGCCCTGCGCCCCGGCGAGCCCGACGATCGCTGCGCCGGGCTGCGCCTGTTGGAGATGCAGCGACATGCCATGTTGATGTTTTCGTCGGACGGGTGGTTCTTCGACGAGATCTCGCGCCTGGAGACGGTGCAGGTCCTCCGGCACGCCGCCCGCGTCATGCAACTGGCCGCACAGTTTGATCGGGAACTGGAAGCGCCATTCCTCGATCGATTGCGCGCGGCTGAGAGCAACCTCCCGACCTTTGGCGATGGGGCCGCCGTCTACAGCCGGCTCGTGCGGCCGGCGGTCGTCGACGCGCGCCGCGTGACTGCGCACTTTGCGATCACATCGCTGTTTCAAGAGTACGCGGACGAGGCCGGCGTATACGCCTACCGGGTCGTGCGGCGGCAACCTCGCCGGCTGACACGCGGCCCCCACACGCTGGTCACCGGGCGCGTCGAGGTCACTGCGACGATGACCGGAGAGGCCGACGTCCTGTCGTACGCGGTGCTCCACTTTGGAGGCACCGACCTGCATTGCTGCGTGGCGGCAGGATGGGACGAACAGACTCACGCCGCCGCGTCTGATGCGCTGATCGGCGTCTATGAAGGGGGCACAGTGACCGAGGTCATCCGGCACATGGACGACGTGTTCGGCCGGCAGTTCTACACGCTGCGCGATTTGTTCGCCGAGGAGCGGCGCCAGGTGCTGGCCCGCCTCTCCGAAGAGACGATGGCTCACCTCGAGTCATCCTATCGCCTCCTCTATCAGGAGAGCCGCGGGCTCATGGAGACGCTGCGGGACGCCGAGGTGCCCGTCCCGCGCGAATTCCTGATCGCGGCGGAGTACATCTTGATGACCGACCTTCGCCGTACGCTGGTCGCTCCCGGCGCGCTCAGCTCGACGGCGTGGGACCTGATGACCGAGGCGCGCTCGTGGGGGATTGCCCTACCGGTGGCGGACCTGGAACCCCTGCTTCGTACGCGCATCGAGAGCCACCTGCGTGACGCGGACGGATTGTTCATCATCGACAATCTGACTCACGTCCGACGGGCCATCGATTTTGCCCGCGACGCCGGGATCACGGTCAACTTGTGGCGGGCGCAGAACCTGTTTCAGGTGCGGCTCGCCCCTCGTCTGGCGGACGCCTCGGACGACCTGCGGGCCGCCCTCGAAGAAGTGGCCGAGCGGCTCTATTTCAGCCTGGAGGCGCTGCGGGCGCACGCGTCTGGTAGGATCGGGGTGCAGCACAATGCGTAAGGGAGGACCGGCGTCATGGCGAAGTCGATCACCGTGTACTCGCAGGCAGGCTGACTCTTCTGCGGCAAGGTGAAGGAGTTCCTTCACCAGAAGGGCATCACGTTTACCGAGAAGGACATCAGCGCCGACCCGACGGCCTTCGATGAGCTCGTGGCTCTGGGCTTCTCGGCCACACCGGTCACGCTCATCGATGGCGAGGCCGTTATCGGGTTCAATCGCGTCAGACTGGAGCAGTTGCTAGAGTAATGGAACCCGCAATCGAATCCTCGGAGGAAGGTGTCCGACAGATTCTCACTGCGAGTAAGATCATCGCGGTAGTCGGACTGTCTCCCACCCCCTATCGCCCGAGTCATGAAGTGGCGTCCTACCTGAAAGATGAAGGCTATCGCATCATCCCGGTCAATCCGAAGATCAGTGAGACCTTGGGCGAGAAAGCCTATCCCGGCCTCAGGGAGGTTCCTGAGCCCGTCGACATCGTCCAGATCTTCCGGCGCCCGGAACACGTGCCGGCGATCGTTGAGGATGCCATCGCCATCGGCGCGAAGGTCGTGTGGATGCAGCTCGGCATCATCAACGAGGATGCCGCGGCCCGCGCCCTTGCCGCCGGTCTCCAAGTCGTCATGAACACCTGCATGGCCACGGCGCACAACGCGCTCCGCGCCAAGGGCCGGCTGTAGCCTCGATCATCCGGGCGCGTTACATCCACATCGGGTATCCAGGGGGACACGCATGGACGCAGCGATTCCGACGCTCGGGGTGTGGCTCAAGTGGATGCTCACGTTCTTGGGCTTCCCTCTGGGTGGGGGTCTCGCGCACGCCCTGGTGAGGTCCATAGATGGAGCAGTCGACGCGGCCGTTGCGGGGGCTGTGGCAGGAGCCGCCATCGGAACGGCGCAGTGGCTTGTCCTTCGCCAACTGATCGCGATCAGCGCTTGGTGGATAGCCGCAAGCAGCGTCGGACTGGCGGCAGGTCTGGCCCTCGGCGTGGCGCTCGTTGGGACCGGGACCGGAAGCATGCCAATCGCGATGCGGGGAATCGTCACGGGAGTCGTGATCGGGATCACGCAGTGGATCATCCTGCGAGAGCATGTCTCGATGGCCGGCTGGTGGGTGCCGGCGATCGGAGTCTGCTGGGCTGTGGGCTGGACTGTCACTCGGGCCGCGGGCGTCGATCTTTCCCGGGGCTGGGCCGTCTTCGGAGCCTCGGGCGCGATCGTCTTTGCGGCGTTGACAGGCATCGCGTTGATCTTGCTGTTGCGCCATCCTGTTCCAAGGCCGTAGGAAATGAGGCTTCTTGGACGATGTATGATCGTGGTCAAACACGACACAGCCCTGAAGACCGGGGTCCACGTCGATGCTCCCACTCATGCAGGCGTTAGGCTGCGTTGCCCGTCAATGGTGACTGCGTTAGACAGGTCTGCCTAGATCCTGTTAGCCGTCAGAGGAAACGAACATATCGGCTGAGGAGTTTTCCAAGATTGCGACGGCGCTGGCTTGGCCGGTCACGGCCCTTTTGGCACTCAGCTTGTTCTATCGTCCACTTAAGGCGCTTCTGCAGCGCTTGGCCGAAACGCTGACGTTCAAGAGCCTCAAGGTCAGAGCGCTTGGCGCCGAGGCTGAGCTCACGGCGGAGTATGCAAGGACGGTCTTGCACGAACTTCTCGATGACATTACCGAATCAACGAACAACCTCTCTGCCGACGAAATCAAACTATTCGACCTGATTCTCGTGGCAAACGGAGCCAAGACAGTCGCCGAGCTGATTCCTGTTTTCTCCCGCGATGACCCTGCAGGCTACCACGATCGCCTACGACGCCTCC
>JBQTJG010000281.1:0-4035 GCA_052387355.1 Armatimonadota bacterium | reverse complement strand
GCCTCCTCCAGAGGCTGGCGGTCGGTGGAGGGCTGGACGAGGATCGTCCCAACATCACTGAAGGATACCAGTCCGACCTGCAGACCCGGCGGGACGTGCCGGACAAACAGGCGCGCCATGGCCTTGGCACCTTCCAGCCGGCTCGGCTTGATATCGTCGGCCATCATGCTCTGGCTGGTGTCGATTGCCAGGACCACCGAGGCGCGGTTGACCGGCAGAGGGATGGCCGCGATGGGGCGCGCCATCGCCAGCAGCAGGAGCAAGAGCGCGGTCAGGTAGAGGATCGTGGGCGTCAGGCGGCGCGAGCGAGGGGTTGGTCTCACCAAGTGCTCAAACATGGTGACATCAGCGAACTGCGCCCGGATCCTTCGCTGGCGTCGCGAGACGGCGGCGACGCTCCACAGCAGCACCGGAAGCATCCCCAGCGCCCAGAGCATCGCGGGCCACTTGAACGTGACTATGGTGTCCTCACTACGATCAGTTTGTCGACGCCCGAGCCTGCACCCCAGACCTCTCCTGCGCGGCCCAGGATCTGCCGGATCTGGCTCGAGGGGCTCGGAAGCGGAAACACCTCGAACACCTCGCGCACAGGGTCGAACCTCACCATCGCATTGGCGCCGAAGTCACTGACCCACACCATGTCGCGGTTGTCGACGTATACGGCGTAGGCCTGCGGCCGGTCGCCGGGCAGTTTCCACTCGCGCCATCGGCCGGTCCCTGGATCGTACATCGCGAGCTGCCCGCTGTTCCATTCGCTGACCCAGATCCTTCCCCTTGAGTCTGCCCAGACACGTCGGGCGCCCTGTTGGGGGGTCGGAGGCTCCAAGACCGTCGCGGCACCGGTCTCGAGGTTGACACGGGCAATGTGATTTCCGGCCAGCGATGCGTAGTACACGCTGCCGTCTGGCGCGGTGGCAATGCCGTATGGTCCGCGGCCGCGCGGCGCGTCGAACACCTCGAGGCGAGCCGTGCGGGGATCGAGCCTGCCATAGACGCCCCCCTGTCCCGTAAACCAGAGGACGCCCCGCCGGTCGAAGGTGGCTGTGTTGAGATTTGCGCCTCGGCGTTCCGGCGGCAACGGAAACCGCCTGACTTCGTCGGTCTGAGGGTCGACCCGGACGATCGCGTTCAGCCCGCCGTCTGTGATCCATGGCGCGCCGTCCGGGCCAACGATGACGCCGTGGGGAGCCGATCCATCGCCCAGCTTGACGTGGCGAGTTCTGCCGTTCGCGGGATCCAACCGGCCGAGTTCGCCGGTCCCTTGAGCGGTGTACCACACGGCGCCGTCTGGCGCGGGCGCGACGTCGTGCGCACGCGATCCGCGAGGGACCGGGTACTCCTGCACGCCGGCCTGGGCTCCACGTGATCCAGACGTGTTGCTAAGGAGCATCAGGACGATCAGGCCAATCACCGCAGGTCTCGACATGGGGTCCCCCACCCTTCCTTAGACGCTTAAGATGCTTTCGTGGTCTAACGCCCGATCGCCTTGTGGTAATCCTCCTGCCGGTGGAAAGGATTCCCCCGGCCGCCGTCCAACAAGAGCAGCACCATGGCACACTTCCATTTCGTCACCAACGGGATGTACGACGCTCCGATCGACCCCGTCTGGAAGATCATCACCGACGTGGAGCGGCTCCCGGAGTGGTGGCCAGGGTTCAAGAAGGCCACCCTGCTGGGGATCGACCGGACGCTGCGAGTTGGGCAGATCGTGGATTGCGTCCTGCAGGCTCCTATGGGATACGCCCTCACATTTGTCCTGCAGATCACCGATCTGACGCCGCCGACGCTGATGCGGCTGCAATCGAGCGGCGACCTGGTCGGTTCGGGGCAGTGGGACCTGCGGCCCGAGGGTGCCCGGACTGCAGTCTCCTACACCTGGGACGTGACACTGACCAAGCCGCTCTTCAGCGCGCTCACGCGGCTGCCCTTCGTGCGCGGGCTGCTCAACAGGAACCATGAAATCGTCATGTCGAAGGGGTTTGAGAGTCTCCGGCAGTTGCTTCGGAAGGAAGCCCAGCGGCCCGGTGCCTCGTAAGGAGTTCCAGGACCCGGGGAATCGGCCGCGCCGGCACGGTGCCCCGATCACGCTGCATGTGCCTCACTCGGTAGGAAGACGCTCGCGGTACGACTGTCGATGCTGAAACGACTGCTCATCGGCGCGCCGCTCGCCACGTCGCAGCTCATCCACGAGCGCATAACCAAGATCAAAGGTCTGGCGATCTTCTCCTCTGACGCTCTGTCGTCCACGGCCTACGCGACGGAAGAGATCCTGATCGTGCTTGTCGCTGGCGGGGTGGCGGCCCTCACCCTGGCCCTCCCGGTCGCCCTCGTCATCGCCACGGTGCTGGCGATCGTGGCCACGTCCTACCTCCAGACCATCCATGCCTATCCATCCGGCGGCGGCGCCTACATCGTCAGCAAGGACAACCTGGGTCTCTGGCCCGGCCTCGTCGCGGCCGCCGCGCTGCTGATCGACTATGTGCTCACCGTCTCAGTGAGCATCTCGGCCGGGGTCGCGGCGGTCACGTCAGCCGTCCCGGCGCTGCACGACTCGCGCGTGGCGCTGGCGCTGCTGGCGATCGCTCTCGTGGCCATCCTGAACCTCCGCGGGGTGCGAGAGTCCGCGACGATCTTCGCGGTGCCAACCTATCTGTTCATCGCCTGCCTGGGCGTGATGATAACGGTCGGACTCGGGCGGGCGGTGGGCCAGCCGCCGATTCCCCCCTCCGTCGAGGCCGGGACACCGCTGGCGTCGATCTCGCTCTATGTGATCCTGCGGGCCTTCTCGTCAGGCTCGACGGCGATGACCGGCGTCGAGGCGATCAGCAACGGCATTCCCGCGTTCCGACCCCCTTCGTCGCGCAATGCCGGAATCACGCTGATCTGGATGGCGGTGATCCTGGGCACCCTGTTCCTGGGCGTCACGTACCTGGCCCAGGCGTTTGGCGTGGTCCCCCACGAGAGCGAGACCGTCGTCTCGCAGGTCGCCCGTCACCTCTTTGGGACCGGGCCGATGTATTTTGCCATTCAGGCTGCGACGGCCATGATCCTCATCCTGGCGGCCAACACCAGTTTCGCCGGTTTTCCCCTCCTGGCGTCGATCCTGGCCCGCGACGGGTTCCTGCCCAGGCAACTGGCCAACCTGGGGGACCGGCTGGTCTACGCCAACGGGATCGTGCTCCTGGCCCTCTTCGCGGGCCTGCTGGTGTTCGTCTTCAATGCGAACACCACGGCGCTCATCCCCCTCTACGCGATCGGTGTGTTCATGTCGTTCACCCTCTCACAGGCCGGAATGGTGCGGCGGTGGTGGAAACTGCGAGCACCGGGGTGGAGACGCAACCTCGTGATCAACGGCATAGGGGCCATGGCCACCGCCATCGTCCTTGGGGTGGTCGTGCAGGCGAAGTTCCTGGACGGCGCATGGATTGTCCTGCTGCTCATTCCTGCCTACGTCGCGATGATGTACAAGATTCACCGGCATTATGAAGAGGTCAGGAGCGAGCTGACGCTTGAGGGCGCCCGACTGCCGGGCCCCATCCGCCACCACAAGGTGGTCGTCCCGGTGGCGGGCATGCACCGCGGCGTGGCCGCCGCGCTGCGCTATGCGAAGTCCCTCGGCGAAGACGTGGTCGCGGTGACCGTGAACATCGATGACCGCCTGACCGAGGACATGCAGCGGAAGTGGGAGCAATGGGGAATGGGGGTTCCGCTCACTGTCCTGCAGTCCCGCTACCGCTCCGTGATCCAGCCTTTCCTGCGGTATCTCGATACCGTGGAGATGGAGGCGGGCTTCGACGAGCCGATCACGCTGGTGGTGCCCGAATTCGTGCCGGCCAAATTCTGGCACTTTCTGCTGCACGGCCAGAACGCTCTGGTGCTCAAGATCGCCCTGTTGTTCCGGCGACGGAGCGGGCACCGGATCGTGGTGGTCACGAATGTGCCTTACTATTTTTCGGCGAGGCAGGACGCGCGGGCCAGAGACGACCACACCGGCCCGCTCGTGCTTGGTCCCATTGCCACGGTGGGCGCCGTTCT
>JBQTJG010000280.1:0-2342 GCA_052387355.1 Armatimonadota bacterium | reverse complement strand
ACCCAGTCCGTCGTCGCTAGGAGCCCAGTTCAGACGAACGTTGAAGCTGACGTCGTCGTCGTCCTGCTTGGCCAGATCGCCGACCGTTGCCTGGCTGAAGACGACGCCGAAGTCTGTGTTATTGAGTTCGTATTCCTTCTTCTCCTGCGTGTAGCGCACTCCAGTGGTCAGGCCGAGCGTAGGCGTGAACTCGAAATCGACGTTACCGAAGGCTGCCCACGATTCCGTCTGAAGATCGTACAGAACCGGGTTTCGCAGAACGTTACAGGAGGCGGGTCTGCAGCGCCGCTGCGATCCTTCGATGTCGTAGTCGAAGTAGTAGAGGCCTGCGACCCACGCCAACGCCTCTCGCTCTCCTGACAAACGGATTTCCTGCGAAAACTGATCGGCTCGCGGATGGACTTCAGTGCCTCGGACAAAGGGCGTTGCATCGCTGTCTGAGGAGCCGTCCTTGGTCGTGTCCTCATAGCCGGTGATGGAAACGACGTCGAAATTGCTGAATTGCCACTCCCCACGCCCGATGGCCGTGAACTGTTCGGTTTCGAGCGCGATATCGCGATCCGAATTGGTGTCGCGTGGATCGTTGGGCGTCGGCTCGATGTACCCGGCGAATCCGGCCCCCCCTGGATTGGGAACTGCGAGGCCCGTAACCGGATCCACCGTCACGGGAACATGTTGAAACATGTTGCCCGCTTCGTTGTCGTTGGTGGAGTACTGCGCAAGAAGCGAGAACGTGGAACGGTCGGATGGACTGACCAACAGCTGGCCACGGACAGATGTCGCATCGAGAGCATTGCCATCCTCGCCGCCAGGGAAGATGTTTTCCACCCAGCCGTCGTGCTCGTGGTGCAGCACCGATAGGCGCGCCGACAGGGTATCGCCCATCGGCCCGCTCAGTGCACCTTCGAACCGGTATCGGCTGCGCTCCCCGACCAGCAGGGACGCATAGGCGTCCGCCTCACGCGTCGGCGCGGCAGCCACGTAGTGAATCAGCCCACCCGTTGCGTTACGTCCGTAGAGCGTTCCCTGCGGTCCGCGCAGCACCTCCACGCGCTGGATATCGAAGACTTGCTGATCCAGCCCGATGAGATTGGCCTTGTAGAACTCGTTCAGGTACACAGCAGACGGACTTTCGTTGGTGTCGGCGAAATCCCGTACCGTGACGCCCCGCAAAGAGATGAACGCGAAGTCGCCGTCGCCTGTGTTCTGGCCGATCGTAAGACCCGGAGTAAATGCAGCCAGCTCGACGGTACTCTCGATGCCGAGCTGACTCAGCTGCTCCGCGCTGAATACCGAAATGCTGATGGGTACATCCTGTGCGGACTGCTCGCGCTTCTGGGCGGTCACCAGGATCTCCTCGACATCCGCCGGCTGTTGCGCATGCGACAGGGATGCCGCGGCGAGACTGAACGCAAGGGCACCGAGATATCTGCGGGGTGGCTGGCTCATGGCTTCCCTCCCCACCATGGTGGTGAAGTGTGATCAAACTATGTGATCTCGGAGAGAAATCTTAGAGCGTGATCTCAGAGGCTGTCAACGAGCCCGCCACTCGGATGGCCTCAGTGTCGGGACGCGACTTGTCGCACGCGAGGTTTCGCGAAGTGACCGCTCCGCTTGAGAAAGCGGCTGGCGGTCAGAATGTCCTGCGAGAGCGCCTCTCCGGCGGCCCGTTCGTCCCGCCGTTGCAGTGCGCTGATGAGATGGCGATGGTGCCGCACGTCCCAGAGCGCCTTCGGCGACGGCGTCGAGTAGTAGGTAAACGGCCCGGCCTGCAGCCAGAGGCTCTCGATCATGGGCAGCAGCACCTCGAGTTTCGAGGCTCTGTAGATGGTGAAGTGAAACTCGTAGTTCAGCGGCAGCAGCTCTTCCTTGTGATCGCTCTGGACGGCCTGGACGATTCGTGCATTGATCTCTTCGAGCTTTCGGATCGCCTGCGCGCTCATGTTGCGACAAGCTGCCCTCGCGGCGGCTTTCTCCAGCTGCACGCGCCAGTAAGTGATTTCTTCGAACTTCTCCGCAGTCATCATCGGCACGATGACCTGCCGCTTCGGCACGACCTGAAACGCACGCTCCGCGATCAGCCTGTTCACGGCCTCCCGCACCGGCATCATGCTCGTGCCGGTCTGTTCGGTCAGACGGCGCAAGCTGATCTTCTCGCCGGGCGCGAAGACCCCGGTCATCAGGCTTCGTCGCAGCTCTTCGTAGACGAGGTCCTGAATGGTGCGTTTGCGGATAACCGGCGCAGAACCTCCGTCGCCCGACAGCCCATCATCCGCTGAAGGCGTGATGTGTTCCGATCGGCCCTGCTTTCCGCGCATTCGTGACGTCCTCCCCATCTGCAT
>JBQTJG010000279.1:0-1772 GCA_052387355.1 Armatimonadota bacterium | reverse complement strand
TTGTTGTTCATCCGAGACAGCATAACCTTCATGCGGTAGTCACATCCGTGTGGCGAAACACCGCACGATTATGCTCGTTCGGATGATTTGCTCCTCATCACAATAGTGATCTGGCTTAAGAGTTGTTCAGCGTCGTCGGATGTCCAAATCTTCCCTCGAAGACAATATCTTTCAGTTCCTTCCGCTTCTTTCGCGTAACCATTCGCCTGCGCGTTGGATACCCCAAGACAATGAGATCAACAAGATTGAGATGGTCCGGAATCCCAAGCAACTGCTTCGCCCTCTTGCGGTACGGTACACGTTCCGGAGGTTCAGGCCCAGAGACGAACACGGATCCGATGCCGAGCTCCCAAGCAACGAGCGTCATGTTCTGCGCGGCTCTTCCCGCGTCGACGACATCAAACTCGCTGTTCGGATCCGAGATGATCGCGATCGCTGTGTGAGATCTCTTCATGATTTCTTCGTCCACATCGCCTTTCATCAGCTCCGCGAGCGCATCGAGTATGCTCCGTTCGCGGATTACGATGAAGTACCACGGTTGCAGATTCTTCCCGCTCTGGCACAGTCTGGCAGCATCGAGAATCCGGGTCAGGTGCTCATCCTTGAGGAATTCATCCGTGAATTCCCTAACAGCAATGTTGGTTAGGACAGCGTCGTAGACGTTCATTTTCCTCCCACCGCCCAGATACGGTGTCGATACAAGACGAAGCCCTACGTTCCCGTACGTAATACATGCCCTGTGAAGCAGCGAAAAGGAGGAGAAGGGTCGCTCCGCCTTAGCTCATCGTCAGGACGACCGGGGCGTGGTCGCTGGTTCCCACCTCGGTCAACACCACGCAGTGCGATGCGCGGGCCGCGACTGCTGGTGGGGCGAGCACGTAGTCCAGCCGCCAGCCAATATTGCGCGCGCGAAGGTTCCGCCAGGGCGCCCACCACGTGAAGAGGCCGGGGTTGTCCGGATCGAAGGCGCGCCCGAGGTCCACGAGCTGGTCGCCCAGCAAGGTCTCGAACAGGGCGCGCTCCTCGGGCCGCTGCCCGATCGCATTCGGCTTCCGCTCCTTGGGGTGGACGTCCATCTCCGTGCGCGCGATGTTCATGTCGCCGCAGAGCACGATCTGACGGCCACCGGCATGGAGCTGCCGGACCCAGTTCGTCAGAGCGTTCAGGAATGCGAGTTTCGCTTCATAGTCTTTCCCACCGTTCGGCACATACACAGAGGCGATGATCAGATCGCTCAACTCCGCCTCCACGATCCTTGATTCCATGTCAAACGTGGGATGGCTGAAGACGGGATCCGCCGGAACCAGATCCCGACGGATGTGCAACGAGACACCTGAATAGCCCTTGAGGCAGTGCCAGTACGTGTAATAGCCAGTCAGTTGGCACTCCGGTGGAATCTGGGCTACTTCGGCCCTCAGTTCCTGAAGGCACAGGACGTCGGGCCGGTCGCGCTCGACCCATTCGCAGAGCTGTGCCGCGCGAGCACGAATTCCGTTCACGTTCCAGGTAGCGATTCTCACGTCTACTCCGCTTCATGCGAGGGATATTCTTGCTTCCGATGTCGCATAGCCGCTCAACGAGTACGGCATAGGAGTTGCTCCGCCTCCTCCACGAGCTCGCGGACTACCTCTTTTGCCGGCAGTACGCGCTTCACGCCCCCGACCGATTCTTCCGCATAGAGGGACATTGCCGCAACTTCGCCCGTGGCGGTGCGATCGGGAACCCTCGTTCCGAACCGCGGAACGGCCACTTCAGTTCCGTCGAGCCCCACG
>JBQTJG010000278.1:0-14176 GCA_052387355.1 Armatimonadota bacterium | reverse complement strand
CTGACGGCGTCGCGACCATCGTCCTCAACCGTCCCGAGAAGCTCAATGCCATAAACCAGGCGATGCGCCGCGGGCTGGCGGCGGTGGTGTCGCGCGTGCGCAATGACGCGGCGGTGCGCGTGGCCATTCTGAAGGGCGCCGGCGACCGCGCGTTTTGCGCCGGGGCCGATGTGACGGAGTTTGCGGGGCGGAGTGTCGACGAACAGCGGCGGCTGGATCTCGAGGGCCCGCGCATCTTTGAAGAGCTCGAGGCGCTCAGCAAGCCGGTCATTTGCGCGATCAACGGTCTGGCCCTGGGTGGGGGGTGCGAGCTTGCGCTCGCGTGTGATATCCGGATCGCCGGCGAGAGCACGAGGATTGGCCTCGCCGAGATCAACTATGGGTTCATTCCCGGCGGCGGCGGAACGCAGCGCCTGCCACGGCTGGTAGGTATAGGACGGGCGCTCCAGTTGATCCTCACCGGAGATCCCATTCCGGCTCGCCGGGCGCTCGAAGTCGGATGAGTGGAAGAGGTCGTACCCGGCAGCGACCTGATGCCATCGGCGTTGGAGCTGGCGGCGCGCATCGCCCGCCACAGTCCACTGGCGCTGCGCGCTGCGAAGGAAGCCGTTCGTGCGACGATGCGGCTGAGCCTGCCAGACGGTCTGCGGTTCGAGACCGAGCGGTTCGTCGAATGCCTGGCGTCGGACGAGACACAGCGACGACTGGCCGAGTTTCGCTCCGGTGACCGGCCTGATCCCAGGCAGGACACGTGAGCGAGAACCTCGCCGCGGCCTTCGCGTATCGGGCCGCCCGCTCACCAGAGCGCGTGGCGATGCGGTGGGACAGGGGCGAGCGAACCTACGAGGCGCTCTGGGAGGCGACGGTCCGGCGCGCCACGGTTCTTCGCACCGTTGGTCTGAGGCCTGGCGATCGGGTCGCGGTCACACTTCCCAACGGCCCCGACTATATCGAGATCGTGCTGGCCGTCGCCCACGCCGATCTGGTGCTCGTGCCCCTCGATCCGCGCCTGACTGACGCCGAAGTCGATCGACGGCTTGAGCACGCGGGGTGTCGCGCGCTCGTCGGACCGGGCGGGCTCAGGGTCATGGCGGACCGTGACGTCGCGCCCCTCCAGGCCTGGGCGATCGCGTACACCTCGGGATCAACGGGCGAGCCCAAGGGCGCTGTGCTCTCGCATCGCGCGAAACTGTTCTCGGCCTTGATCGAGGCGCAGGAGTATGGGACCACGGTGGAATCCGTGGTGCTGATCAACACCCCCCTCTTCCACGTGCACGCGCTCGTCCACGCCTTCACCGTGCTGCTGCGAGGAGGCTGCGTCAGCGTGGCCCGGCGGTTCGATCCCGAGGACGCCCTGCGCACGATCACCGCGCACGGCGTCACCGAGGTATCCATGGTCCCGGCCATGTATCGTGACATCCTCGACGCGAAGCCCGACCTGGCGACGCTCACGCGCCTGCGGGTCGCGCGCTGCACGGGCGCGGCCATGCCGGCCGATCTGCGCGAGGCCGTCGTCGATCGGTTCGGGCACTGCCTGCACGTACTGTACGGCGCGACGGAGGCAGGAGGGATCAGCAACCTTCGTCCCGCGGACGTCGCCCGCAAGCCTGGTTCGGTCGGACGGCCATTCCTTGGCGTCGATCTCGAGGTCAGGGACGGGATTCTACACATGATGAGCCCCTGCCAGTTCAGCGGATACCACCACGGCGCGCATCACCGGCCGGGCGAGGACTGGTTGACCCTGAATGATCTTGCGCGCTTCGACGAAGAGGGTTTTCTCTACCTGCAAGGCCGGGCCGACGATGTCATCATTTCCGGGGGCGAAAACATCCAGCCTGCCGAGGTCGAGGCCGAGCTGCGCCAGCATCCGGCGGTGGCTGACGTGGCGGTTGTCGGGATCGCCGACGCACGGTTGGGCCAGGTGGTGACCGCGTATGTCGTGGTCCGGGCCGGGCACTCGCTCGACGTCGACACGCACCTCGAGGGACGGCTGGCACGCTTCAAGCATCCGCGCCAAATTCTCTTCGTGCCGTCAATCCCTCGCAACGCCATGGGCAAGGTGGACAGGACTGCGCTTCAGCGCCTCGGGTCGTGAGCATGCGCCAATACGTGAACGTGCGTAGACGACGAGCTGGCGAGGAGGCATCGCAGCCTCGCATCGCCAGCTCAGGGAGAGCGCAGTCTCTGTGCTGTAGGCTAGACTTTCGGCGTCTTGGCCATCTCCCAGATGTCGAGCGTCATAACTTCCTCGGGCTTCACCGGCCGTGTGATCTGGTCGAGCGAGAGGTAGATGTCAGCCAGGTCCGCCCACACCTTCGAATCCATGTAGCCCCAGCCGTACTGCTTGGTCGAGACGGACGTCAGGTAGGGCGCCATGTTCTTCCAGGTATCGAGTTCCAGCCGCCGGTCCAGCCCCCGGCTGTTCTTGAGGACCATCTCCGTCGCCTCGTCGGGATGGTCGCGCGCGTACAGCCATCCCTTGGCGCTCGCGGTCAGGAAGCGGGCCAGCAGGTCCTTCTTCTCCTTGAGCACCTGCTCGGTGGCGAAGTAGGTGAAGGCGTACATCCGGATGCCCAGGTCCCAGAGGCGGAAGTAGTTCACCACGCCGCCCTGGTGCGCTGCGCTCATCTGGCCGGCATTGATGATCCAGCCTGTGATCACGTCAACCTGTCGCGTGACCAGCGGCACAGTGTCGCCGCCGACGAAGACGATCTTGACGCGGTCCTTGGGCACATTGTGCTTCTTGAGCACCGCCTCGAGCAGCGGTCGCGCGGTGGGCTGGATGCCGATCGTCTTACCCTCGAAGTCCTTCGGGGTCCGGATGCCCGAGCCCGCGTAAAAGATGAAGGCGAAGGGATGCTTCTGGAGCGCCGTGCCCCATGCCTTGATCGGCAAGCCCTGCGCGCGCGCGTTCAGCAGGACGCCGATCGAGGCGGCGTTGCCGAACGTCGTGCCGCCGCCCGCAACCACCTGCACCGGATCGATGGCCGGACCGCCCGGCTGGAGTTTCAGGTCAATGCCGGCCTCACGGAAGAAGCCTTTCTCGATGGCGGCCACGTCGCCCGCCATCTGCGAGTTGAGGAACCAGCCGAGCTGCTCCGACATGGTGACGAGCTGCTGTGCGTGCGCCGGTTGCGCCAGCGAGGACAGGCCTCCGCCGGCCATCGCCAGGCCGAGCGCGCCGCTGTACTTGAGGAAGTCCCGGCGGGTGAACCCTCCGGTCAGCAACGTGATTTCGTCTCTCTTCACCCACGTCACCCCCTGGTGTTGGGATTTTGAACCGACGTTCGGTCGTCTGGAAAGAATTTCAGGATGTGCGTCGCTACAGCCACGACGTCCCCACGCTCATTGTGACACGTCACCTTCGACCGCGCTATGGCCTGCGCGTCGTCCCATGCGGCCAGCTCGTACCGGACGCGGACCGTGTCGCCGATGAAGACCGGGCCGATGAACCGGACCCGGTCATATCCATATGAGACGCCTGGAGTGTTCAGGCCCTCGGCCCAGACCACCGAGGCGGCGCTCATCAATCCGATCAGGTACGCGCCCTGTACCAGGCGCCGTCCGTAACGGGTCGTGCGCATGTATGACTCGTTCTGATGGTTGCGGCCGCCGTCGCCGGTGATGCCGGCGAACTGGTAGACGTCCGACTCGGCGATCGTCCGGAAGAGCTCCACCACCGTGCCCAGGCGGATCTCGTCGGGGATGCCCATGCTTCAGTCAGCGGGGCGGGACGTCTGGCGCCACGGTACCGCGTAGCGCTCGACGAGCGACACGATCCCGAAGAGCGTGAGGGCGAGGGCCGACGCCACGGCCATGGTTGCATACAGTAGCGGCGTGCGGTAGTCATAAGTCGCCGCCAGGATCAGGTATCCGAGGCCTGAGTTCGAGCCGATCCACTCGGCTACAATCGCGCCGAGCAGGCTGGCCGTGCTGGCAATGCGCAGCGCCGAGAACAGATAGGGCAGCGAGGTCGGCCAGCGCAGAAATCGGAAGACCTCCCACCGGCTCGCGGAGTTGACATGCATCAGTTCCAGGGCCTGCGGGTCCACGGCGTTGAGGCCATCCACCATGTTGACCAGCGTGGGGAAGAACGTGATCAGTGCTGCGATCGCCACCTTCGACGTATACCCCAGGCCGAGCATCAGGACGATGATCGGGCTGATGGCCACGATGGGCAGCGTGCGGATGGTGACGGCGAGCGGATAGATCGTCTGCTGGAACACCCGGTTGTGCACGAAGCCGATCGCGATCAGTATCGCGATCAGGTTGCCCACCAGGAATCCGCCGATCGTCTCGAGCAGCGTCGGCCAGGTGTTGACGGCCAGCACGTCGGACTGGGTGCGCAGGGCGTGGACCACTTGAAGGGGACTCGGCGCGAGGTACTGCGGCACCTTGAAGACGACGGTCACAGCCTGCCAGAGCGCCAGCACCGCGAGAAAGGTCGCGAGCGGCACGAGCACCCGCCGCCAGGCCGGGGTACGCGGCCGGGTGCGCACCGGTAGTGCGCCAGCGGTGGTCGTAGCCCGGTCGCGGGCCGCCGCGGCGCGCTTGACGGCGTCCACTACGCCTCCTCCAGGGCCGCGCGCAGGGCGGCCGTGTATTCCGTGAACTGCGGCGTGTCCTTCATCTGCGGGTGGCGTGGATACGGCAGGTCGATGTCAACAACCTGGCGGATGTGGGCCGGCCGTGGAGAAAACACCACGACGCGGTTGGGCAGATATACGGCCTCGGGGATGCTGTGTGTCACGAAGATCACGGTGCAGCCCACTTTGGCCCAGATCCCCAGGAGCTCCTCGTTGAGGCGGTCGCGGGTAATCGCGTCGAGCGCGCCGAACGGCTCATCCATCAGCAGGATGCGCGGATTGCTGACCAGCGCCCGCGCGATCGAGACCCGCTGCTGCATGCCGCCCGAGAGCTGGTTCGGGCGCGCGCGGTTGAACCCGTCGAGTCCGACGAGATTGAGCAGCTCGACCGGCGTCGCCCGGGGCGTGTGCCGTGCGCCCCACTTCCCGATGCGCAGCGGCAGCGCCACGTTCTCCTCGGCCGACAGCCACGGCAGCAGCACCGGCGCTTGGAACACGAAGCCGAGCGCCCTGTCCTTGCGCGCCTCGGCCGGCGTGCGGCCGAGCACGGAGATCGTCCCGGCGGTCGGCTGGAGGATGTCCGCGACCAGCCGCAGCAGCGTCGATTTCCCGCATCCCGATGGGCCGAGGATCGACACGAACTCTCCCTGCCGGATCGTCAGGCTGATCTCGTCAATGACGTGCAAGGGCGCGCCCTGGTGCTCGAACGCCATGCTGACCTTGTCGAGAGCGATGGCGGCCACGTCGGATGGCACCCGGGATCCACCGGCCTCGAGGCCCAATTGCACCGGCCGTATGCTCATAGAGAGCCTCCTCCGGATCCCTTGGGACTTGCCGGGAGGAGTTCTGATCTGTCGAGCAGGAATCCTCCACGACACAGGTCGCGTGATGTTGCGTCAGGAGGCGGGTCACGATGCGCACGGTTGGGGAGCCAGGTCGTCAGACTCCAGTGGTGGCGGAATGCGACGTGCTGGTGATCGGCGGCGGGCCGGCGGGTCAGGCTGCTGCAGTCGCCGCAGCCCGCGCCGGTGCCGAGGTGACGTTGATCGAGCGGTATGGATATCTTGGCGGTCTGGCGTCAGGCGGCATGGTGCTCGTGCTCGACGACATGTGCGACGAGCCTGCGCGTGAGGTCTCGGTCGGCGGCATCGCGCTGGAAATCATCGAGCGTATGACCCGCATCGGCGCGTGCGTCGCGCCTCCTAAGGAAGACTGGTTCCGCAACGATGCCGCGGTACGCGACCGGTGGGCTCCGTGGGGCTTCGAGCACTTGTACTCCAAGGCCAAACCGAAGGAGATCGTCTACGTCGCGTCGTTCGATCCCGAGGGATGGAAGCAGGCATCGCAGGAGATGGCGTTGGACGCCGGCGTGCACCTGCGATTGCATTCGTGGTTCTCACGGGCGATCGTCGAAGACGGCGCCGTCCGAGGGGTGGTCGTCGAGACGAAGGCCGGCCGGCAGGCCGTGCTCGGCCGAGTGGTCATCGACGCCACAGGCGATGGCGACGTCTTCGGCAGCGCAGGCGCTCCGCTCGTCCAGGGATCGTACATCCTGACCCTGGTCCACCGGTTGGGCGCGGTCGACACCGACGCGACGATCCGCTTCGAGCGCGCGCATCCAAACGAGGCGCGCGGACTCGATACGCAGATCAAGCACCTCCTGGGTGGATCGTGGGATCGGTGGTGGCTGCTCACCCCCCGGCCGGGGATCGTCTGGTGCAACTGCCCACACATCCCAGGACTCGACGGGCTGAGCGTCGAGGATCTCACGAAGGTCGAGATCGAGGGCCGGCGGCGCTTCATGAAGGTCCTTGCCTTCGTCCGAGCCAACCTGCCGGGCTTCACGGACGCATACATTCTCGACGCCGCGCCGCAGGTCGGGGTGCGCCAGACGCGTCTGCTCAACGGGGAGTACGTCGTGACCAAGGAGGACGTCATCGAACACCGCACGTTTCCCGACGTGGTGGCCCGCGGCCGTGACTACTACACACCGTACCGCAGCCTGCTTCCCAAGGGGATCGACGGTCTGCTGGTTGCCGGCAGATGCTACTCAGCCACATCTGAAGCTCAGCGCATCAGCCGCGAGATTCCGCCCTGCATGGTGATGGGCGAAGCCGCCGGCACGGCCGCGGTCCTCAGCCTGGAGTCAGCGGTCGCTCCGCGGCACGTGGACGTCCCGAAACTCCAGCGGCGCCTGTTGGCCCAGGGCGTGAACCTGGGCTCACTGACCGCGGCGACGTGGGCGTCGTGATCGCGGGCACGCCATGACCGAGTTCTGCCGTGTCGGGCGCGACGGTCACATCCTGACGATCACGCTCGATCGCCCGCATGTGCGCAACGCTCTGCACCGCGCCGCGTCCGACGAGCTGGACCAGGTGTGGGACATATACGAACGCGATCCTGATCTGCGCGTGGCGATTCTCACGGGCGCCGGCGATCGGGCGTTCTGCGCCGGGTACGACATGAAGGCTCCATCCGAGGGGACCGGCGACTCGACCGGATTCGGTTTTCTGGCGGCCCGTCATCCCCGCGGGTTCGGCGCGCTCACCCATCGCGTCACGATGACCAAACCGATCATCGCGTCGGTCAACGGGTTCGCGCTGGGAGGCGGTCTCGAACTCGCTCTGGCCTGCGACCTTATCGTCGCCGCTGACCACGCGGAGTTTGGGTTTCCCGAGCCTCGCATCGGCCGGATGGCGCTCGACGGCGGGATTCATCGGCTCGTGCGTCACATCCCATTGAAATTGGCGATGGACATGCTCCTGACCGGGCGGCGCATCTCGGCCCACGAGGCCCTGCGACTCGGACTGGTCAACGAGGTTCTCCCGCTGGCAGACCTGGTCCCTGCGGCCCGGCGTCGTGCAGAACAAATCATTGAGTGCGCGCCCCTTTCGGTGCAGGCGACCAAAGAACTGGCGATGACCGGGCTGGGGTTGGATCTCCCGGCGGCGATGGCGCTGCTGACGCCGGCAACTGCCCGGGCCCTCGCCTCAGAGGATCAGAACGAAGGGGTGAACGCTTTCCTCGAAAGGAGACCTCCCCGATGGTCCGGTCGGTGAACGCCCTCGCGCCGCTTGACGGGATCACGGTCCTCGACTGGCCCCAGCCTCAGAGTAGCCAGCCTCAGAACAGCCAGGGAATCAAGCGCTTCGTGCGCTGCCGGTAAGCGAGGTACTCGGGGAACACTTCCAGCAAGAGCGTTTCCTCGTGCAGCGATTTCGCGTTCATGTAGACGGCGAACACGCCGGCGAGCAGCAGATGCAGCCCGCTCGCCCGCCATAGCGCCCATCCGCCTGCCGCGATGATGAGGCCGCCATAGATCGGGTGGCGGACCAGCGCATAGACGCCGGTCTGCACGAGCACGCCCCGGCGGCGCGGCCTGGGCAACGCGGTCAGGTTGGGGCCAAGCTCGATCACCGCCCGGACGGCTAGACCGATGCCCGCGAGTACCAGCGCGACACCCAGGGTGACCCAGAGCGCACGGGCCGGTGCGGTCCACCGCCACACGGCCGGCGCCACGGCGAGCGCCGCCATCAGCACGCCCTGGCCGATGACCCACCATTCGCCCCGCGTGCCCTTCCACCAGGATCGGCGCTCTGGTGCGGGCCGGACCTCTCTCGTCACAACGGTCTCACCGATCGAGGTATCCTGGGAAGGGAGGATTCGTTCGAGTCCGAAGTCAGAGAACCCAGAGCGCGCGGTACTCCGATCCTGATTCTGACGTTGTCACACGGCAGCCAGTGGAGTGATGGTCTCATGCAGCGAAAGAACATTGCGAGTGGAACTCGGTGGGAACCAATCGTGGGATACTCCAGGGCCGTGCGTGTCGGCGCGACGGTGCACGTTTCCGGGACCACGGCGACCGACGCCCAGGGCGATGTCGTCGGGCGTGGCGATCCGTACGCGCAGACCGTGCAGGTCCTCAAAAACATCGAGCGAGCATTGCACGCTGCGGGGGCGCACGTCGACGACGTTGTACGCACGCGCATATACGTGACGAATATCAATGTGTGGGAGAGAGTCGCAAAGGCGCACGGCGAAGTCTTCGGCGAGATCCGGCCTGCCACGAGCATGGTCGAGGTGAGTCGCTTGATCGATCCGGAGATGCTGGTCGAGATCGAGGCTGAGGCCATCGTCATCGAGAGCTCGTAGCCGCGCTCAGACGCGAGGCGTCGGTCTTGCGCTGTGCGGCGGGCCAGCGCGCCAACGCTACGCCGGTGATCGTCACGACCGCGGCCAACAGGTGAAGGGGACCAAAAGGTTCGTGCAGCACTCGGACCGCAAGCAGCACCCCAAATGGCGGCATCAGATAGGAATACGCCGCGACGCGGGTCGGGCCGATCCGGCGAATTCCCTCATACCAGAATAGATATCCAAGCGACCCGGCGCCGAGCGCGGCATACGCGAGCTGGCCCCAGGCCGCCGCAGAGACAGTCCAGGACTGCCGCGTGAGCTCCGGTAGTCCCACCGCGACCAGCAAGACCGTTCCGCAGACCATCCCGACGGCCTTGACCGGGAGCGTAGTGTACCGTTTGTAGAGGGGGAGTACAATGATCGGCGTCACCGCGTATGATGCGGCTGCCAGGAGGGTGATGAGATCGCCCTTCAGATGGCCTGCGGACACGCTCCCGCTGGCTTCGACGAGCATCAGCACCCCGGCCGCTGCCAGGAACAATCCTAGTGTCTGGCGCCACGTGATGCGTTCTGCTTTCGTGAACCATACGAGAACCGCCGTCATGACCGGAGCCGTGTTGATGATCAGGATGGAGTTGCTCGCCGTCGTGAAGCGGAGCCCGACGCTGAAAAAGATCTGGTAAAGGCCGACGTGGAACGCTCCGACGGCGGCCACGCGGAGCAGATCACGACGGGCGATCGACAGTGGCTGCCGCAAGATCACCAGGATCAGCAGCAGGCCCAGCGATGCCAGGACAAACCGCACGGCCGCGAACGCGAGCGGGGTAAACTCGTCGTACGCGGCCTTGATGACCGTGAACGACGCGCCCCACAGGATCACGGTGAGCAGCACGAACAGGTCCCCCAGCCCGAAGCCCCTGCGCACGGTATGCGGTTCACGCGCCCCAATAGCCACCTGTCCAGGATACTGGAGGCCGAGGCGCGTGGATACCGCACGCAGCGCCGGGTGGAGACGTGTGCGAACTCATCAGCGGATTTCGTCCGATCGACGGAAGGGGATGGCCAGCGACCTGTCGAAGGCCGCGGCGGATTCCCGTGCGTTGTTGCTTGTAGTGAGTGGGCCGATCCTCCGGAGCCAGGACCCGTGGACCAGTCGAGACCTCGAGCTTCCGCAGCAGGATTCTCCCTGCTCGAAGTGGTCGTGGTCCTGGCTATTGCAGGGATTCTGTTAGGCGTCGTTCTGCCGACATACTCCAACTATGCAAGCAACCAGAGGACACTCGCCGCCGCGCGGACCCTGGCTTCCGACCTCCGCGTAGCCCAGCAGGAGGCCGTGACCCGTCGCGCCGAGATCACCGTGACCTTTTCGAGCGCTGACGCGGCGTGCACTTCCGGCGGCGCCCACGCTTCGTACACGATCACCCGGGGCGCGGCCGTGATCAAGCGGACCTGCATCGCTTCCGATGTCGAATGGGCTCCCCAGCCCGAGGCGCCCGTCACATTCCAATCGACCGGCGCCGCGCCGGTCGGGGCGACCCTGACGATGCGAAGCGCGCGGACCAGCACCCGGCACACCGTGATGATTCAGTCCGGGACAGGAACTGTCAGTGATGGGATGCGGTGAGGCTGCCTCACGAGGACGGCTGGCCCGGCGGCGCGCCGCCGGAATGGAAGGAGTCTCCCACATCGAGGTGCTCGTTGCCATGTTCATCATCGGGCTGGCCACGCCGCTTCTGATGGGCGGCATCATGGGCAGCCTGACGCAGGCGGGGCGGTCCTACGAACGGAGCGCCGCGACGGCCTGGATTCAGGGTGAGATTGATGACCTGAGACGGCAGTGCTATGACCGTCTCAGCTCTTCGACTCGTAAGGTGACACCGTCCGCGCTGCAGCCCGGAGAGCCGCCGCTGCCAGACGGATTCGCGGCCGCCTCCATCAGGCTCGAGGCGGCCGGAACCGCCAACCTGAAAGTCACGGTGGCGCTGTACAGAAAGGACTGGACGGGCGCCAGTCCGGCCGAGCCAGCGGTGCTCGAATCGACGACATACATCGGCGACCTGAGGGTTGCCGGCTCGTGTCCGTGACAACCCGGCCATCGCCGGCAGCGCTCCTCCGGGCGACGCGGGGCACGACGCTGATTGAGCTCATCACGGCCCTGTCCGTCATGGCCCTTATCGTGAGCAGCCTCTATCTGCTGCTTGGCGCGGGCATCAGGGGCCGCCTCATCGTTCATGCCCGTGTCTCTGACCAGGAGCGCGGCCGGCAGGCGCTCATGTGGCTCGCGGATCGGGTGCGTCAGGTCAACTACGATCCCCAGGCCGTCTGTCCGGATGGACTCCTGCTCGCCGGCAGCGGTTCAGGATTCGATCAGCGCCTGGCCTTCCGCGCGATCGTTGACGAGGACCTCACCCCACCCCGGCGGACGTACGTGTACTACACGCAAGACCGCACGCTCTGGCAGGAGTGGTTTTCTGAAGAGACGGGCGATCCTTGCTTTGCCGAGACAACCAGATCCGCGCCTCACTCCCGGCGTGTCGCGCTGACCCCGCGCATCGTCGACGCCTTCGAGCTGACGTACCTCGACGGACGCGGCGCGCCTGCCGCCAGCGTCGGCATGGTTCGGTCGATTGGCGTCACGCTCAGATTGGAGGCGCCCTCGACGCCCGGCCGCATGGAATCACAGACGTATCGGACGCTGGTAACGGTTCGAGGGCCCTAGGATGAGCCAGGGATGAGCGAGCGCGGGTTTGCCCTGCCCCTGGTGCTGGCGACGTTCCTCCTCGTCGGAGTTGTTGGCCTTGGTGCGCTCTCGGTCGTGATGAGTGATACACACGGCGCGGTGGCGCATCAACTGGCCATGCAGGCGACAAACGTCGCCGAAGCCGGCCTGAACTATGCCGCGGCGCAACTGGTCGCCCGGGCCGCAGGCGCCACGCCGACAGATGAGGCCTACCGAGGGGAGCCGGACGACCTCGCCCTGCCAGCCACCGGCGGCGTCGCACTCGGCATGTTCAGTGTGTCCGTGAAGTGCGCTCATCCACGCGGGGCCATGCCGCCCGCCTGTAAGGATGACGCGAGCACCGCAGCCATCGATGAGCAAGACCTTCGCGTTATCGTCTCTACCGGATTCGTACCAGGACGTCCCGGGCGCGCCAGGCGGCAGCTAGAGGCTACGGTGCGCCGCTATGTCCCTGCGCCAGGCGATGCAGGAAATCCCGGCATCTGCGGCCGCGACGGCGTCGATCTAGCGGGAGGGACCGAGATCACGGCGGACGTGGGGAGCAACGGCGATGTCGTCGTGGAAAGCTCACAGCGCGGGCGCGCGGCGGTCCGCGGCCGGACTCTGCGGGCGCCCTCCTTCGCGCCAACGATCGAGGCCGCGTCCGGAACGTCCACCACCGGGTTGACCGGCGCCTACTCGTGGCGCGTGACGTTCTTGAATACCCAGGGCCAGGAATCGGGCGGCAGCCCGCCGACGCCGGTCGTGGTTCTCACCGGCCACCGCGCGCTGCTGACGAACATCCCGTTGGGGGACTCGCCGATCGTCCGGCGGCGAGTCTACCGGACGCTGCAGGACTCCCCGAGGGGTCCCTGGTTTCTCGTGGGGGAGATCCAGGACAGCTCCGAGCAGGACTACATCGACCATCAGCCCGACGAGGCGCTCCGCTGGCGCATGCCTGGCGGTATCGGCGGGAACGTCACCGCGGCCAGGACGGTGCTCTGCACGAAGAGCTGCGTCGAGCAGATCGACGGGTATGTGCGGTCCGGCGTTCGCGAGGTCATCTGTCCGAACTTCCTCCTGCCTTTGGCCCAGCCCGGCAAGGATCCGGCGCCCAACCCCATCATTCAGTCAGCGACGCACCAGACCATGCGGTTCGCGGCGCTGCGTGCCGGTGAAGGAGAAGTGTTCACGATCCAGACCCTGAGCACGCTTGACGCCCAACTGCACATTCACGTGAGCGAGCTGCGTCTGGAGCAGGGCGCGGCGCTGGTCATCACGGGCCCCGGCAGCGTGTACTTCTACGTGAGCGGGACGTTTGGGCTCAGCCGCGACGCGGTCTTCGGGGCGATCGACTTTGACGGCCACCTGGTGAGGCCGTCGGATCGTCTCCAGGTGTTCACTCGCGCGCGAGATCCCTCGTTCCTGGAAACGGGCGCCGCTTCGGTCCGGCTCGAACGTGACAACAAGGTGTCCGCGCTGATCTTCGCGCCGAACGCCAATATTCTCATCGACCGAGCGTCGGCGTTCAGCGGAGCGCTCTATGGCAAGTACGTCCGCATCAGCCGGTCGACAGGGATCTTCCTTGACCCGGTGGAGGGACTCGGAAGCGAGAAATCGGGCGTGCGCCCAACACCGTTCCAGTACGTGCTGCGTTGGTATGACAACCCGAATCCCGGTCCGTAGCGCGTACGGGGGCCGGGGTTTGCGGATCGCGACAGGAAGGAGGTGACAGATAGTCCTGTCTGAACGCTCAAGATCATTCAGGGGAGGGAGCATATGTACAAATCGAAAGTCTTGATGGCTGTTTTGGTGCTCGTGGCTTTGGCCGTGATGTTCCCCACGATCACATCGCAGAGCGTGTCATCGCAGCAGGTAGTCGCAAAGACGAACCGGATACTCGCGCGCAACGCGGACATTCTGACCGGCCGCGTGAAGGCTCGCCCCAAAGAGATGGCGGTGTCCGGCGGCGTCATGACCGCCTACATGGAGAGGCTGGCCGCTGCCCGTCCGGCCGCTGCGGGTCGCCGCACGGCGGCTGTGGTAGTCCCAGGTGTTGTCAGAAACACCATGGGATGTTCCAATGAATTCAGGAATGCCAACCAAGTCAACGTGCGGGTGAACCAGGACTGCTCCTTCCGGCGTCAGGCAGAGGAGTCCCTTGCCATCAACCCTCTGGATTCCAACCATCTGGTCGCCGGCCAGAACGACAGCCGTGTCGGGTTCAACCACTGCGGGATCGACTTCTCATTCAACCGCGGCAAGCGGTGGGGGGACATGGTGCCCCCGTTCTATCAGTTCATCATGCTCGATGGGCAGTCGGCCGACGCCTGCAGCGATCCAACATCCGCGTTCGATTCGCAGGGAAACGCCTACTTCGGCGCGATCCTGTTTAAGGTGTTCGCGGCGGCGAGCGCCGTCGTCGTGACCAAGTCCAACGCCGCGTTTGGCGGGACCTTCTATCACTCCCCGGACTCGACATTGACGTTCCAGGAATATCGCGCCGTCCCGCTCGGGGTGGTTGCCAACGCTGACAACCCCGACATCTTCCACGACAAGGAGCTCATGGCCGCCGATTCGAACCCGGCGAGCCCGAAGAAGGACAACGTCTACATGACCTGGACGCGCTTCGCCAACACGGGAGTCGGCGTTGGCGCGAACAGTCCCATTAACTTCTCGCAGTCGACCAACGGCGGAGCCACATGGTCGCCCGAGATCGAGATCAGCGGCGTGAACG
>JBQTJG010000277.1:0-6465 GCA_052387355.1 Armatimonadota bacterium | reverse complement strand
GTCGGTGTCTGGTAGGTGGTAGGGCGCGCTGGCGGCTCGGTCAGTTGCTTCAGCCCCTGCCTGAGGGCCTCATTGACCAGTGCCTTCAAACTGAGCTTGCGCTCCCGCCGGATGCGCTCGAGAAGCGCCGCAACATCAGTTTCAAGACTCAGGGTCGTTCTCATACATCAAAGCATAAATGATTAGATGCGTCGATGTCAACCTATCGGCACCCCGGTTATTTGATCGATCCGACCCTGTTCGCCCCTTGATTAACCAAACATATGTTCGTATAACGAAGTCCAGGGCTACCGATGGGCTACATACCGCTGTGGTGCAAGACCAACTTCTCGTTTCACGAAGGCGCCTCGCATCCAGAGGAGCTGGTCGAAGAAGCGTACCGGCTGGGCCTGCGGGTGATCGCGATCACCGACCGTGACGGTGTCTACGGCATCGTCGAAGCCTACCTGAAGGCGCGCGAGTTGGGCGTGCAGCTCATCGTCGGCTCACAGGTCACGGTGAGCGACGGCTCGGTGGTCGTCCTGCTCGCGCGCGACCGCGCCGGATACGCGAACCTCTGCCGGCTGCTCACTACCGGACGGCTGCGCTCACCAAAGGGCCAAAGTTCGGTCACCTGGGATGAAATCTGCGGTCACGCCTCGAGGCTGATCGCCCTGTGGGGCGGTGATCGCAGCCTGCTCGTCGCAGAATCCGGTCCGGACTCGGGATCCAGCCGGAACTCGGGATCCGGCCCGGACTCCGTTGTCGGGCATCTGCGGGACGCTTTTGGCGATACGCTATACGCGATGGCGACGCGACACCGACGCGACACCGAGGTGCGTCAAGAGGTCCGGTTGCGCGAGCGCGCCGCGCGCTATGGCATCCCGGTGGTTGGCGCGGTCGAGGTGCTGTACCATACGCCGTCGCGCCGGCCCGTGCAGGACGCGCTCACGTGTATCCGCCACGGTATCACACTCGCTGCGGCCGGTCAGATCCTCAAGCCCAACGGCGAGCACGATCTGAAGGCGCCATTCGCGTTTACTGCCTTGTTCGAGGACGATCCCCACGCCGTGGCGCTCACGAAAGAGATCGCCTCGCGCTGCACGTTTTCATTTGCCGAGCTGCGCTACCGATACCCGTCCGAGAACCTTCCCGACGGCAAGACATCATCTCAGTGGTTGCGTGAGCTCACCTTCACCGGCGCGCGGGAGCGTTACGGAGGCGATGTCCCGCCGAACGTCGCCGTGCAACTAGAACGTGAGCTGGCGCTCATCGATGAGCTCGACTACTGCGGTTACTTCCTCACGATGCACGAGATCGTGCGGTTCTGCCGCTCGCGCGGAATCCTGTGCCAGGGTCGCGGGTCGGCCGCGAACTCCGCGGTGTGCTACTGCCTGGGGATCACGGCGGTCGATCCGGTGCGGATGGACCTGCTGTTCGAGCGGTTCCTTTCCCGCGAGCGCGCCGAGCCGCCCGACATCGACCTCGACATCGAGCACGACCGCCGCGAAGAAGCCATCCAGTGGGTGTATCAGAAGTACGGCCGCGACCGGGCTGCGATGGTCGCGAACATCATCCGCTATCGCACCCGGTCGGCGGTACGCGACATTGGCAAGGCGCTCGGGTTTTCACTCACAACGGTGGACCGACTGGCGAAACTGCACTCGCACTACGGCGACGTTTCAGCCAACGTCCTGCGCGAGGCCGGTCTCGATTCCGACGCGCCCCTGCACCAGCATCTGATCCAGCTCTCCAATGAAATCCTTGACTTTCCCCGCCATCTGTCGATCCACCCTGGAGGATTCCTGCTTGGCCACGAGCCCGTGCCCACACTGGTCCCGATCGAGAATGCGACGATGTCCGAGCGCACAGTCATTCAGTGGGACAAGGACAGCGTCGAGGGTATCGGATTGTTCAAGGTCGACCTGCTCGGATTAGGGGCGCTCAACCAGTTGCACCTCGCCTTCGACCTACTGAAAGCGCACCGCAACGTCGACCTGTCAATGGCAACGATCCCGTTGGACGACGCAGCCGCCTTCGACTGGATCTGCCGCGCCGACACGATCGGGGTCTTCCAGATCGAGAGCCGGGCGCAGATGGCGATGCTGCCGCGGTTGCGGCCACGCACCTACTACGACCTGGTGGTCGAGGTCAGCATCGTACGTCCGGGACCGATCGTCGGCGGCATGGTCCATCCCTACCTGCGCCGCCGTAACGGCGAAGAGCCGGTCGTCTATCCGCATCCGTCACTCAAACCGGTGCTCGCGAAGACCATGGGCGTGCCATTGTTTCAGGAGCAGGTGATCAAGCTGGCCATGGTGGCCGCCGATTACACGCCCGGCGAGGCCGATCAATTACGCCGCGACATGGCGGCGTGGCGGCGGTCGGGCCGGATTGAGCGGCATCGCGAGCGCCTCATCTCGCGCATGCAGACCAAGGGGATTGCGCCGGATTTTGCTGCGCGTGTCTTCGATCAGATCCGTGGATTTGGCGAGTACGGCTTCCCGGAGTGCGTTGTTGGCGAAACCCGAGTCATCGATGCCACTACAGGACGGTGGGTATCCATCGACGAGGTCGTGCGGGGCCTCGCGAGGCTCAACACCACACTCGTATGCGATACTGAACTTCGGATCCGCAAACGACGGGTCATGAGGATTTCTGCGAGCGGGCGGCGACCGGTTTTGCGGGTTCGCACGGCACTCGGACGATCTGTCGTCGCCACTGCCGAGCATCCAGTCCTCACCATAAGCGGGTGGCGTCCTCTCGGATCGCTACGCTCCGGTGATCATATCGCCGCAGCGCGCCGGCTTCCCCCACTAGGGCGTCGGCGTTGGCCCCGCCACGAGATTATCGTCCTTGCGGATCTTCTAGCCGAGGGGAACATGTGCCATCCTACGACTCTGTACTTCTACACGACAAGCCCGCGCTACCGCGACGAGTTCATCCGCTGTGTTCAGCGCTTCATCAACACGCGCGCTACTGTCGCGCTCCATCGAGGTGTATATAGCATCCACGTTCGCCGAAAGGATCGGACTCGATCAATCGGTGTGGTCGAGTGGGCACGACGTCTTCGCCTCTCTGGCGCTGGTGCCCGCGACAAACGTGTGCCTGAAGAAGTCTTCGAGCTGCGAGGTAGCGACCTCGCGTTACTGCTCGCCCGCTTATGGGAAGGCGATGGCCATTTATCGCGGTCGGCCTTGCACGCTACCTACGACACCGCCTCCCGCCAACTCGCCGAGCAGATCCAGCACCTCCTCCTGAGGCTGGGCATCGTCTCACGTCTCTATGAACGCACGCGCCCATACAAGGGCCGATCGGTGACCGGCTTCAACGTCACGGTGACAGGCAGCCCGAACCTGATTCGCTTCTACCTAATAATCGCCCGGCGCTTTCTCGATCCGGCCAAGCGGCGAGTAGCCCGTGCGCTTGCTCTTCGCCTCAATGGAAACGGATCAGCCAGCATCCTCCCCGGGAGCTTCGAGATACATGGCGATGGCCGGATGTCACGCGACATCGTCCCTGTTGCGGTACGGGAAGTCATTCGTCGCGAGCGCGCTCGCCACGGCTTGACCTGGGTCGAAATCGCTCGCGCTACAGGGTTGGGAATGCGTGAGATCCAGGGGCGCAGCAGTACCAAAATTGGTTTTCGTCGCTGGGTGATCGCTCGTTTGGGACGCCACCTCCGGTCTCTGGAGCTCGTCCGATTGGCGACTTCTGATATCTACTGGGATCGGGTGACAGCGGTTGAACCACTCGGCATGCAGGAAACATACGATCTCCACGTCAAGGGAGATCACAACTTTCTCGCCAACGACCTCGTCGTCCACAACTCACATGCTGCCAGTTTTGCCCTAGTGGCGTTTGCGACAGCCTATCTCAAACGCCATTACCACGCCGAGTTCACCTGTTCGCTGTTGAACGCGCAGCCGATGGGGTTTTACGCGCCGTCGACGATCGTGGAGGATGCGAAGCGCCATGGCGTGGAGGTACGCTCCATCGATGTGCTGCACAGCGCGTGGGACTGCACGCTCGAAGACCAGCATGACATCGGAGACCAATTGGGCGCCGGGGGACGGGGCGCCATCGCGTGGCGGTTCGCGGTGCGGATGGGTCTGCGCTACGTGAAGGGGCTAGGAGAAGATGACGGCCGGCGCATCACAGTGGCACGCGCCGATGCGCCGTTCGAGTCACTCGGAGGCTTCGCTCGCCGGACCGGTCTGGACGCGGGGGCGCTGGTCGCCCTGGCGAGGGCGGGCGCGTTTGAAGGCCTCGGCGTGGACCGGCGGGAGGCGCTGTGGCAGGTGCGCGCGCTCGCCAGGCGCAACGGCATGACGCTGCCGATCGAGGTCGTCGAGACGATTCCACAGTTCGAAGGGCTGGGCGCCCTCGAGCAGATCTCTTGGGACTATGACGCCTCCTCTCACAGCGTCCGCGGGCATCCGCTCGAGCCGCTGCGCGATCAATTCACCGCCGCGGGGCTGCCCGACGCGCAGGCGGTGGCAGCGCTGGACGATGGCGAGACGGTGCGTTACGCGGGCCTGGTGATCTGCCGGCAGACGCCGGGCACCGCGTCGGGGGTCACCTTCATGACCTTGGAGGATGAGACGGGGTTCGTGAACCTGGTGGTATGGCCGAAGATCTTCGTGCAGAACGCGCGGCTGGCGAAGTCGGCATCGCTGCTTGGGGTGACAGGGAGGCTGCAGAAACAGCAGGGCGTTCTGCACATTGTGGTGCAGAAGATGTGGAAGCCGGAACTACACACCGGGCTTCCAGCGGTGCCGAGCCGGGACTTTCATTGATGGCACCCGGCGATCATGTCGTGATGATCCCGAACGACGAAGTTGCTATACTCGGATTCCGAGGGAACATGGATCCTGAGTTGCACGTCATCTTCGGCGCCGGGCAGGTCGGCGGGCGGCTCGCACAGCGCCTGCTTCAGGCTGGGAAGCGCGTGCGTGTCGCCAAGCGCTCGTCTGGCGGCATCCCCGCGGGCGCGGATGCGGCGTTGGGCGACGCCTCCGATGCACGATTCTGCGCAGAGGCCGCGCTAGGCGCCGCGGCCGTGTATCACTGCATGAATCCATCGTATGACACGGCTACCTGGGCGCGTTTGGTGCCACGATACATGGAGAATCTCATCGCGGCCGCGGGGAAGGCCGGCGCGCGCCTCGTGGTCCTCGACAACCTCTACATGTGCGGCCGCACGGGCGGCCGTCCGATCACCGAGGAAACGCCGGTGAATCCGGTCAGTCGCAAGGGCCAGATTCGGGCCCGCGCGGCCGAGACGCTGTTCGCAGCGCACCTGCGCGGGGACGTACGGGCAGTGTCAGGACGCGCCTCCGATTTCTATGGGCCGGGCGGAGCGCTTACGCACTTCGGCGATCAGTTCTGGAAGCCGGCGCTCGCGGGCAAGACCGTGCGCATGCTGATCCATCCCGACGCCCAACACACGTATCACTACATCCCCGATGTCGCCGATGGGCTCGCAGCGCTCGGTCGTGCGGACGATGATGCGCTGGGGCGCGTGTGGATGCTCCCCTGCGCGCCGGCGGGCACCGCGCGCGAGCTGGTCAGTGGCCTCTCCCGGGCTCTCGGTCGCGAGATCCTCGTGGCCCGCGCGCCACGAGCGGTGATCAAAGCGATCGGGCTGTTCGTACCGGTCGTCCGAGAGATCGGTGAGATGCTCTACCAGTGGGACGAGCCGTTTATCGTCGACGACCGGCGCTTTCGTGAGCGATTCAAGATGCAGCCCACGGATCAGGGCGCGGCGGCGCAGGCGACAGTCGCGTGGGCGCGCGCGACATACGGGGCGCGGCCGGGCTAGTCCGGCTTGCGCGCCACAAAAACAATCCGCAATAGGCGCCGCTCGGCCGCCAGCCGATAGGCAGTGTAGGCCCCCGTGCTTGAGCACACGCGCACACTCCGCCAGGACGCGGGGCCGGTCGCGCAGGTGATTGATCGCGTCGATGCACATCACCGCATCGAACGTCTCGTCAGCAAACGTGAGAGGCTCACTGGCGTCACCGTGCTGGAAGAGTACGCGGTCGAGGCCGCGTTCTTGCGCCAGGCGGTTGCCGTTCGCGACGCCGTGTTCGTTGACGTCAACTCCAACCAGACGGCAGCCTGTCGTCTCGACCAGAAAAAGCGCCGGGCCGCCGGAGCCGCTGCCTACCTCGAGCGTCGCCGAGTCCGGGTTCAGCTCCAGCCACTCTATGAAGGTTCGGTACTCATCAACGGTGAGCCAGCTGTTCTGGCCGATGTCCTGCCCCCAGGTGTCCCGGCGAACCTCAGCGTTCACCTGGGCGGCGATATGCGCGTACTGGGAGTCGTAGTAGCGATGGCTCATGGCTGGAGCGCGCTCAGACCAGCCAGGCGCGGCATGCGGGCTACGCGAAGAGGTCTTTCAACGATAACTCAAACCCTGGAAGCGGCGGTGCATCCCGCAGCACCTCGTTGGCACCGTAGCGCACCGCGCCACCCTGCGTG
>JBQTJG010000276.1:0-14265 GCA_052387355.1 Armatimonadota bacterium | reverse complement strand
ACCCCGCCGTTGCGATTACGAGAATCGCGAGAATGAGCGCTGGCGCGCGCAACTTCGCCATCGATGATCCTCCAGGCAGACCCGTTATGCCAGTTGGAGGTGCCCGGTCGCAGTCGGGTTTAGTCCTAGGCGATCAGTCCTGCCGCCAGACTCGTCAATACGACCAGCCATCTCCACATCGCAGTGTCCCCTTTCCACGCCCAGCGAACGGCTGCCCTAGTTTTCCCCAGAGGGGACGAAGTATACACATTGACTACGCCAATCCCATCTTGAAGATACGCCTGGCGTTGCCCCCCAGAATTGACTGGCGGTCTTCGTCGCTCAACTCGATCCGGTCGAGAATGGCCACCTGCTCCTCGACGATCCCCTTGCGATAGCCGCTGAAGTACGTCGAATCGGTGCCAAAGAGGATCCGCGAGGGGCCGAAGGTGCGCAGCGCATCCCGGAACACCTGTTCCAGCGAGGGCTCGCCAGGAACGTAGAGCCGCCAGTTGTTGGTACCCGAGCTGTCCACGCAGATGTTCTCGGTATGGTAGGCTAGAAACATCGCCTCGCGCAGGAATCCGGCGCCGAAGTGCGCGATGATGAATGTGATCTCCGGGAAGTCCCGGCCCGGTACCGAGAGCGCCAGCGGGTTACCGCAGGTGAGATCGTAGAAGGGGCCGATCGTGATCCCAAAGTGTACGATGATGGGCAGGCCGCACTCGGCCGCCGCTTCGTAGACGGGATAGAAGAGACGATCGCTCAGCGGCACCCGGTACGCCGTCGCGTAGAGCTTGAGCGCACTGAGGCCGAGCGACGGAAATCGGCGTACCTCCCGCGCGGCGTCGGGATGCGTCGGCTCGATCAGTGAGCCACAGCCGTACAATCGGCCGGGTCTGATCTTGATGAACTCTGAGAGTTCGTCGTTGGCTTCGCCCATCCCAATGAAGACGGCCGCCTCGACGCCTGCGGCGTCCAACCCGTCGGTCCACATCGTGGCCTGATCAGCCAACGAAATCGCCTCGAGTTTCGCCAGCCACTCCTGAAACGACTGTCCGCGGACCCGGGCCCGCTCTCGGGCAACCTGCCGCGTCCCCGTGTTGCGCAGGCGCTGCCGCGCGAGCATCGCGGCGGTCATGAGGTGCATGTGGGCGTCGATAATAATAGAACGTCACCCCTCTGCAGTCGTGTACTTCAATGCAGGATCTTCGAGAGAAACAGCTTCGTGCGTTCTTCCCTGGGACTGGTGAAGAAGTGCTCAGGGCTGCCTTCTTCGACGATGACGCCGAGGTCCATGAACACCATCCGGTCGGCGACCTCGCGGGCAAACCCCATCTCATGCGTCACGACGATCATTGTCATCCCCATCTCCGTGGCCA
The DNA here is from genome assembly GCA_052387355.1 of Armatimonadota bacterium. Classification (GTDB taxonomy): domain Bacteria; phylum Sysuimicrobiota; class Sysuimicrobiia; order Sysuimicrobiales; family Humicultoraceae; genus JBQTJG01. The sequence goes on along the minus strand of JBQTJG010000276.1, from coordinate 12,904 downwards.
GTCCGCGCATGACATCGAGCACTTCCTGGATCATCTCGGGGTCGAGCGCCGAGGTGGGCTCGTCGAACAGCATGATTTTCGGCTGCATCGCGAGCGCCCGGGCAATAGCCACGCGCTGCTGCTGGCCTCCGGAGAGCTGCGCCGGGTACGCGTGGGCCTTCTCCGGAATCCCTACACGTTCCAACAGTTCCATCGCCGTCTTGTCGGCAAGGGAGCGCGGTTGTTTCCGCACCTGTACCGGCGCCAGCGTGACATTCTGAAGCGCCGTGAGATGCGGGAACAGGTTGAACGACTGAAACACCATTCCGACCTCGCTCCTCACCGCGTCCACGTTGCGGAGGTCATCGGTCAACTCGATCCCGTCGACGACAATCCGGCCGCCGCTGTGGGCCTCGAGCCGGTTGATGCACCGGATCATCGTGGATTTGCCCGAACCCGAGGGTCCGGCGACGACGACGACTTCGCCCGCCCGGATGGTGAGGTTGATCCCGCGCAGGACGTGCAGTTTGCCGAACCACTTGTGGACGTCCTCGAGCATGATGATCGGCTGTCTGTCGCGTTCCGCCGTCTGTCCCATGCTAGCGTTCTCCCAGCCCGAGCTTCTTTTCCAGCACACGGCTTCCGTGCGACATCGCGTAGGAGAACACGAAATACACCACCAGCGCGAAGACGTAGACTTCCTTCACGTCGTGCAGGTATTCGGTGAGCGCGAGCAGCGATCGCCCGACGCCCAGCAGGTCGGTGAGGCCGATGATGACCGTCAGCGAGGTGTCCTTGAACAGGCTGATAAACTGTCCCACCAGGGCCGGGATCATGTTCTTGAACGCCTGGGGCAGCACGATGAACAGCATCGTCTTGAGGCCCGAGAGTCCCAGCGCTCGCGCCGCCTCGATGGCGCCCCGCGGCACTGACTGGATGCCGGCGCGCGTGATTTCCCCGATGTACGCTGAGGCGAAGACTGTCAGTCCGATCATCGCCCGCATGACGCGCGGCATCGTCTCGCCTGAGACCAGGCTGACGAAGATCGAGAACCACAGCAGGACAGTGATCAGAGGGATGCCGCGAATGGCTTCGATATAGGCGGTTGAGAACAGCCGGACGACCGGCAGGCGACTCGTCCGGCCGATCCCGACCAGCACACCGATAGGAAACGATGCGCTGATGGAGATCGCCGCCAGCAGGAGGGTCAGATATAGCCCGCCGATTTGGTCGAGCCTGATGGGGGAGAAGAGCCAGATGACCGCGATGAACGTGGCGACCCATAGGCTGGCCAGCACGCGGGGCCGAACGCGTGCGGCGATACCTGCCACCGTCAGAACCGCCGCAAGCACGACCAGGCCTCCCGCCCACCAGGCGCGCCAGAGGTGCGCTGCCGGCATGAGGCCGACCGTCCAGAGCCGGAGGTTCTGCGTCACAACCTCCCAGTGCGCGTTCGCGGCCCACCGCCAGATAATCCCGCCCAACCAGCCCAGGAAGATCGCGACGCCGATCGTCAGGCCGCTGTTGAGCCATCCATCGAAGAGGTTGCGCTGCACCCATTCCAACGGCCCGAGGCGCTGTTCGGGCGGGGCCAGCACCGCTGCGGAGGTCGCCATCTATGTCCCTGGGAGGGCCAGGCGCGCGCGGATGATGTTGAGTACGGCGGAGATCACCAGCGACAGCGTCAGGTACGACAGCGTGACGAGGGTGAAGGTCTCCAGCGCCCGGAACGACTGACTGGCCACGGTCATCGCCGAGGTGAGGAAATCGGCGAATCCAACGCCGATCGCCAGGCTGCTGTTCTTCGTCAGGTTGAGGAACTGGTTGCCCAGTGGCGGAATGATCAGGCGCAACGCCTGTGGCAGGACCACCAGGCGCAGCGCCTGGCGGTACGAGAGCCCCATGCTGCGCGCCGCCTCCATTTGTCCGCGAGGGATGGCGAGGATGCCGCCGCGGATGATCTCGGCGATGAATGACGAGGTGTATACAGCGAGCCCGGCGACCAGCGCCGCGAACTCAGGGGTCATCTGGAATCCGCCGTCGACTGTCTGACGACCGAACCGCTCGGTCAGCGTCCCCCCGATCGCCAGGCCGCGATTGGTGAGCACGACGAACCCATGAAACACCGTGATCGCCGGACTATCCGGCGCACCGGTCGGCAATTGTAGAAAGACCGCGAAGTACCAGAAGAACAACTGCACCAGCAGCGGGGTATTGCGCAGGACCTCGATGTATCCCAATGCCAGCCGGCTGACGAGCCAGTTGCGCGAGAGCCTGGCGATTCCGACGACGAGGCCAAGGATCATCGCCAGCACGAGTCCCAGGACGGCGACCTTCATGGTGTTGAACAGGCCGGCGATCATGGCTTCGGCGTAGGAGTCTTCAGGACTGTACCGCTTGAGACTCAGCGTGCGCAGGTCGATCGTCCATGTGAGAGCGGTGAGATCGAATCCGGCCGGCTGCCTGAAGAATCCCCAGTTCAGGCGGATGTTTTGACGCACCATACTCCGTTCCAGGGCAATCTTGGCGCCCCAGATGCCCGCGACAAGCAGCACAACGAAGAGAACCTGTGCGACGACGCTGAGCGCGCGGGCGTCGCGCCAGACAGGCGTAGCCGTCGAAGAGCGCCGCATGGGCGATCCCGGGGGTGAGACGATCGGTCTCACCCCCTTCTCACCAGATGTTACCGGAATGGACGGCTGGTCATTGCTCCGCCGTTGCGCGACAGCCCGTTTCGCGTCCCCTGACGGGGGATCGCCGTGGCCTTCGCCGCACCGAAGTACCTGTTGTAGATTTCTCCATAGTTGCCCACCGCGCGGACCGCGCGAACAAGCGCGCCGTCGCCTGCGGCCAGCAGCGCCTTGGCCACCGGGTCTTTGTCGCCGATCTCCTTCAGGCGGCCTTCCGATCCTGCCGTGATCTGCGTGATGCCCAGCTCCTCGGCCTGGATCAGTCCCCAGACCGTGTAGCTGACTGCGTCGGCCCAGCGGGAATCGTTCTCCTGGTAGACCGGCGCGAGCGGTTCGTCGCTAAACTCCTTGCCCACGACGGTGTACTCGCGCGGGTTGGGCGCGGTCGCCCGGAACGCCGTCAATTGGCTCGCGTCAGTCGTCCAGACATCACACCGCCCGGCTGCGAACCCATCGAACGCTTCTTTGGGCTGGGCGAACGTCACGAGTTCGAACTTGAAGTTTCTGAGGCGCATCTGGTCGGTGATGTTGCGCTCGCTCGTGGTCCCCGTCTGCGTGCAGACGCGGGCGTTGTTCAGGTCGTCCAGCCCCTTGATCTTCGAGGCCGTCCGCACGAGCAGGCGCTGGCCGTCGAAGAAGGTCACCGGCCCGAAGTCGACCTGCGCGTCGCGGCTGAAGGTCTGCGTGGTCGTCCTGAATACCACGTCCACCGAGCCGGCGATGACCGCCGGGATCCTGCTCGCCGACGTGTGCTGGACGAACTCGACCGACGGCACGTTGACGAAGGCGGCCAGCGCCCGGCAGAAGTCAGCGTCGAAACCGGCCATTTCTCCTGAGCGGGGCTCCACGAAGCTGAACCCCACGGTCGTGCCCGAGATACCGCAGATGAGCCGCCCGCGGGCGCGGACCACATCGAGGCGTGAGCGTGGCGCCTGGGCCGAGGCGATGTACGAGACCGTGGCGACCGTCATGGCGACCGCCAGCGCATAGGCCAGGGTCTTCTTCATCCCTTCACCTCCCATTCGAAGTCACGATCCGGCAGAGCAGAAGAGCGCCTTTTGAGCGCAGAATCAGTAATTGCACAGCCCGCCATGGCTTCCCTCCCAACAGGAAGTTTGCCCCTGGTGTACGAAACTGCGGGTGCACGAAACTGCGGGTGCACGAAGTGGTTCAGCAGCCGGGGAGGGCACTGCCTTGACGATGGGAGAGCGACTCCGTGACTGGGCAGGGACGCGTGTGAGCGTGATATTCACCAACGACGAGACCCAGTTTGGAGACCTGCTGGAAGCTGGCGATGACTACATCGTGCTCCAGGTCGGCTCGCTCAAGTACGTCATCAACCTGCACACGGTCGTCCGGGTGAATCAGATCCGGGAGCAGTGAGGGCGATCTTCGGGAAGGATATGGAGGTCTACGGAAACTTCGCGTCGGGCATAACCCCACTCGCAACGAGAGTACCGTCAGAATTTGATCCCGAGGTCTGAGGGCGGCGAGCAATCCCTGCCCAAGGTGGAGGCCTTGTTGAACGCGCGGGCCGGGGAAATCGAGCGAGAGCGGGTGGGTGATCGAGTTCTGCGGGAGGCAGCTCACCTCACAGCGCTCGCCGATCTTTCCGTGGCGCTCGAGGGGTGCGGCTTCGATCATCAAGCCGTCTTGTCCGCAGCAGCGCGGAGGATCGCTGAGCTGGTGGGCGATCACTGTTCCATCCGGCTCCTCTCGGACGATGGGAAGTTCCTGCGGTCCGTTGCGAGCTACGATTCGGATCCGGAAGCCCTGCAGTTCTTTCGGAGCGTCCTGACTGCCGTACCGGCGCAGTTTGACGAACAAACAATCACGAAGCACGTCCTTGGAGACGGCCAGCCCTTTGCGATTTCGCGTGTCGAGACGGCGCAATGGCGGGCTTCCGTAAAGCCCGAGTACTGGTCGATCCTTGATCGGGTTGGTCCCCGGAGTCTCCTTTTTGTTCCTCTCAAGCTGTACGGGCGCTCGATGGGACTACTGTATCTGTCGCGCCGCGGCCCCGATGCCCACTCCTACGATGACCACGACGTGAAGCTCGCGCTCGATCTGGCGGAGCGTGCGGCCCTGACGATCGGCCACGTGAGGCTCCACGACGAGCTCCTTGCGAAGAGCAGACAGCTCGAGCGGGAAATCAGCGAGCGCGAGCGGACGGAGCAGGAGATCCAGCACCTCAAGGCGGCAGAGGAAACCCTTGAGCATGGCCGGCTGGAGGCCGAGAAGGCCAATCAGGCCAAGAGCGAGTTTCTCTCCCGCATGAGCCATGAATTGCGCACTCCCCTGAACGCGGTCCTGGGGTTCGCCCAGCTTCTCGAGATGGATCCCCTGACTCCCGAGCAGCACGAAAGCCTGGGGTACATCCTCAAGGCCGGCCATCACCTCCTCGATCTCATCAACGAAGTCCTGGACATCGCCCGCATCGAAGCCGGCCGGCTGACGATCGCTCCCGAGGCGGTGCCGCTGGGAGAGGTCACGCGAGAGGCGCTCGCGCTGATCGCGCCGCTCGCTGCCGAACGGTCGGTACGTGTCCGGTCAGAGACCTTCGACGATGACGGTCCCTACGTTCTCGCCGACCGGCAGCGACTCAAGCAGGTGCTCCTCAATCTGCTCACCAACGCGGTGAAGTACAACCGCGCCGGTGGGAGGGTCATCCTTTCAGACGAGACGCAGGAAAACCGGCTGCGCATCATGGTGACCGACACAGGTCCAGGTATCCCCTCGGATAAGACAGAGCGACTCTTCATTCCATTTGAGCGCCTGGGAACGCTCCAGGGCGGCGTCGAGGGCACGGGGCTGGGACTGGCTCTCTCGAAGCGTCTGATGGAGGCCATGGGCGGCGCCATCGGGGTGGAGAGCCAGGTTGGCCGGGGCAGTACCTTCTGGATCGAGCTTCCCCTAGCGGAAGGCCCTGGCGAAAGCGTAGACCGGATCACCGAGGAAGTGTTGGTCCGACCTGTGGGCGTGCCGTCGGAGCGGACCTGTACAGTGCTCTACATCGAGGATAATCTTTCCAACCTCGAGCTCATCGAGCGCATCCTGGCCCGCCGGCCAGCGGTGAAGCTGCTCTCGGCCATGCAGGGTCGGTTGGGCCTGAGTCTGGCGCGCGAGCATCGTCCGGACCTGATTCTCCTTGACATACACCTTCCGGATATTCCCGGCGATGAGATTCTGCACCGGCTGCAGGCCGATCCCAAGACCCGGCTGATTCCCGTGGTCGTCATGAGTTCAGACCCGACCCCGGCGCAGATCGAGCAACTCCTGGCGGCCGGAGCCCATGCCTGCCTGCCCAAACCCGTCGATGTGAAAGAACTGATCAGGATTGTGGACGGCTCGCTGGGACTTCGGATAGAGCTAGGCCTGTCGCCTCCGTCGGGTAGGACGCGGCGCAAGAGGAACACTGGATGACGGTCGAGTCACCGCTGGCGCCGTTCATCGGCGCCCGGATCCCTCGCATCCTCATCGTCGACGACGAGCCGATCAATCTCAAAGTGCTCGCGGCGCACCTGACGCGATGGGGGTGCCTGGTCCGGGATGCGGCAAGCGGCCCCGAGGCCCTTGCAACGGTACCCGTGTTCAAACCCGATCTCGTCCTGCTGGATATCATGATGCCCGACCAGTCGGGCTATGATGTCTGCCGGATTCTTCAGGCGGACTCTGTCATGTGTCAGATTCCGGTCATCTTCCTGAGCGCGGTGGCGGGGGAGCAGGCCAGGGTCAAGGGGATTGAAGCCGGAGCGCGTGACTACGTCACCAAGCCCTTCATTGCCACCGATCTTGCCGCGCGCGTCGGCGCCATCCTCAGGCAGAAGTACGCTGAGGACGACACCCGCTCGCAGGGGCAGGAACTCTCCAAGCAAACGTCTGTGGGCGGACCGAAACCAGATCGCAGGGTGACGACATGAGACGACCCAGGCGCATCCTGGCGGTTGACGATCAACCAGCCAATCTGATGCTCCTCAAGAAGGTGCTCGAACCGGCGGGATTCGAGGTGAGCCAGGCGCGGTCAGGTGCTGAGGCGCTGGCCCTCGCCCAGGAAACCGGACCAGATCTCATCCTTCTTGACATGCACCTGCCTGACATGCACGGCCTCGACGTGTTGCGCCGTCTTCGCGAGGCGCCCTGGGGTCTGGAATTGCGAGTAGTGGCTATGAGCGCGCTGGCCAGCACCGAGGATCGGGACTTGTGGCTAAGGGCGGGCTGCATCGGGAGCGTCGAGAAGCCCCTTGAGGTCCGAACCTTTGTGCGGGATATCTCGCGATGGTTGCCGGGGAGGGGTCCAGCGGCGCCCGACGAGCAGGAGGACGACCAACGAAGGCCGGACAAATTGGGCGAACTACTTGTCGCGAATCTCCTCATTTCCCCCGAGCAACTCTCGCAGGCCGTGGCCGTCCAGCCGAAGAGCGGAAAACGCCTTGGGCAGATCCTCGTGGAGCAAGGCTCTCTGAGCGAGGACGATATCGCCTGGGCGCTGAGCAATCAACTAGGGTACCCGTACGTCTTCCTCAGGCCCGAAATCGTCGACGCAGAAGCGGTCAGGCTGCTGCCTGAAACGTTTCTTCGGGAACGCCGCGTCCTGCCGATTCTCAAGTTCGGCCAGGAGATGACCCTGGCGATGGTGGACCCGACGGACCAGCGGACCATCGAAGAAGTGGTCGGTCGAACCGGGCTGCAGGTAAAGCGCGCGCTCGCCTTATCGTCCAACATCGAGGAGATGCAGAACCGCATTCTCCCGCGCCAGGGCCGAGCTCCCGGGCGCGAATTCGTGCCGGCCCCGGCTGCGGCAGAGGCGCAGTACTTTCAGTTTCATCTCGTCCAGGCTCTCCAGCAGGGTGGGTCGGAGATTCACTTCGACCCGGCGAGTGACGGCCAGGCGCGGGTGCGATACCGTCTTCAAGGCATGCTCGTCGACCGGCCGGGACAATCAGCCGACCTGCACGCGGCGATTCTGCGGCATCTTCGTGGACTGACGGGGGCGGGAGATGGGCCAGCAGCCACCGCGACGACGACGCTCACGGTGAACGAGAAGGAGATCCTCGTCGTGGCGACGTTCCTGCCTACCGTTTCGGGACAGGCCGCCACCGTCGCGCTCTATCCCCTCCACGCCGAATCGCCGGACCTCGGGATACTGGGACAAACCGACGAGGTCGTGCGACCGATTCGTGATGCGCTTGGAGCGTCCTCAGGTGTGGTCATGGTGGGGTGCGCCGACCGATGGGCGCGGGCCGCGCTCCTGCACGCGCTGATCCCACACCATGCGCAGGGGAAGATCTGGGCGCTGGAAGCGGTCCCAGTCTACAGGCGGCCGACAATCAACCAGACGCTGATCGGCCTGGACGCCGACGTCGTCCCGCACCTCCGGGCCGCGGTGTATGCGGGAGCCGACTTGATCGTTGTCGATGATGCGTCGCGCAACCACGCCGTCGTGGCTGTGTTTGAGGCCGGACGCGAGCGCATGATCCTGGCCGGGTATGCTCAGAGCGACATCCTCGGCACCCTCACTGAAGTCGTCGAGGTCGCCGGCTCGGCGCGAATCGCCTCGACTCTTCGGGGTCTGCTGGCGGCGCGCACGATCCGACTGCTCTGTCCCTCCTGCAAACAGCCGGCGCCCGACACGAGAGGCTCGTTTGAGGGTAACCGCACATTCGTGCCATCGGGATGTGAGGCCTGCGGATTCACGGGGTTCAAAGGGCGCCGCCTGCTGATCGATGTCTGGACGATCGACCCTGAGAGCCGGGGGCTGCTGCGCTCCGGGCGCGCGTCGGCGGTGTTCGAGCGTATACAGCAGACGCGGTCAGGCATGATCGATCAGGGCCTCGCGCTCGTCATCGATGGCCTGACGTCGTTGGAAGAGCTCTCTAGAGTGGTGGAAGGAGCGCCATGGACATCACCGACCTTCTCTTCCTGACCAAGCAGCGGAACGCGTCCGATCTTCATTTGGCCGCTGGCGCGCCTGCCACCCTGCGGGTGAACGGGCTCCTTGTGCGCGTGGACGGCGTCGCGCTCACGCGGGACAACGTGCACGCCATGCTCTACGATGTCCTCACTGACCAGCAGAAGGCCCGGTTCGAGGCGGCGCACGATCTCGATTTCTCGCTCGAGCTGACGAACGTGGGCCGTTTCCGCATCAACGCCTTCATGCAGCGCCTGGGTGAGGGCATCGTGATGCGCCTGATCCCTTCGAAGATCCGAACGCTCGACGACCTGGACATGCCCCCGGTGCTGAAGGACCTGGCCATGAAGGATCGCGGGCTGGTGCTGGTCACGGGTCCGACAGGGTCGGGCAAGTCGACGACCCTGGCTGCCATGGTCGATTACATCAATGATCAACGAGAACACCACGTCATCACCATCGAGGACCCGATCGAGTTCGTGCATGCGGCGAGGAAGTGCAACATCAACCAGCGCGAGGTCGGCGCGCATACCGAGTCGTTCAGCGTCGCGCTCCGCAGCGCGCTGCGAGAGGACCCCGATATCATTCTGGTGGGAGAGATGCGCGACCTCGAGACGATCTCGCAGGCTTTGACCGCCGCGGAGACCGGTCACCTGGGGTTGTCCACCCTGCATACCAACAGCGCGCCAGAGACGATCAGCCGGATCGTCGATGTGTTTCCGCCCTACCAACAGGAACAGATCAGGGTCCAGCTCGCCGATGCCCTGTTGGGCATCGTGGCCCAGACGCTGATCCCCACACCGGATGGCAAAGCCCGAGTCGCGGGGTTGGAGATCATGGTGACCACGCCCGCGATCCGCAACATGATTCGGGAGAACAAGGTCCACCAGCTTCCATCCGCCATCCAGACCGGAGCCAAGGATGGTATGCAGACTCTGGATCAGCATCTCAAGACGCTTGTGAAGCTGCGCCGGATCAGCCAGGAGGAAGCGCTCAAACGGGCCGTCGAGCGCGACGCGTTCGTACAGGACCGTGGGGGTACCCCGTCGCCCGCCGAATTCTCGGGGTTCACACGCCGACCATGATGCACATCGATGACCTGTTGATCCACATGGAGGCGCGCGACGCCTCCGACCTCTACCTGAAGATGGGGCGTCCTCCGATGCTTAGGGTCGCCGGAGACGTGGTGTCGGCCGGCGAGCATCCGCTCACCGACGAGGCCATTCAGGCGCTGGCCGAGCAGATGATGGATTATCGGCATCGGGAAGACTTCGCCGAACACCAACGCGCCGACATCGCCTACCAGTCGCCGGTGCTCGGCCGGTTCCGGGTGAACGTGTACGTGCAGCGGGGATCGCGGGCGATCGTTGTGCGCCGGGTCAAGAGCCAGATTCCCACGTTCGACGAGCTGAGATTACCGCCGGTGGTCGCCCCACTTGCGCTCGCCCCACGGGGCTTGGTGCTTGTTGTCGGACAGACGGGAGCAGGCAAATCCACCACCCTGGCAGCGATGATCAACCACCGCAGCCGGCGCCAGAAGGGCCATATCGTCACGATCGAGGACCCCATTGAGTTCCTCCATGAAGACGACCAGAGCATCGTCAGCCAGCGGGAGATCGGGACGGACTGCGAATCGTACAGCCTGGCGCTGCGGGATGCCCTGCGGCAGGCGCCCGACGTCATCCTCATCGGAGAGATTCGTGATGATGAGAGCGCCACGGCCGCCGTCCACTTCGCCGAGACCGGGCACCTGGTCCTCAGCACCCTGCACTCCACCAACGCCAGCCAGACGCTGGAACGCCTGTTCCACTTCTTTCCTTCATCGCGGCACGAGAACATTGCGCTGCAACTCTCGTTGAACCTGAACGCCATCATCTCACAGCGATTGCTACCGCTGAAGGATGGAGCCGGCAGGGTCGTGGCCGTGGAGGTGATGCTCTCCACCCCGCGCATCAGAGAGCTGCTCCGCAAGGCCGATCTGGCCGGCATCCGAAGCGTCATGCAGTCGCCCGCGGGGCTTCAAGAGGGCATGCAGACGTTCGATCACGCCGTCTTCCACCTCATCAAGCAGGGGTTGGTGGAGGCGGAGGTCGCGATGACTGCTGCCGACAGCCCAAACGACGTTCGCATGCGGCTGAAGGGACTGCTCTAATCCTCTGTGGCCATGAGCTGAGGCAATAGAGCCACAGGCTGGTCGGCCCGCCCCAAGGCGACCTTCCTGACCGCCTGGACACAGCGGGGATCGTACAGACGACCGGCCTCCTGTTCGAGGTGGGCGATCACGGCGTCTTGTGGCCAGGCCGCCCGGTACAATCGGCCTGAGGTCATCGCATCGTAGACATCCGCGACCGCGAGGATCTTTGCATCCAGCGGAATGTTGTCATCGGTCAGCCCGTCCGGGTAGCCTGAGCCGTCCAGCCGTTCGTGATGCCATCGGATCGCCCGCAACGTAGGGCGCAGCGACGGGATCCGGCTGATCATCTCCTCTGATCGCAGCGGGTGGTCTTGCACGACTACGAACTCCGCGGGTGTGAGCCGCTCAGGCTTGTTGAGGATGCCGTCCGGGATGGCGATCTTTCCGATGTCGTGCATCAGTCCGGCCTGATGGAGGAGCCGCAGCCGTTCCGGCGGCAGGCCCAATGCTTCCCCGATCTTGACGGCCAGTCGCGCGACTTTTTCCGAGTGTCCCTTCGTGTATGCATCGCGGGCTTCGACGGCCGCGACAAGGCCCGTGAGCACCTCGCTGTAGGATTGTTCCAGGGCCTCGACCGATCCTTTGAGCAGGAGCGTCGACACGGTCCGCGACAGACCCGCCCCACGGCGGTAATCGAGGATCATCCCAGAGAGGACCGCCGTGACGCCCAGGAAGATCAGCACATGATATTGCCACCAGCTCACCCTCCACAGCGACGCAAAGAAGAGCGACAGGAGGCTCTCCATCAGCAGGACGATGCCGGCAATGGTCGTCGCGTGAATAGGGAGACGACTCAATCGATAGATACGCGCGTAGCGGAGTGCGGAGAAGAGCAGCAGGCTCGCGGTCACGATCATCGCGACGCCGGCGACCCAGGGGTGATGCTGCTGCGATGCGGCGCCTGCCGAGCCCGCGGGCGCCACACCATACTCTCCGCCCCCACCGTGGTCGTGCTCCTTGTACGCCGAACTCGGCCCGCCGTCTCGTGCGGCCACGAGCGAGGTCGGGTGCCGGGTCAGGAAGCTCGGAAAGGCTACCGAGACGATCAGATACCCTGACCAGAACACAAACAGGATGGCGGCGAACGCTTTCCGGTATCGGAAGACCCACGGGTCTGCATCCGGTCTCAGGCGTGCCGTGCTCAGCGCGAGGAAGAGGGCGCCCAGGAACAGGCTGAGCGGCGGCGCCCAGGCGATGCCGTTACTGGCTTGCTTGAAGATCACACCGGGCGTGAGCAGGCCGTGAATGAAGAAGAAGCCCGAGATGGCGCAGAACGCCAGCCCGAGGAAGAAGGCACGGGGGTCCCGCAGTTGCTCTGCCACGGCAAGGACCGCAAGGGCCACGACGGCGGCCGATCCGGCTGCCAGCGTGACGATCCCGAAATGGAATCCCGGGACCTGGATCGCTGGGTCAAGACTCGGGTTGTAAAGCAGCAGCAGCAGAACACCGACAGGCGAGGCAAGTAGCGCCAGCCGGATCAGATCCCACAGATTGAGCCTGAGCTTCTCGTCTCGGTAGACCGGGGCAAGCATGCGGAACCCCCTCGATCATCGTTCCCAACCGGGGGTTCGACTAGTCGGTGGCGCCGTGTTGGCGCGACCTGATGCGCCTACGGCGTCCTGCGCAGCGTGGGCGCGGGCGCCAGCGCCCAGATCAGGCACGCGACGCAAAGCGAGATCATGGCGCCGAGCACGACGGTGACTGGTTCGCCAAACTGTCTGGCCGAGAGTCCGATCAGGAGCGCGCCGATCGGCATCGACCGCCTCTCTGTATGCTGACTGCAGATCAAAGAGGGCTTTCGAATCCGACCATGATTCGCAGCTATCGGCCCCAGAACTGGCTGATCGTGCGGTCGGCTGAGCGCTCGGTGTCGCCCATGACGGTGATTGAGGCGACGCACCGGCGCCCGCCACGCAGATCGATCCACCGGGTCTCGCCTCCCTCAGGGATTCTGTGACGCGCCGGGAGCCGGTCGACTTCGCCGTTTCGGTACTTCACCGTGAGCAGGTTGATCTCGGCGGCGCCCCTGACCGCGCGAAGTTTGATCGCAACGAGATTTGCACATGGGTCGAGGCGCAGGTGGTCGAGGTCGTTCTCATGAAAGGCCAGCCTGGTCTGACCGAGCAGGCGGGC
>JBQTJG010000275.1:0-3177 GCA_052387355.1 Armatimonadota bacterium | reverse complement strand
AGTATAAGGGCGGCTGCGATTGCGCGCGTCATCGCTGTCCCTCCGGGTCTGCAGCTCACTTCCTCATTCTAAGGTACGGAGGCCGCCAGCGCTATGACAGTCCGGCACTATCCTTTCGCGGTGCTGGCTCCGGACGGTTCGCCAGACAGCGTGGCAGAGAGGTCTGCCTGCCGGGTTCGAAGGGTGTCCTCCGCATGTTTGTGGCGCAGTCGAGCGCCCACGCGGGCCGCCAGCTCGGCGAGATCGAACGGCTTGGTGATGTAGTCAAGGGCTCCGACCCCGAACCCTTCCAGCTTGTGCTTCTCATCGGCGAGGGCTGTCAGAAAGATCACGGGGATGGACCGCGTGGTAGGATCGGCCTGGAGCAGCTCGCACACCTCGAACCCTGATTGATCGGGCATCATGACGTCCAGCAGGATGACGTCCGGCTGGAAGGCGTCGACCGCAGCAAGCGCCTCCACGCCGTTGATGGCGGTTCGGACCGCGCATCCCCAACCCGAGAGGATTTCGGCGAGGAGTTCCAGGTTCACCGGCTGATCGTCCACGGCGAGGATCCGCGGGGACCGTCCGCCAAGATACGATGCGAGTCGCGTCGCTGTGTCCATGTCTCTCTCCTTTTTCCCAAGTTTGAAGCCAAGCCCGGCTCGACTCGGGTGTCGTACGAGCCGCTTCATGCATGGCTGAGTGGTGCCGCACTTTCAGTCCCTCGTCCAGGAGGTCGAGAAACTCCGTGATATCGAGCGGCTTGGTCATGTACGCTCGGGCCCCAGCCGCGAGCAGCCGCTCTATCTGACCGGGGCTGGCGTCAGCGCTGATCACCACCACCGGTGCCCTGGTGCCTGGGCCGCGGCCTCGGCTGGCACGTCCTCCCGCGCTCGCTCGTCCAGATCAATCCGGCCATCCGCCAGCGGCAGTTCCACCCAGAAGGTGCTGCCTTCGCCCACCGTGCTCTCCACTCCGATGTCGCCGTCCATCAGCTCCATGAGACGCCTGGACAGCGCGAGTCCGATCCCGGTGCCCTCGATATTCGTCCGCTCCGCTCCCAGGCGCTCGAAGGGGATGAACAGCCGCTCCAGCATGTCCCCAGGGATGCCCGGCCCGGTGTCGGTCACCAGGATGCGCATTCGGCCCTGGGGCGTTTCCTCGCAGGAGAGCGCCACTGTGCCCCCTTCCCGGTTGTACTTGACCGCGTTGGACAGCAGGTTCAAGAAGACTTGCTTCAGCCGCTGGCGGTCCGCAAGGACATGGCCGTTTCCGGTTTGAGCCAGCTTCCCATTTACCGAAATGTTGCGCGCGGCGGCCAGGGGGGCGACCAATTCAAGGCTCTCCTGCAGCACGTCCGCGAGCGAGACGGGCTCGGCGTGGACCTCCAGCCCGCCCGAGTCCACGCGGGCAATATCCAGTACCTCGTTGATCAGGTCGAGCAGGTGCCGCCCGGCTCTCAGGATGCGGTCGACGCTCTTGCGCTCCTGGGACGGGCGCGGCGCCATCTCCAGGAGCTGGCCGAAGCCCAGGATGGCGTTGAGCGGTGTGCGCAGCTCATGGCTCATGCGCGAGAGGAACTCGCTCTTGGCCCGGTTGGCCCGCTCCGCCTCTTCTTTGGCATGCATCACGAGCTCCTCGGCCGCCTTGCGCTCGGTCACGTCGCGGATAAAGCCCGTAAATGTCGGCGGCCCATCCGAGGCGATGCGGGTGATGGCCAACTCGACCGGGAATTCGGTGCCGTCCGCGCGCACGGCGGGTATCTCGATTCGCTTGCCGAGCACGGGGCCTTCGCCTGTGGCGAGAAAATGCGCCAAGCCCTTGCGATGGCTGGCGCGCAGGGGTGGTGGAATGATGAGTTCAGCCATTTCCCGTCCCAACACCTCAGAGCGGCTGTAACCGAACGTCTTTTCAGCGGCGGGGTTGAATTCGATGATCTTTCCCTCATGATCCATGGTGATGATGCAATCGAGCGCCGCCTCAAGGATGGCTCCTTTGCGCGCCTCGCTTTCACGCATGGCTTCCTCCGCCCGCTTCCGATCCATGAACTGGCCGATCTGGTTCCCGATCGCCGCCATCCGCCGGAGCAGGTCATCGTCCGGAGCCCGGATCTCGCGGCTGAAGAATTCCACGATGCCGAAGACTTCGCGCCCGGTCCGAATAGGGAAGCCGAAGGCACCGTGCAGGTCGTCCCTGGCCGCGATCGGCGCCCGGGGGAAGTTCGAATCGGTGACGACGTCTCGAATCCACGCGGGTTCACCGCTCTCCCACACCCGCCCTGGAAGGCCGACACCCGGCGGAAATGCCGTCTTGCGCGTAATAGCCTCGAACTCGGTTGCCCTGATGCCCGTCGCTTTCCAGAGCGCATGACAGCGGAGCACGTTGGCGCGGCCATCCACAGTCCACAACGCGCCGATGTCCCAACCCAGGCCTTGCGCGGTCGTCTGAAGGAGTTCCGGAGCGGCCTCGTCAAGGCTCGTAGACTCAGCCAGCACGCGGCTGACCGCGTACTGCACGGCGAGGTCCTGCTCTGCCCGCTTGCGAGCGGTGATGTCCAGGGCGTAGCCCAGGACAATCACGGGGCTGCCCGCGGTGTCGTACTCGATGCGCACCATCATGCTGAGCCAGCGATACTCACCATCTTTGTGGAGGAAGCGGCACTCGTATTCGATGTGCGCTGCCCTCTTTGCCAGCGCACGATCTCTCTTGACCAGAAACTGCTCGCGATGCTCGGGATGAATGTGTTCGGGCCAGAACCCGGGCACCCCCAGGATCGCCTCCGGAGCAAACCCTAGAATGCGTTCGATGTTTGGGCTGACGTATGACAGGCTGAAATCGGTCGGATTGCCTCGAAAGTTGATCCCGGGGCTGGTGGCGATCAGGTGCTCGAGGAAGGTCTTGGCCTCCTGCAGCTCCTGCTCAACCAGCTCATCAGTACGTCCACCTGCCCGGCGCTCAAGCTCCATGTTGGGTGTTCCTATCATCGGTGGTGAAGATCTCAGACAAGTGTTGCCCTCCTCATCGCCTGATGGAGTCGTCTCAAGAGATGCAAAGAACCCTGAGGCGCACCTCCGTGGCCTAGGGTTCACATGAACATCCGGCCTTCGGCAACCCGGCCGGCTCCGTGAGCCCCGAGGCTTTGCGTCCTGTCCTCGCGGACAGTTTGCCCGTTCGGTAGCGGTCGTATTGGTCGTA
>JBQTJG010000274.1:0-3058 GCA_052387355.1 Armatimonadota bacterium | reverse complement strand
CCTCTGACCATATGGCCGAAGCCCTCCTGGATCTCCATGTTGAAATCGGCTCGCCGGACTCGCAGCCAGGACATGACGCCCCTCCCCATGTTGCTCGAACGCCCTGAGCCTTCCGCGGGGCGAACCGCACGTCCCCGCCGTGCCCCGGGACTACTGCGGCGCGAACCACGCTTCCCGCAGCGAGCGGAAGCTTGGCGCGGGATCGAACCGGTACCCGCGCAGATTGTTGGGGAACGCGTGGAAGTCGGCCTCGAGGTACATGTACGCGCGCGGCCCCTGTGTAGCGAGCCGGCGCATGATGTCGCGGTAGAGGCGCGCGCGCTCCGACCGCGTCGTCGCCACCCGGGCCTGCGCGACCAGATTGTCCAGATCGGAGTCACTGTACTTCACCCAGTTGGCGCCGCCTCCGGTGAGGAACGTCTGGCTCAGGTGATCGTCGGGATCGATGCCGAAGTTGCCGTGCAGAATCAGCATGTCGAAGTCGGCCGAGAACGCCGCGCGCAGCATCGGCGCGGGTTCCAGGACGCGCACTTCGATGTCGAAGCCCAGCGGCCGCAGTTGCTGCTGCAGCGTCTCGGCGGCGCGGACATTGGGCGGTGTGATCGTCACGACCGTGATGTTGTACCGGCCGCCACGGAAGCCCGCCTCGGACAGCAGTTGGCGTGCCCGGTCGAGATCTTGCTTCCCGTAGATCGATTCTCGCAGCGCGCCCCAGTGGTCGGGCGGGAGGAATCCGGATGGCAGCGAGACACCGAACTTCAGCAGCGCATTGGCCCGGATGGCGTCGCGGTCCATCGCCCAACTGACCGCCTGCCGGACGCGCACGTCGTTGAACGGAGGGCGAGTGATGTTGAAGTACAGGTACGCGTACGTCGAGGATTGACCGCCGACCACCGTATAGAGGTCGTTGTTCTGCAGCGCGCGGACGAACGGTTTGTCGATCTTGTAGAGGAAGTTGACCTGACCGCTGCGGAAGGCCGCGAAGCGGGCGTTGGGGTCGGAGTTGAAACGGAATTCGATGCCGTCCAGGTAGGGCAGGCCGCGGCGCCAGTAGGTCGGGTTGCGTTCGACACGCAGGTAGTTGTCGCGCACCCACTCCTTGAAGGCGAACGGTCCGACCCCGACGCTGTTCCTGGAGAGATCGCCGCCGCCGGCTTCGACGGCCTCCCGCGGCACGATCGCGGTGCCGATATGGGCCATGTTGGCCAGGAACGGCGCGAACGGCGCCTTCAGCGAGAAGACAACGGTGGTGGCGTCGGGCGCCTCGATCCGATCGATCGGGCTGAACGCCAGGCGCCGCGGCGAGCCGGTCGCGGGATTCAGGATACGCTCGAACGAGTACTTCACATCCGTGGCCGTCATCTCGCGGCCGTTGTGGAACCGGACGCCGCGCCGGATCTTGAATGTGTAGGTCCGGCCGTCCTGCGAGATCTGCCACGATTCCGCCAGGTCGGGCTTGAACTCGCCCGTCGCCGACTCGAACTCCACCAGCGTCTCGTGCATCGTCTCCAGCATGATCTCGGTGCTGGCCGTCAGCCGCTTGTGCGGATCCATGCCGGTCTCGGAATCCACGATGATGAGGATCTTGAGGGTGCCGCCGCGCGCCTGTCCCACCGCGGTACCTGCCAGAGACACGACCGCGATCGCGACCGCTGCGATGACCGCCCATGTCACGTTTCGCATCACGTTCATCCTCCTCCGTCCTGAGCGCGCCCCCGGCCGGGGCCGGCCGCCGAGGCTACGATGGATAGCGAAGCAGTCCCTGCGCATCCCATGAGTAGCCCGCATCGCGAAGGACCTGCCGCGTCTTCGCCGGGCTGAACTCATACTGGCGTACCCGCTCGTTCACCCACGGTTGAAGCGAAGGGTGGAAGAAGGTCGTGGGCGCCGGGATGCCGCCGCGCTTCCCGAAGACCACGTCGACGACCTTCTGTTTGTTGATCGCGTGGTACAGCGCCTGGCGCAGCGTGCGATCCTCAAACGGCTTCTTGGTCAGGGCCAGGTAGGTCTTGAAGTAGCTGGTGCCGGGTGACTCCACGACTTTGAGGTGCCGCTGGGCCTCGAGGCGCGTGATGTTCTGCTCGCCGTAGATCCAGATTGCGGTCGCGTCGATCTCGGCGGTCTCGAGCTGGCCGGTCCACGTGCCCTGCGCCGGGATGACGGTGACGAGCACATCCACGTTGGGCGGCGCCCAGTGGTCCTTGTTGGCGACGAAGAGCCACTCCTCGTTGCGGCGCCATCGGCCGAACTTGAAGAACCCGCTTCCCACGGGCTGGTCGTTGGGGAACTGCCTCGGTTCCCTGACGGTTTCCCAGACATGCTTGGGCGCGACAAACGCCTGCGTGAGGATGTTGGGCTCGAAGGCGGCGTAGGGCTTGCGGAGCGTGATGCGGACGACGTCGCCGCTCGGTGCGTCCACCTTGTCGATCGTGTTGTTGATCAGCCGCCAGGTCGGGAAGTTGTGCTGCTTCGCGTAGTCGAAGGTGAACTTCACGTCCGCGGCCGTGACCGGCTTGCCGTCGTGGAACTTCATCCCCGGCCGCAGCTTCAACTCGACCGTCGTCGGGTTGAGCCACTGCCAGGAGCGCGCCGCCCACCCGATGACCTCGCCCTGCCGGCCGAAGCGCGCCAACGTGTCATAGACCCATCGCATCGTCTCGCGGTTGAAGGCCCCGCCCGTGGCGATGAAGGGGTTGATCGAGTTGCCATCGTGGTTGTTTACGACCCGGAAGACGCGCTTGCCGGTCTTCGACTGGACCCCGATGTACGAGTAGTGATTGCTCCATCGGAGGATCCCGGCGTTCTTGCGCTCCACGATGCCCGTCCACTCGTTGGTGTTGTACGCCAGAACGAAGTTCTGCATGTAGACGATCCAGAGCGGCACGTCGTCGGCAACGATGAACTGGGCCTGCTTGACGATCGGCACGCGCTTCGCCTGATCGAGCTGCGCCCGTTGGTCGTCGACCATCCGGTCGTAGCCCGAATGGCGATAGACACCCGAGTTCAGCCCGCCGGGTACCGCGTTGTCGGAATGCAGGTTGTCGTACAGCAGCAGGTC
>JBQTJG010000273.1:0-4572 GCA_052387355.1 Armatimonadota bacterium | reverse complement strand
GCGGGCGCAAGAAAGAATGTTGGGGCTTGTCTATCGAGAGGCTCTGATAGACTGTGGCATCCCGATCGTCTTTGCCACCCATGGATCCCTCGGAATTGCCCCTTATGACCTGGCAAGTCCATCCAACCATGAACTGGTTCGGGGACGCTACTTGAGTGGGCTAATGCTGCTCAAAGCGATCATCTCGTATCGCGATCCGGTGCTCGTAAAGCAGGAACTGAAGGCTGAGATTGTGTCAATTGAGGTGGCCAACTTGCTGCCGAATGCCGAGACACTAGCCAGACTCAGCAAGGAACAAGCCGTCGACCCGCAAAGTGCGCAGCTTCCAGCGATTCTGGAGATTGAGGTGTAATGTCAAACAGCCTCACGTAGACCGCCGTCTGTTGCGCTCCCGTCATCCAGACCGGCGATGGCGGTGACCGAGAGCTGTGCGAGCAAGGCTGGGCCTAGCATCGTAATATGCCGAGTTTGGGGTGCTCATCCCGGTTTTGCCGGATGAACCAGATTTATCGGCTCGCTGTACAGGGATTTCCTCCCCCGCGATTTGCCACGCGGACATGACATGCGGCCGCTAGAAGACCTGCAGGATCAGGCACTTCAGATAGCGCGTCTCCGGCATCACCGCGAGCATCGGGTGGTCGCGCGCCTGGGACCGGAATTCGATCAGCCGCAGCGTCCGCCGGGCGTCGCGCGCGGCCTCGAGGATCGCGGTCCAGAACATCGCCTCGCCGACGTGCCACGAGCATGAGCAGCTCACCAGGATCCCTTCAGGCCGCAGCAGGCCGATGGCTCTAAGATTGATCTCTTTGTACCCTGCCAGCGCCTGCGGGACCGCGGCCTTGCGCCGGGCAAATGCCGGCGGATCGAGGATGACCATATCACACCGATATCCGGATGCCTGCAGCCGGCGCAGTTCTTCGAATGCGTCGGATTCCCGATAGATGCAGCGCGCCCCGACGCCGTTTCGCTCCGCGTTCGTTCGCGCCAGCGCCAACGCCTCGGCGCTGACATCCACGCCCTGGACAGACGCGGCTCCGCCCAACGCGGCGTGAATGCCGAAGGCGCCGGTATGACAGAACACGTCCAGCACCTCGGCCCCCCGTGCCAGTGAGGCGGCGGCCAGCCGGTTCTCGCGCTGGTCGCAAAACCAGCCGGTCTTTTGTCCGCGGGCGACATCGATGAAAAAGCGGCCAGGGCCTTCGTGGATGTCGATCTGCGTCGGCGCCTCGCCACGCACGAAGCCGTGATGGAGCGGCAGGCCTTCGAGCGTGCGGCTCTTGGCATCGTTGCGCAGGTAGATCGCCGTCGCTGCGGTCTGACGCTCCAGCAGGTCGATCAAGAGATCCCGCCGCCGGTCCATCCCTGCCGTCAGCGTCTGCATCACGAGCAGGTCGCCGTAGCGGTCGACGATCAGTCCGGGCAGCAGATCCCCCTCGCCGAACACCAGCCGATACGCGGACGTTCCCGAGACGACCCGCTCTCGCAGTGCGCTGGCCGCCTGCAGGCGGCGACCGAAGAACGCCTCGTCGACCGGCTCGTCCTGGCGGGTCAGGATTCGGACGCGGATCTTCGATTGGGGATTGATATAGCCGCGGCCCAGGAACCGGCCGCGGTGATCGCCGACGTCGACGATGTCGCCCACGGCGGGCGCGCCGTCTACCGCCTCGATCTCTCCTTCGTAGACCCAGAGGTGGCCGGTTTCAACGCGCGTCTCGCGGTGGCGGCGCAGGCGGACCCGACCGGTCGCGGGCTCCTGGGACATGCTCCCTCCCGTAGGCGGCGAGTCCCGCCGGCGTGACGTACTCGTCGGCAAGATCGTGGGCGATCAGGGTGTCGGGCCTTCTGCGGGGGTCCCCAAAACCGCTGCCGCCGGCTGTCCAGGCGTTGATCGTACTGTCCGCGGCCCGCAACTCGACCAATGCGCTCGCCTCGTCACCTCCGCTGACCACACCCCCGGACACCTGGAAGCCGGTGCCTTCGCCGGGCAACCCACCGAGAAGTCCCGGCATGTCTGCGTGCTGCCCATGAGTCAGGACGTTCACCAGCACCGGTAGACCGTCGTCGTAGAGTTTCCGCAGCACCAACCGCTGTCCCAGACCGCCGCGATGCTGCCCCGGGCCGCCCGAGTCGGGGATCAACTCCTTTCGCTCCACGATCAGCGACGTGCGCGCTTCGAACATCTCGACCGGCACGTTGCCCGCCGACGTGGGATACATCAGCGCGGCGTGCCCGTCGCCGTGATGGCTGCCGCCCTGCCCGCCGCCGAACATGATGTGATCGTTGAAGAGCTGGCCGTCGGCGCGCCGGCCATACGCCGTGTAGGGAAGCGGCAGGCCGGTAAACGCCTGCACCTGTTGAGGCAACACCGGCGCCAGCGCCCGGAACACCGCAGGGCCGCAGAACCACCCGGTCTTGGTGCGCTGATTGACGGCGGCCGGATAGCGGCAGTTGAGGATGCTTCCCTCCGGCGCGCGCACATGCAACGGCCTGAAGCAGCCGGCGTTGGAGGGGATCTCGGGCGTGAGGATCGACTTCAGCGCATAGACCGTGTGCGACGATGCGTACGAGTACGTACAGTTCACCCCGCCCATCGGCAGCTCGGCCGGGGCGCCCTCCCAGTCGACGGTGAGTTCGTCGCCTTCCACGATCACGGCGCACGGCAGCCGGAGAGGGTGTCCCGCGACGTGGAACTCCACCTGACTCCGGTAGATGCCATCCGGCACCGCGCCGATGGCCTCGCGCATCGCCACTTCCGCGCGGCGCTGGATCTCGAGGGCCAGCGGCTCGAGCGTCTCCAGCCCGTACTCGTTCATGAATTCCAACAGCCGCTGCACGCCGACGTAGTTGCTGGCGACCTGCGCCTGGATATCACCGAAGACCATGTCGGGACGGCGCACGTTGCGCCGGATAATGATGGCCAGATCGTCATTGAGACGGCCGGCGCGGTGGAGCCGAAGTGGTGGAATCTGCAATCCCTCGTCGTACACCTCGCGCGCCCGGCCCGACTCCTTGATGCCGCCGATGTCCGAGCAGTGCGCGATCGAGCCCACGAGCCCGCTGAGCGCCCCGTGCTTGAACACCGGTGTCACGACGGCGACGTCGAACAGGTGACCGGCGCAGATCCAGGGATCGTTCGTGATGAGCACATCGCCTTCCGCGAGGGACTCGGGGGGGATGATGTTGAGGATTCCCTGCACGGCGCGCGGCAGGGTCAGGTTGAACGTGGGCATCGAACGCGGGGAGTGGGCGATCGAGTTCGCGCGCGCGTCGAGCAGCTCGCACCCGAAGTCTTGCGCCTCGCCGATGATCGTTGAGAAGGCCGTCCTGAGGATGGTGACCCAGCACTCCTCGGTGATGTTGATCAGCCGGCTCCACATGATCTCGAGCGAGACCGGGTCGAAGGGCGAATGTTCAGACGGCGCGGTCATCGTCTTCCTCCGTCGGTCGCCCGGCTGGCGCCGGAGTCGCGGTGTCCGATCCGGATGGCGAGGTTCCGCTCAGCGTCCACGGTGAGATGATCGCCCTGCCAGAGCACGGTCGTTGCCTCGTCCTCTTCGATGATCGCCGGGCCGGTGATCGTACTGCCTTCGTCCAGCCCGTACCGGTCGTAGACCGGCACGTCCACGAACGCCCCGGCTTCCGGTACGTAGATCGCCCTGGGGGACTTCAGGGCATCGGCCAGCCGTTCCCCTGGTCCGAAACTGCCGTGAAGATCGACGCCTGGCGCCGGTCCTGTGACCACGACGCGCCAGTTCAGCGCCTGAACGGGGTACCCGTCGAGCGTCATGCCGTACCGGCGCGTGTACTCGTCGCCGAACCGGTCCCGCAGCATCGCCGCCGCATCAGCGTCGAGCCTCTCGGGTAGCGCTACTTCGATATCGTGAAACTGGCCGGCATAGCGCATCTCCGCGCGGCGCTCGGCGCGCACGCCTTCACTCTGCGCGCCGGCGGCGGCCACCATGGCGCGACCTTCCGCTTCCATCGTCGACAGGAGACGTTCGACCTCGTCCCAGGCGAGCTCGTGGAGGTCGCCTGCCAGCGAGTGGCCGAACTCGAACCCGGGCGGCGCGATCAGCAGGCCGAGCGCCGAGGCCAGTCCTGAGGCCGGCGGGATCATCACGATACTCGCACCCAGCAGGCGCGCGACGCGCGCGGCGGTCGCCGGTCCGGCTCCGCCGAATCCCATGAGCGCGAACCGCCGCGGATCGAGGCTGCGCTCGATGAGATACAGCCGCGCTGCCGCGGCCATGTTCTCGCACACGATCGCGTAGATGCCCCAGGCGGTCTGGACCGCGTCCAGGCCAAGTGGTGCGCCGGCTCGGGCCACCGCGTCTCGCGCAGCCTGTACGTCGAGGGGCATGGTCCCGCCAAGGAAGGCGCGCGGATCGAAGTAGCCGAGCACCACGCACGCGTCGGTCACCGTGGCGTCGCGTCCGCCGCGACCGTAGCAGGCCGGTCCCGGATCCGCACCCGCGCTCAGCGGCCCGACCCGGAGCAGACCGAGCGTGTCGATGCCCGCGATCGAACCGCCGCCGGCGCCGATCTCGATCATGTCGACGACCGGTGTCTTGA
>JBQTJG010000272.1:0-39648 GCA_052387355.1 Armatimonadota bacterium | reverse complement strand
CGACGCTGAGCGAAATCGCGGCTCGTTAAGAAGGGTGGGTTCGTCGAGAGTCGACGCGCTGTACCATAGACTTGGGAAACTTGATGGCGCCGAGCGTTTAGCGATTGGCGGTGAGCCAGGAGATTGGCCGGTTGACCGCGGCAAGGACGGCTCGGACGACCGCCTCGCGCGGGTCGTCGCGGACGACCGAGGCGCCGGCCAGCGTCTCCTGGTCGCTGCCGGCGAGGGTCACGGTCACTACCGCCACGTCGTCCTCTCCTGCCGTGGCGGTGGTCACGCCCTCGAAGATTAAAAGCCCCTGAGCCCTCAGGAAGACCTCCACGGCCCGCAGCGTCGCCTGAGCGACAAGCGCCAGGCGCTGGCGCGGCACGCCCGGTCCGGCCGCAATACCCTCGTACAGCATGCCGCGATCTTCGAGATGGACCTTAACCTCCGCGCTGTTTCGGACGACGCTCACGGATAAGCCTACGAACTTCAGTCGCGCCTGCGGCACCGGGGAGGTCTGCTCTTCGGGCCGCAGCGCCGCCACCCGCACCTGCCGGGCCTCCAGCGTCAGCCCGAGCTCGGCGGCCAGCGCGGACACCACATCAATAGCGATCAGCTTCGGGCTGCGATCGGCTTGCCCGAGCACATGGACGACGTCGACCGCTCCGTCATCGGCGGACAGCACGCGCGCGGCGACGACGCCGCGGAGGCGACGGACGATCTCCTCAGCCTGGTCGGCCTCTGACCGACCGCCACCACCAACCACGGGGCACCCCCCTGCGTGCAACTTTTGGCTGCTACTCGGGCTCGATCAGGCCGTAATCACCGTCACGTCGCCGGTAGAGGACGTTGATCTGCTGGGTTGACGCTTGACGAAAGACAAAGAAGGCATGCCCCAACAACTCCATCTGCACGACGGCTTCGTCGGTATCCATCGGCTTCATCGCAAAGCGTTTCATCCTGACGATGGATGGCGCGGCCTCCTCGGCTGCGGGCTCAGCCCGCAGCGCGGCCTCAGCCAACTGTAGATTTCGACGCTTGCGGCGCGACTCGTCCAGCCTGCGCTTTTCGATCACCCGGCTGCGGTACTTCTCGATCTGTCGCTCGAGCTTCTCGGCCGCGCGGTCGATCGACACGTACATGTCCTCTGAGGATTCCTCGGCCCTCAGCACGAGCCCGTCGCACCAGACGGTCATCTCCACGACCTGCGCCCGCCCCAGGTGATTGTCTCTCGCGACGCTGAAGACCACCTGAGCATCCTGCACCTGGTCAAAATGCCGTGGGAGCTTGGCGAGCTTCCCCGCAACATAGGACTTCAGCGCCTCGGTGACGGCCATGTGCTTGCCCTGCACTCGGATCGGGATCTCACCGAGCCGCCTCTGTTCGACCACGCAACGCCTCCGCTGTGACCGTTGGGACAGGATGAGCTTCTGCGACCGCTGTAGCCGCTCCTCCCCTGTCATCGGCCCGGACTTCCGATCTTTCACCTGAACAGTGGAGCGAACACCAGCGCGACCACCGTCATCAGCTTGATCAAAATGTTGAGCGCCGGACCGGCCGTATCCTTGAAAGGATCCCCGACGGTGTCGCCAATCACGGCCGCCTTGTGGGATTCGCTGCCCTTTCCCCCGTGGTGGCCTGCCTCAATGTACTTCTTGGCGTTGTCCCAGGCACCGCCCGAGTTCGCCAGGTACAGGGCCAACGGCACGCCGGTGACGATGGCGCCGGCCAGCAACCCGCCCAAGGCCTCCTTGCGTAAGAGGACGCCGACAGCGATGGGAATCACGACGGCGGAGAGCCCGGGGATGATCATCTCGCGCAGCGCGCCACGCGTCGCAATGCCCACGCATCGCGCGTAGTCCGGCCGGGCCGTACCCTCCATGAGGCCGGCGATGTCTCTAAACTGCCGCCGGACTTCGTCCACCATCGTCTGGGCCGTGCGCCCGACCGCGCGCATCGTCAGCGCCGCAAAGTAGAACGGCACGGTCGCGCCGATGAACAATCCCGCGATCACCTCGGCCCGCAAGAGATCAATCGTCTGGATGTCTACCGCCTCTCGGTAGAAGAAAAACAGCGCCAGCGCGGTGAGCGCCGCCGACCCGATCGCGAAGCCCTTGGCGATCGCCGCGGTGGTGTTCCCGGCCGCGTCGAGCGAGTCGGCCACACGCCGGACCTCCGGCCCCAGATGGGCCATCTCGGCGATGCCGGCCGAATTGTCGGCGATCGGACCGTAGGCGTCGACCGAGACGGTCATGCCGGTGATCGACAGCATCCCGACGGCGGCGAGGGCGATCCCATAGAAGTCGGCCAGCCGGAAGGCGAAGATCGTGGCGAGACCGATCACCACAATCGGGAGGACGGTGCTCAGCATGCCCTGGGCCGTGCCCGCAATGATGACCGTGGCCGGTCCAGTGGTCGTCGCCGCTGCAAGCCGCTCCACCTCACGGCCCGAGGTATAGTACTCGGCGACGAGCCCGATGACGATGCCGGCGGCCAGCCCAAGGACCACGGCCCAGAACCCCCGGTGGTCGCCCAGGGTCGCGCCGACGACCGCGTACGAGGCGATGGCCATGATCGCAGCACTGACCAGTGTTCCGGTGCGGAGTGCCCGCTGCGGGTCGGATCCTCGCACGAAGAGCGTGCCGACGATCGACGCGACGATGCCGGCCGCAGCCAGGAGCAAGGCGGCCAGCGCACCCGGCTCCTTGAGTTGCGCAAATCCGATGGCCACCGCCGCGATCACTGATCCGACGTACGACTCGAAGAGGTCGGCGCCCATGCCGGCGACGTCACCGACGTTGTCGCCGACCGCATCGGCGATCACCGCGGGGTTGCGCGGGTCATCCTCTGGAATGCCGGCCTCGATCTTGCCCACCAGATCAGCGCCGACGTCGGCGCCCTTCGTATAAATGCCGCCGCCCACGCGAGCGAACAAGGCCACCGACGACGCGCCCAACGAGAATCCGATGATCTGGTTGGCGTCGCGGTAGAACCAGTAGAGGACGCCCACACCGAGCAGGCCTACTCCCACAACCGTCATGCCCATCACCGCGCCGCCGGGGAAGGCCACGCCCAGGGCCTGGGCGAGCCCGGACCGGGCGGCCTGTGCGGTGCGCGTATTGGCCAGCGTCGCGACGCGCATCCCGGCGAATCCTGCCCCCACTGAGCACGCGGCCCCGATCACAAACGCGATCGCGGTCCGCAGGTCGATATTCGGCACGATTCCCGATACCAGGATCAGAAACAACACGACGACGAAGATGGCGATCGCCCGGTACTCTTGCGAGAGGAAAGCCATCGCGCCGTCCCGGATCGCCTGGGAGATCGCTCGCATTTCTGGGGTCCCCGGATCGCGCCGTCCGACCTGCCGGGCCAGCACTATCGCATAGAGGAGCGCCGCCAGTCCTGCCATCGGTCCGAACCACAACGCGTCCATGTCTCAGCGATCGTCCAGACCCGGCGCAACGAAGAGATTCAGGAACGTCCGGATGGCGAACCGGTCGGTCATCCCGGCCAGGAAGTCGCATGTCGCGCGCTGGGGCGCCTCCCCGGCGGCGGCCTCCCGGGCGTCAGCCGGAAGGTCCTCAGGATGGGCGAGGAAATGATCGAATAGAAGCCGGAGCATTCGCTGCCCTCGCGCGGCATCGGCCGTGGCCTCCCGGCTGAGGTAGACGCGCTCGGCGAGAAAGTCCTTCAGCGTGTTCAGCGCTTCGCGGACTCGGTTCGACACATCGACAGCCGCGCCCTCGGACGAGGCGTCTACAATGTCGCGGACGATCACATCAAGCCAGCGGCCATGCGTCTCGCCGAGCACCCCCGTCGCGTCGCGCGGCACCTCGGATTCCTCGATCAGCCCGGCCCGGATCGCGTCGTCGGCGTCATGGTGCAGGTACGCGACCCGGTCGGCGAGCCTCACGATCTGGCCTTCGAGCGTCGCGGGGACCGCCGGCTCCACACCGGCGGCCTGGAGATCACCTAATCCCTTTGAGTGCGCACCGATGCCGTCCCTCACCTCCCAGGTCAAGTTCAAACCAGCGACGATTGAGCCATCGGCTCGCCGTCGCTGCTCGAGACGGTCGACAACACGCAGACTCTGCCGGTGGTGACGGAAACCTCCCCACGGGGCCATGGCTGCATCGAGTGCTGCCTCGCCCGCGTGTCCGAAAGGTGGATGCCCAAGGTCATGCGCCAGCGCAATCGCCTCCGTGAGGTCTTCGTTCACTCTGAGCGCCCGGGCGATGGTCCGCGCAATCTGCGCCACCTCGAGCGTATGGGTCAGACGCGTCCGGTAATGGTCGCTTTCCGGGGCGACGAAGACCTGCGTCTTGTGCATGAGACGCCTGAACGCCTTCGCGTGAACGATTCGATCACGATCGCGTTGAAACGCTGTCCGCAGGTCGTCTTCCGGCTCATCTTCGGCGCGACCGTGCGAGTCCGCCGCCCGAATGGCGCGCAGGTGCAGCGCCGTCGCTTCCCACCGGTCGGTGACCTCCCGCGGCCGCACGCCGCTAGACGTCCCTGGCCGCCTTCACCCGTTCGCGCAGCGCCGCCTGCGCGGCCGCGAGCCGCGCCACCGGCACCCGGTAGGGCGAGCAACTCACGTAGTTCAGGCCGGCGTGATGGCAGAACTCCACCGAACTGGGGTCACCGCCGTGCTCGCCGCAAACGCCGACCTCGAGGTCGGGCCGCTGGGCCCTCCCCCGCGTGACCGCAATCTCCATCGCCTCACCCACACCCGCACGGTCAAGGGTCTGGAAGGGGTTCTCGGGCAGGATCCCCCGCTCCACGAACTGCAGCAGGAACTTGCCCTCCGCATCGTCGCGGGAAATCCCAAAGATCATCTGGGTCAGGTCGTTCGTGCCGAACGAGAAAAACTCAGCGTCCCTGGCGATCTCGCCGGCGACGAAGCACGCCCGCGGGATCTCGATCATCGTCCCAAACTTGTAGGGAACCTCGACGCCTTCGCGCGCCAGGACCGCCCCGGCGACCGCGTCGAACTCGCGCTTGGTTTCCCGCAATTCGTTCGCGTGACCGATGAGCGGGATCATGATCTCGGGGATCGCGGTGATCCCCTTCTTCGTCACGCGGCAGGCAGCCTCGAGGATCGCCCGGACCTGCATCCGTGTGATCGCCGGATACGTCAGCCCCAGCCGGATACCCCGCAGCCCGAGCATCGGATTGGCCTCACGCATGGCGCTGACCGTGCGCAGTGTCGCGTCCTTGCGGCGCAGGCTGGACCGCAGCCGCTCAAGCGAGGGCTGCCCTCTCCTGGGCCGCCACCGGGGCAGCGACTCCAGCGTCTCGATTCGCGCGCGCAGCGCGCTCGTCTCTTCGAGCAGCGAGTCATACGACGGAAGGAACTCGTGCAGTGGGGGATCGATCAGGCGGATGATCACCGGCAGGCCATCCATCGCCTTGAACAACCCTTCGAAGTCCCGCCGCTGGAGCCGGAGCAGCGTGGCGAGCGCCGACTCGTAGCGCCGGACCGCCGCGGACGCCTTCACCGCTCTGGCCGCCGCTTTGGCTCCAGCGCGCACCGTTTTGTCGTGAGGGTGCTGCGCGGCTGCGCCTTCACTATCCTTTCTGCGGTCGTAGAGCGCCTGCGCCTCTGCGGCACTAAGGATCATCTGCCGGACGACGGGCAGGCGTTCCTCTTCGAAGAACATATGCTCGGTGCGGCACAGCCCGATCCCTTCGGCGCCGAAATCCCTGGCGCGCTCGGCATCGCGCGGGTAGTCGGCGTTGGCCCATACCCCCAGGCGCCGGGCGCCGTCCGCCCACGTCAGCAGCTCGACCAGTTCCTTCTCTTCTCCCAGCCGCGGTTGGATCGCCGGCAGTTGCCCCGCAAAGACCTCGCCCGTTCCACCGTCCAGCGAGATGTAGTCGCCCTCCTTGATCTCACGATGGTCCACCAGGAACCGGCGCGCCTCTGCATCGACGTGGATGGCCTCGCAACCGGCCACGCACGGCACCCCGAGGCCGCGTGCAACCACCGCGGCGTGGCTGGTGGCGCCGCCGCGGCTGGTCAAGATCCCCTTCGCGTGCAGCATACCGTGCACATCATCGGGATTCGTCTCGGGTCGAACCATGATGACGGCTTTCCCGCTCTTGCCCCAGGCCTCGGCCACGTCGGCGCTGAACACTGCGATGCCCACAGCCGCCCCCGGCGAGGCGTTCAAACCCCGAGCCAGAAACTGGCCGTTCGCCGACGCCGCGTCTTTGGCCGCTGAATCGAAGCGCGGGTGGAGCAGCATGTCGATGTGGCCCGGCTCGATCCGTAACACGGCGTCGTCTTTGGTGATGAGCCCTTCGTGCGCCATATCTACGGCGATCGTCACAGCGGCCTGGGCCGTTCGTTTGCCGGCGCGCGTCTGGAGCATCCACAGGTGTCCGCGCTCGATGGTGAACTCCAGGTCCTGGACGTCCTTGTAGTGGCGCTCGAGCATGTCGCAGACTCGAAGGAACTCGTGATAGGATTTCGGCATCTCCCGAGCCAGCTCCGCAATGGGCTTCGGCGTCCGGATCCCGGCGACCACATCCTCGCCTTGCGCATTGAGCAGGTACTCCCCGTACACCGCGCGCTCGCCGGTTGAGGGGTTTCGCGTGAAGGCGACGCCGGTCCCGGAATCCGAGCCCATGTTCCCAAAGACCATGGTCTGGACGTTCACGGCGGTCCCCAGGTCATGCGAGATGCCATGGAAGTCGCGGTAGTCCACCGCCCGTTTGCCCGACCAGGAGCCAAACACCGCCTCGATGGCCATCCTGAGTTGCTCGCGCGGATCCTGGGGGAAGTTACTCCCCCGCTCCGTCTTGATGATCCGCGTGAACGTACCGGCCAGCGCCCTCAAGTCCCGGGCATCGAGCGCCGTGTCTTCCTTCACGCCCTTGGCGGCCTTGAGGCGCTCGATCTCATGCTCGAATCGGTCTCCGGGAATATCCAAAACGATCTTCCCGAACATCTGCACGAACCGCCGGTACGCATCGCGCCCGAACCGCTCGTTCCCGGTCAGCCGGATGAGGCCGTCCAGGGTGCGCTCGTTCAGGCCCAGGTTCAGCACCGTATCCATCATGCCGGGCATGCTGAACGTCGCTCCGGATCGCACGGAGACGAGCAGGGGGTTGGCCGGGTCCCCGAAGCGCTTGCCGGTTTTCTCCTCGACAACGTGCATCCTGGCATCGACCTCATCGAGCAACCCTTCGGGGAAGGTGCGGTCCAAACGCATGAACTCGATGCAGGCCTTCGTCGTGATGGTGAACCCGGGAGGAACCGGCAGGCCGACGCGGCTCATCTCCGCCAGACCGGCGCCTTTGCCGCCCAGCAGGTCCCGCATGCTGGCGTCGCCTTCCTCAAAGAGTTGGGTCCACCGGAACTCCGTGCGCGGCGTGTCCTTCGCTACGGCCATTGCCTCTCACTCCCTTGACGATCTGCCGACCCGCAACGAGCGGCCTGAGCCGTCCTTCCATGGGAATTCGGTGCAGTGAATCCGCGCGCCTCTATCCCGCGAGCTTGCTGAAATCGGCGACACGTACGAAACTGTTCGTCACGTCACGAAGGAGCGCCAGACGATTCCCCCTGATGTCAGGGTCCGGCGCCATGACAAGCACGTTGTCAAAGAACCGATCGATCGGATCGGCAAGTTTCACCAGAGCCGCAAGCATTCCCGCGTACTGCTTTTCGAGCATGGCTGCTGTCCATGTGGCGCCACCAACTGGCACCATCGTCTCGTACGCGTTCATTTCATTGATGACCCCGCGCCAGGCTCCGAAGAGACTGACTTCCGCTGGTTCGACCAGCGCATCCTCGTTGAGAGCCGGAGATGCTGGCGCTTGCGCAAGGATTCTCGACGCCCGGGCATAGGCCGTCGCGAGCCGTGGCATCACAGGATCCGCGCGGATGGCCTGAAGCGCGCGGGCACGGGCCCCGAAATCGACCAGATCGCCGGGCCCCACAGCCATGACGGCCAAGACGGTGTCGTGGGCGATGCCTTGGTCCATGAGCAGGCCCCGAAGCCTCTGTAGGATCAGGTCGAAGCATGCCTCTTGCGCGCGGACGCGAGCCTCACCAGCACCGTCCAAGGTGGCTGCCGCGCTGTCCAGGAGGGCGCGGGTCTGGATCCTGAGATGATGGGCCAAGAGAATCGCAACGATCCCGGAAGCCGCCCTTCGTAGGCCGTAGGGATCCTGCGACCCTGAAGGCACAAGACCCGCAAGGGTCGCCCCGACCAGCAACAAGGACCGATCGGCAACCGCCAGGAGAGCGCCGGGCAGAGTCCGGGGCACAGTTCCGCCCGCACTCGTGGGCCAGTAGTGCTCTTCGATCGCCGTGGCGACCTCCGAGGGTTCTCCGGCCTGCGTGGCGTAGATCCGGCCGATCGTCCCCTGCAGTTCGGGGAACTCGCGCACCAGCGCCGTCACGAGATCGGCCTTGCACAGGCGTGCGGCGCGATCGAGGGTCTGGCGCTCAGCCGGCGCGACGCCGGCCGCATCGGCCAGCCAGCCTGCCAGGCGCTCGATGCGCTGGACATGCTCGGCCATCGATCCGAGTCCTGTGACGTGGGCCAGACGGGCGAGCTCCGCATTCCACTGAGCGAAGCCGCCCCGACGATCCTCTTCCAGAAAGAACCTGGCATCCTCAAGCCTGGCGCGTACAACCCACTCGTGCCCGGTACGAACTGTGGCCAGGTGCGACGTCCCTCCATCCCTGACGGCGATGAACGCCGGCAGCAGGGATCCGTTCGTGTCCTGCACCCCGAAGGACTTTTGGTGATGCTGCAGCGTGACGAGCACGACCTCGCGGGGGAGCACGGCGGCCAGCGCCTGATCGAATGTCCCCAACACCGGCGTCGGGTGCTCAGTAGACCAGACGAGTTCGTCACGCAGCGCAGGGTCGATCACCGGCACGCCGCCGATGTCCGCTGCCAGGGCTTCAGCGCCTTCAAGAATGCGAGCGAGGCGCGCGGTGTGCTCCAGAATCACGTGGCCTCGCCTCATTGACGCCGGGTAGGTGGCCGCGGTCGGCAGGATAATCGCGCCGGGGGCGAGGAAACGGTGGCCCGCGGTCCGCCGCCCGGCCCGGACTCCTGCCATCTCCATCGAGATGACGCGGCGGCCGAGCAGCGCCACCACCCACCGGATTGGCCGCCCAAAGCGAAAGTCCCGCGTCGACCACCACATGCTTTTCGCGAACGAGAGTCCGGCGACGACACCCGGGAGGATCTGGCCCAGCACCTCGAGCGCCGGCCGTCCTTTCTCGCGGACCTCGGCGACGACGCGGCGGCCGCCGTCGAGGTCGCGGACCTGAAGCGCCTCGACCGGTATGCCTTGCGAGCGCGCAAACCCGATGGCGGCCTGGGTCGGCGCTCCCGAGGCATCATACGCAGTTCGGGCCGCAGGACCTCGGACTTCGGTGACGCGGTCGAGCTGGCGCGCACCAACCTGCTCCGCCATCAGCACGAGCCGGCGTAGCGTACCGGTAGTCTGCAGGGGACCATGCTCCAGTCCCGCTGCATGGAGCGCCGCGCCCGCATCCTGGGCGAGCTGCTGCAGCGCTGCAGCCACTGATCCCGGCGGCAGTTCTTCGGTGCCGACCTCCAGGAGGAGTCCAAGCGGGTCCGCTCGCTCAGCCACGGGTTGCTCCGTGGGCAGTAGTGGTGCCCGCCTGCTGTAGATGCGCCGTCGCACAGGCCCGCGCCAGCGCGCGTGTGCGCCCCATCAATTCGACTCGCTGCGTGACACTGACGGCGCCTCGCGCTTCGAGCAGATTGAACAGGTGCGAGCACTTCAGGACCGCATCGTATGCAGGCAGGACCAACCCGACGTTAAGCAGCCTGCGCGCCTCGGCCTCGTAGGTCTCGAACAACATGCGCAGCGATTCGGGGTCGCCGTGCTCGAAGCCGTAGGCCGAGAGCTGGCGCTCTTCCTCCTTGCGAAGGTCCCCGTACGTCACCGTATCGGTCCAAAGGATGTCGAACACTGAGGCCTTGCGCTGGATGAACATGGCCAGCCGCTCGGGACCGTAGGTGATCTCGACCGGGATAACGTCGAGATCGAGCCCGCCCATCTGCTGGAAGTACGTGAACTGCGTGATCTCCTGCCCGTCAAGGAACACCTGCCACCCGACACCCCACGCGCCCAGCGTCGGCGCCTCCCAGTCGTCTTCGAGGAACCGGACATCATGGTGGGCGAGGACCAAACCAAGCCGTTCGAGGCTCGTCAGATAGAGCGCCTGCACGTTGTGCGGGGCGGGTTTGAGGACCACCTGGTACTGGTAGTACTTCCCGAGCCGGTTGGGGTTCTCGCCGTACCGGCCGTCGACCGGACGCCGGGTGGGCTGGACGTAGGCCACGCGCCACGGGTCGGGCCCCAGCGTCCGGAGGAACGTCGCCGGGTGCAGCGTGCCGGCGCCGACCTCGATGTCGTAGGGCTCCTCGAGCACGCAGCCCTGAGCGGCCCAAAACTGGTCCAGGGCCAGGATCATGTCTTGAAAGTTAAGGATGTGTGAGGAGATGAGACGGACCTATCCGATTCCGAGCGGCTCCTCTTCGCGAACCCGCCGGCGGATCGACGGCGCAGGAATCGTCGAGATGAGTGCGGCGGCGGTCAGCGCGACGAGACCGGCGATCGCCCATCCGACGGGCAACTCGACGACCTCTGATTCAGTCTTGATGCGCACGGTGGAGGCAGGGCCGATCCGAACGACGCCGCGCGCTTCGATCATGGCTTCCCCGAGCTGCACGATGGCGCGACGCGCCCGATCGAGATCAATCTCCATTGCAGCACCTCCTATCCTGACTATACCACGCCCCGGTCTTCAGTCCTTTCGTGAAGCCGGCGTGCGCTCGAACCCGCCTGGCGCGCCCGCAGCGATCAGAAACCGGCCCACGACACCCGGGGCCCTCAGCCTGGTTTCCCAGCACGCTTCTGCGTAGCTCCTCAGCGCGTCACCCACTGCGGTCATGTCACCAGGCGCAGGCCTGACCCGCGGGATCGCCGTAGGCTGGGCATCCAGCAGAAACCCCAGCAGCGCGACAGCACCCTGCGAGGTCGGAACGGCTTGGAGGTCTTTGGCGCGGCACCGGGAGTGGAGACAGCCCCCCAGGGGGGTGCTCCACAGCGCCGCCTCACTGAGCCGGCGGCCGCAGGCCACGCAGCGCGTGACGACCGGCCGGTGCCCGGTCAAGACGAGCAGCCGTGCGGCGAACCACAGCCCGGCGATCTCCGTGACGCCGGCGCGGACCAAGCCGAGAGCACTGGCCAGCAGCCGGAACACGTCAGGGTGCGGATGCCGGTCGGCAAGCCCGCGATCGGCGAGCTCGAGCACGACGGCGGCGGCGCCCATGCGCTCGAGGTCGCTGCGCAGCGCCGCATGGGCATCAAGCACCTCGACCTGTGAGATCACATCGAGCGTGCGGCCTTCGGCGACCAGCGCGCGGAATCGTATCGACGGTTCCAACCGACCACCCAACCGGCTGCGCGGCCTGCGGGAACCGCGCGCCACGACCGTCAGCTTGCCCCTGTCTCGTGACAGCACGGTCACGAGCCGGTCCGCCTCGCCAAGATTGCGGCGGCGCAGCACGATGCCCTCGATCTTGTACAGGCCCATGGCTACTCCGGCGTCACGCTCTGCCTCACAGACTCAACACCAGCAGGAGCCCGCTGAGCACGACGAGCAATACCACCGTCGCCCCGGCGATGGCGTTCGACGCGGCCCCATTCGTCCGGCGGCCCATCAGACGCTGATCATTGACCAGCCGGAGCATGATGAGCAGGACCGCCGGTAGCAGAATCCCGTTGAACGCCTGCGACGCGATCATGATGGGGACAAGGGGCAGCCCGGGCCACAGCACGACCAGCGCGCTCGTGATCAACAGTGTGAGAAAGAGCCCGTAGAACACCGGCGCCTGCGCAGGCGTGCGATCCAGCCCGGCCTCCCACCCGAAGGCCTCGCAGACGGCATAGGCTGTGGACAGCGGGATGATGGCCACCGAGAAGATCGCCGCGTTCAGCAGGCCCACGGCGAACAGCAGGGAGGCGTAGATCCCGGCGAGCGGGGCGAGCGCTCTTGCCGCGTCCTCTGCGCGTTCCACCTGGATGCCGTGCGGGAAGAGCGTCGCGGCCGTCGCCACGATGATCGAACCGGCCACCAGACCGGTCACCAGCACGCCCAGCGCGACGTCGAGGCGCTCGAGCTTGAGATCGTCGACGGTCAACCCTTTGTCGACGATGGCCGCCTGATGGTAGAACTGCATCCACGGCGCGATCGTCGTGCCGATCAACGCGATGACCAGATAGAGAAAGCCGAGGTCGGGCTTCCAGACCGGCACCACGGCCGACCGCAGCACCGTGCCCCAGTCCGGCCTGGCCAGGACGGCAGAGATCGCATACAGCACGTAGAGTGCGGAAGCCCCCAGAAAGATCCGTTCGACGAGCCGGTATCCCCCGCGCAGCACTAAGACGCCGACGGCGAGCGCCACCACCGGGACGCCCACGATGCGCGGGAGATGGAAGATCTCCAGACTGCCGGCGACCCCCGCGAAGTTGCCGATGACGTTCGCCCAGTTGGCGAGCAGGAGCACGCCCATCATGGCTGCGGTGACCCGCACACCGAACTGCTCCCGGATGAGATCGGCCAGGCCCAGCCCGGTGACCGCGCCCATGCGGGCCGCCATCTCCTGCACGATCATCAAGGCGATGATGGCGACGGGGATCGTCCATAGCAACGCGTAGCCAAAGTGGGCTCCGGCAGTGGAGTATGTCGCAATGCCGTTCGCGTCGTTGTCGACCGACACGGTGATGATGCCCGGTCCGAGCACAGACAGGGCGATGGCCAGACCCGCCCACCGACGCCGGAACCAGCGCACGCCGGCCTATCCCCGGGGCACCCGACGGATGCGGTCCAGACGCCGCGGCGCACGTCCGCCGAGACGCTCCGCCAACAGATCCATCACATCGTCGACGAGCACGATGCCCAGCAGCCGATCCTCGTGATCGAGGACAGGCACCGCCAGCAGGTCGTACTTCATGAGCAGCGCGGCAGCCGCCTCGTCACTCTCATCCGCACGGACGGCGACCACCTCCTTCGACGCCAGCTCGGTCACCAGCGTCTTGGGATCGGCGATGAGCATGCCCCGGAGCGACAGGACGCCGGAGAGCCGGCCGCCGGTCCCCACCACGTACAAGTAGTAAATCTGCCTCGCGTCGGGCGCGAGCTCCCGCAACCGGACGATCGTCTGCTCCGCCGTGAAGGTGTCAGGAATGGCGATGAAGTTGAGTGTCATGCGCCCGGCGGCCGAGTCCGGCGGGTAGGCCAGCAGCCGCGAGACCTCGGCCTTGGCCTCGGGCTCCATCCTGACGATCAGATCGGAGGCGGTGTCCTCTGGGAGTTCGCCGAGGGCGTCGGCCGCCTCGTCGGCTTCCATTTCTTCGAGGATGTCGGAGGCACGCTCCGCCGGCAGCGATCGCAGGATGTGGGCCTGGACGTCCGGCTCCGCGGCCTCGAGAACCTCGGCGGCATCCTGTTGGCTCAGAGCGGACATGACCTCGACCCGCTCCTCGCGATCCATTTCTTCGAGCAGTTCCGCCAGGTCGGCCGGATGAATGGCCGCCAGCCGCTCACGGGAGATGCGCAGCTTCAACGGCGTGACGGCCCCGCCTAGCGCGGCGACGTACGTCCATGGCAGAGCGTGATCGGAGAGCGGCCGGCCGAATCGCTGGAGGAGCCATCGCACGGGCGCTTCGGCGCCCAAACGCCGAAGCAGCCCGGTCGCCCCGACATCGACCCCGGTGAGCAGCAGCTCGCCATTGTTCGACGACAGGAACAGATCGTTCACCTTGACCACGCGCAGGCCGTGTATATCCACCACCTGCTTGTCGAGCAGGGATTCGCGCAGGGTGATCTCGTCAGGCTGCAGGGGCCGGGGCTGCAGCGCAGCCCGGTCGGTATCGAGCTGGATCTGTGGGGACAGCTCGCGAACGGCGTTCCAGGGGATGAGGGCGACGCGCGGGCGGTCTACGTCAAGCAGGAACCCCACGATGCGGGGATGCGTCGGGTGGACCTCGGCTGCCAGATCGGCGAGCCGCCCCAGGAAGAAGCCGCTGGCGTCCAGCACACGTCGTCCGATGATTCGGCTGAAGGGCAGTGATGTAACATGCACCAACCTGCTCCCGCGTCCCGTCGCATGCGTCTAGAAACCAACCAGGGCCCGCAATCCCGCCTTACTATAGGCGTGGCGGCAGAACTGCGTCAAGAAAACGGCCACGTGTCACCCTCGCCGTCTGGCCGAGCGCTTCGACCGCGTCGCGCCTGAACTGCGTGAGATGGAAGTGTTCTGAGGGAAGCTGTCCGCGCCGAACGGATGGGCCAGCAACTCGGACAGGTCGAAGGTGAGCGGGCGCCGGCGACGATCCACGATCACGGCGCTCACCCCAAACTCCAGCATCACCTGCCGGCAGGCGCCGCAGGGCATGGACGACGAGGCGCCCGTCGCAACGGCCACGGCGATCAGCCGTCGATGGCCCTCGGCGATGGCCCGGTGGATCGCCGCACGCTCGGCGCACACCGACAGACCAAACGAGGCGTCTTCGACGTTGCAGCCGGTGACGATGGCACCGGACGCGGTGAGAACCGCGGCACCCACCGGGAAGCGCGAGTAGGGTGCGTACGCCCGACGGCGAGCTGACCGGGCGGCGCGAATGAGCCCGCGGACCTCAACGCCGGTGGGCCGCGTAGGAGTACCGTTCACGGGGATTGACCCGGAGCCTGCTGGATAGGACTCGCTTGATACCGATCCGGCGGGACAACAATGCCGGCGGACACCACGAGTTTCAGTGCATCCTCAACACTCATGTCCAGGGGGATCACCTGGCTCTCAGGCACCAGGCACAGAATCCCTGTGGTTGGATTCGGCGTATGCATCATGAACACGTTCATGACCCGTTCGCCTGCCCGCCCCGGCCCTTCGCCGACGATCTCCCCGGTGATGAACCCTACCGAGTAGAGGCCCTGACGCGGATATTCGACCAGCACGGCCTGTTTGAACGCTGCGCGACTCTGCTGAAAAATCGAGTCACTCACCTGTTTGGTCGCCGAGTAGATGGCGCGGGCCAGTGGAATGCGCATCATCATTTGGTCGAAGAATCGCACGATACGGCGGCCTGCCACATTGCTCGCCATGGCACCCGTGATGAGGATCAAGAGGATCCCGGCCGCCAGCCCCAGCCCGGGGATTTCATACCCGAGAAGCTCGAAGAATGGCGCGAGCAGGTTGTCGAGGAACCGGAAGAGCGACAGGAGCACGAAGACCGTGACGGCGAGAGGGAGGATGACCAGAAGGCCCGCGATCAAGTATGTCCGCAGGCGGTGGCGCATCAGTCGTCGAGCGCCGCGGCCGGCTCCGCTTTGGTGATCTTCACCTGCACGATGCGGTGACCATCGACGCGCTCGACCGCGAGCTCGACGCCGTCGTACGCGACCCGCTCGCCTTGAGCCGGCAC
Source organism: Armatimonadota bacterium (assembly GCA_052387355.1). Taxonomy (GTDB): domain Bacteria; phylum Sysuimicrobiota; class Sysuimicrobiia; order Sysuimicrobiales; family Humicultoraceae; genus JBQTJG01. The sequence continues at coordinate 24,171 of JBQTJG010000272.1, read as the reverse complement.
ATGACCGAGCAGGTTGGTCACAAAACCCCCGACTGTATCAACCGCCCCCGCCGGTAGCGCGATCCCCAACGCCGCGTTCACCTCTTCGAGGTGTACGGCTCCGTTGACGATGGCGACGCGGTCATTGAGGGCCTTGATTGGTACCTCTTCCACGTCGTACTCATCCTGGATTGGACCGACGATCTCCTCAAGCAGGTCCTCGATCGTCACCAATCCGGCCGTGCCGCCGTACTCATCCACCGCAATGGCCATGTGCGCCTTCTTCCGACGCATCTCGCGAAACAGTTCGTCCAACCGCTTGGTCTCGGGCACGAAGAAAGCGGGACGGGTGAAATCCCTCACGGTCCCCGCGAGCCTGCCATCCCGAGAGCCGGACAATAGATCTTTCACGTGCACCTGCCCGATGATGTTGTCGAAGTTGTCGTCGTAGACGGGGACGCGCGAGTGGCCGCGTGTCCGGACGATCTCCAGGAGTTCCTCGACCGGCGCATCGGCCTCCACGCTCACCATGTCCACCCGGGGCACCATCACCTCACGCACCACGGTGTCGCCGAAGGCGATGATGGAGTGGATCATCTCCCGCTCGTCTTGCTCGAGCACCCCCTGCTCCTCACCCACCCGGACGAGCATCTGGATCTCCTCGGAGGTCACCATCGGAGCATCGGACTGCACCCGGCCTCCGAACGGCCGGGACAGGAGCGTCGTGATGAAGGAGAGGATGCGAATGATCGGGGTCAACAGCACCGACAGCCAGGAGACCGGGCGGGCCGCCGCAAGCGAAAGTCGGTCGGCGTGGCGGGCAGCCACCGACTTTGAGACGATCTCGACAACGATCAGCAGGAACGTGGCAAAGGCAAAAGCGGCCAGCGGTCCCCGTTCCGCGCCCAGCACCGCAACGAGTGTGGTGGTCGCCACCACAACGATGGCGGTATTGACGATGTTGTTGCTGATCAGGACGGTCGAGAGGAGACGGGCCGGGCGTTGGAACAGGGCGAGCGCGATTCGGGCGCTGGCACTCCCCTTCTCCTCCAGATGCCGAAGCCTCAAGCGGTTGGCGGCGAACAGAGCCGTCTCAGCGCCCCAGAAGAAGGCGAGGAGCACCAGAAGAAAACCCACCAGGACGACCGCGCCCACATAGCTTGATATGTCCAAGGAATGCCTTGCCTGCCTTTTGGGCCAGGGGGGCCCTGCGGAATCCCATAAATTATACCACTTATGACGCGGCTACGCTTAGGGCGCTCCGGGCAAACGGACGCGCCGTCCCGCCCCGGACGTAATGGAGAGACCGGCGCCATCGCCGGCTAGCGCCACCAGGTCGAGGCGATCGTCCCCGAGTATCAACTGGTGGCCTGAGACGGCTGAGACCCGGATCGGGAGCGCGCCGACCCACCGTTCACGGCGGAGCACGAAGGAGTCTCCCTCACGGACGTAACCCTCAGTGGGCAGCCCGGCTCCTTGCGAGACAAACCGCATTTCCAGGAATCTCAACCCGTCCGGTTCGGCCCGAAACACCTCCGTGATCGGCGTCCGCTCGACCGAGTGCCGGTACTGCAGCGCGACCACCCCGCCCGGTGCCACCGCCCGACGCCACAGGATGCGGCCGGACCCGTGATCGGCAACGCGGACCTCGACGCCTGGTCGGCCCACAAACAGCGTCGCCGCGGCGACGATGAGCGAGATAACGAGCACCCGCCGCGCCGCTATCGCCGTACCCCCTGCTCGCGGTAGAACCGTTCTGCGCCTGGATGAACCGGCACGGGTATTCCGTCGAGCGCCTTGCTTAGGTCGAGGTCCCGTCCGCGCGCGTGCGCCGCCTTCATACGGTCGAGATTGTCCCACAGGGCCTTCGTCAGATTGTAGACCAGGTCGTCGGGTAGATCCGCGCGCACCACCAGCATGGCCATGACCGCCACGGTCGAGACCGGGGCCGACAGCCCACGATAGGCGGTAGCGGGGATCACGCTGCGGGTGTAGAACGGCCAGCGGCCGCGCAGCGCCTCGAGCGCTTCGTTGCTCACCGGCAGGATCCCGATGTCGCGCGATGACGAGATGTCGGTCACGGCGGCCGTCGGAAATCCCGCCGTGATGAAAACGGCGTCGACGTTCCCATCGCGTAGCTGATCGATGCCCGAGGCGAACGACAGGAAGTCGACGCGCATCATCCGGTAGAAGATGTCGTGCACCGAGAGGATCTGCCGCGCGTTCGCCTCGGTGCCGCTGCCCGCATCTCCCACCACGACGCGCTTACCGCGCAGGTCTTCGACGCCATTGATCCGCTTGCTGCGCAATGTGACGATCTGCACGGTCTCGGGATAGAGCATCGCCACGCCGCGAATCCCGGCGACAGGCTGCGGCCGGTTGCTCCCGGCCTCGGCGAACATCTCGCGCCCATTGTGCGCGTAATAGGCGATATCGTTCTGGACGAGCGCGAGGTGCGCGTCGCCCCGTACGAGGGTCCGAATGTTGGCGACCGACGCCCCGCTGCTCTGAGCGGCCACCCGCACGCCCGACACGCGGGCGTTCCAGATCTCCGCCATCGCGCCGCCTAAGGGAAAGTAGACGCCTGCCGTGCCGCCTGTGAGCAGCGACAGCAGCCGAACCGGTTGCGCCCCCAATGGCGCAGCGACGCCGGCGACCAACACGAGCGTCGTCGCCAGCAAGACCCATCGTGTTTTCACGCGTATCCCCCCTGATGTGCGCCGTCCGTGCCGGAGCCCGGTCCGGCGCGCGTCTTTTCGGGTCAGCCGTGACCGACTCCTTCAGGCACGGGCCGAACCGCGAGCGCCGCGCGGCGCCGCCGCACGATCTGAATCGCCGCGACCATGACCAACAGGACGATGCCGGCGGCATCCGCCCTCACGTCGTGGAAGATCAGGGCCGGCGCCGTGACGACCAGCATCGCGCGCTCCAGCCAGGTGGCCAGAGTGAAAAAGTACCCAGACACCGCGGCGCTGAGCGCGATCACGCCGACCACCGCGGTGACCGCGGCAGTAATGATCTCGGACAACTCGCCGCCCTGCAGCAGGATCGTCGGCGAGTACACAAACACGAACGGCACGATGATCCCGGCGAGCGCCAACCGTGTGGCGGTCCAGGCGGTCTGGAAGGGATCGGTCTTGGCGATGCCGGCCGCGGCATACGCGGCCAGCGCGTCGGGCGGCGTGATATCGGCGATGACCCCATAATAGAAGATGAACATGTGCGCGGCCAGGGGCAGCACGCCCAGTTGCGTCAACGCCGGCGCGGCAATGGCTGCCAGGATGATATAGGTCGCCGTCGTCGGGATCCCTGATCCGATGATGGTGCAGGCGATCATCACCCAGACCATCGTGAAGAAGAGGTTGTTCTGCCCTAGCGTCACGGTGATGCTGACGATGGCCAGACCCAGACCCGATAGGGTCACGATCCCGATGAAGATGCCGACGACCGCCGTGGCCACCGCGACTGAGAGGGCCAACCGCGAGCCGTGCACCAGCGTGTCCCAGATGTCGCGCGGCCAGCTCAGGAGCCGCCGCTCAAGAGCGCAGGTGATGACGTGCACTCCGGCTGCGAGCATGATCCCCCAGTAGGCGGCCCGCATCGGGCTGGCGCCGTCCAGCAGGAACCCCACCATCACAACGAGCGGGACCATCAGGTAGAACCGGCGGAAGAGGATGTCCCAAATGCGCGGCAACTGGTGGCGGGGCAGCCCCGCGAGGCCGAGTCGTTTCGCTTCGAAGTGGATCACAAACCCCAGCGACAGGTAGTACAGGGCAGCCGGGATGGCAGCGGCCTTGACGATCGTGAGATAGGGAACACCGAGAAACTCAGCCATGACGAAGGCGGCGGCGCCCATCACCGGAGGCACGATCTGTCCGCCAACCGACGTGGCCGCCTCAACCCCCGCCGCGAATCGCGGCGCGTAGCCCAACTTCTTCATCAGCGGGATGTTGAACACGCCGTCCGCGACCACGTTCGCCACTGAGCTGCCTGAGACCGTCCCGATGAAGGCGCTGGACAGCACCGACACCTTCGCTGGACCGCCGGTCATCCAGCCGGCCAGCGAGAGGGCGACGTCCACGAACAGCTGCCCCAGGCCGGTCCGTTCCAGAAAGGCGCCGAGCAGGACGAAGAGGAACACGAACGTTGCGGAGACGCCGATCGGGATGCCGAAGATCCCTTCAGTCGTGTAGAGCATCTGCTCGATCACGCGCTCGGGCGAAATCCAGCCCACAGCCAGCGCGCCCGGCAGATACTGGCCCAAGAACGGATAGATCAGCGCGAGCGCCGCGATGATGGGCACGATCGCCATCATGCGCCGCCCGGCCTCCAGGACGACGAGGATTCCCAAGACGCCGACGATGAGGTCGGTCTGGGTCAGGGCGCCGGCGCGCACGGCCAGGTCAGCCCGGTTGAAGAACACGTACAGCATCGGCGCGACGCCGACCAGGACCATGAGCACGTCGAAGACACCCACGCGCGACGTTGCGGCGTGCTTTTTCCGGAACGGGTAGAGGAGGAACACCAACGCGAGGGCGAAGGCGACGTGTACCGATCGCTGACTCAGGGCTTCTAGCGTGCCGAACCGCGCGGTGTACAGATGAAACAGCGCCATCGCCACGGCGATGGTCGAGACGAGCCCACCCCAGAATCCGGTCAGGTCGCGGTAGTTGTACTCGGGTTCGACCTCGCGCAGGATCTCCTGGATCTCGGTGGATGATGGAGCGCCCTCGGGCTCAGACGGGAAAATCGTTGCAGGGCGCCGACTTTCGTCGCTCACAGGTTCCCTGAGGGCGTCTGTTGTTCGGCCCTGGACCGTTCACCGTTGCGGCGCAGCACGACCGCAACGAACCCCAGCACCGCCAGCAACACCGCGGCCCGCCCAACCGTCGCCGCGTCGAGCCGGCCGAGCCCAAGGGCGGCGGCGAGCGGCGGCGCAAGGACAACCAGCCCGACGATCGCGGCGCTGGCCGCGGTCACGAGCACGGCCGCCGCACTGAGATCCTTCGCCCGGCCTGCGATGACGTGGTGGCGATCCCTGATCGTCAGGTCTACGATCGCCTCGATCGCCGTGTTGAACAACTCTGCCGATAGCACGGAGGCTATTGCCAGCACGAGCAGCGCGGTCTCTGCCGCGGGGAGATTGAGCCAGACGAGGGCCAGCATCACCCCACACGCCAGCAGGGCGTGAATACGCATCGTCCGCTGCGACCGGAACGCCAGATGTAGCCCCCTGCCGGCGAATTGCACGCTCTGCCAGAGAGAGTGCCGCAACCTCTCACCGCCCCGATCGAAAGATCCGGCCGAGAATCGTCCGCTCGAGGGTTCGCATCCGCAGGGCGGTGCGCGGTGTGTGGTCATCGAACCCTCCAAGATGCAGCACGCCGTGGACAAGCAGGAGCGCGACCTCCCGGCGTACGAGCCATTTCGCGTCGCGCGCCTGCGTCCGGGCGCGATCCATCGAGATGACCACCTCGCCGATCGTACGATCGCCGGGCCCCGTCCTACCGGGAAACGTCAGCACGTCGGTGGGTCCGACATGGTGCAGGAAGCGGCGGTTGAGCCGCGCAATCGTCGCGTCGCTCACCAACGCCACGTCGAGCTCGGCATCTCGCGAACACCCGATCGCGCGCATCGCCTCCAGGGCCGTCCTCTTGAGCAGGACGCTGGGGACCGAGTGCCGGGTCCCGTGGGTCGCGAGATGCACCCGCACCGCTACCGCGCCCGGGCCACCTGCTCGCGGCGTCTCCGGACAAGCTCACTTTCCAGATCGGGATATTCCAACCGGGGGTGCAGCATCCCACTCAAGATGCGGACGAACGCCGCGGCGATGCGATCGAGGTCGCGAAAGTTCAGGCCGCTCTCGTCGAGCTGACCGTCGTCCAGCTTGTCGCGGATGAGGCGCCGCACCACCTCGGTGACCCGATCGGGCGTCGGCCGATTTAGCGACCGGACCGCGGCCTCAACGGCGTCGGCCAGCATGAGGATCGCGGTCTCTGGAATCTGCGGCTTCGGCCCATCGTAGCGGAAAGCGGATTCTTCCAAAGGATCGCCCCGCTCCAGGGCCTGGTGGAAAAAGTAGGTGAGCAGCGTGGTCCCGTGGTGCTGCGGGATAAAATCGACGATCGCCTGCGGGAGCCCGTATTCCCTCGCCAGCTCGAGGCCGTCCCGGACATGCGCGCTGACGGTCAGTGCCGAGAGACTGGGCGTCATCTTGTCGTGCGGGTTCTCGATCCCCACCTGGTTCTCGACGAAGAACGCCGGCCGGCGCAGCTTCCCGATGTCGTGATAGTACGTGCCGACGCGCACCAGCAGGGCGTCGGCGCCGATCGCTTCGGCCGCGGCCTCGGCCAGATTACCGACCATGATGCTGTGGTGATAGGTGCCGGGCGCCTCGAGTTGCAGGCGTTTGAGCAATGGGTGCGCGGGGTTGGCCAGCTCCAGCAGTTTGATCGGGGTGAGCAGCCCGAAGAGTTGCTCCAGAAATGGCAGCACACCGATCGTCACGACCGCGGCGACGAGTCCGTTCGTCAGCGCGTAGGCGGCGTCGACGACGAGCACCCGATACTCGGCGGAACCGTCGAGGAGCCCAGCGCCGGCTGCTGCCGCTGCACTGGCCAGGCCCACCAACATGCCGGCGACGCCGAAGTCCGAGCGCCGGTGAATCTGCCGGGTGGCGAATACGCCTACCAGACCGCCGACGAGCGCCACGATAACTGGGGCGAGATCTCGCCCGGCGGTCAGGCCGACGAGCACCGCCAGTACGGCGGTGGAAAAGACCGCCGGCCGCGGGCGAAGCAGGATCGCCAGGAGCATCGACCCGGCGGCCGCGGGCGCGAGGTAGTTGCTGAATCGGGGCGCCCCCAGCACTTGGGCGAGGCCGACGGTGCTCACGACGATGAGGCTCCAGAGGACCACGAGCCGGTCGCTGGCCCAGATCTCGGGCTGAAGCTGCCGCAGGTAAACCCCGGTGACCACCAGGAGCAGACCCACCAGCACCACAACACCTGCAATGGCTGTCCACGTCACTCTTCGCGGGTAGACGCCGGTGACCGCGAGGATCTGCAGATGGGCCGGCGTCACGACATCGCCCTTCCGCAAGATGCTCTCCCCGCGCTGCACCCGCGCGCGGGCGGGCGGGACCATATTGGCGGCCGCCTGTCGCAGATCCGACGTCCGGACCGCATCAACCTCCATCGTCGGTCGAACGACAGATACCGCGACCTCGCTCGCCAGTGCGTCCAGGCCGCGAGGAAGCGCGAGGCCCCGCACGACGCCGCGGGCTCGCTCTCGCGCCATCGCCAGACCTTCCTCGCGCACACCGTCGGCGAGCGCCTGCTTCACCGCCGTCTGCGCGGCCTCTCTCGCCGCCGCCAGCCTGGTGCGAGGAGCGGTAGCCGCGGCTGCCAGAGCCGTGTCTGAGAGCGGCAGCCCCACCGCCCGACCGATCGCGGGAATCCGGCCGGCGGGCGAACCGGGGACGGAAGCCCGCGCCTTCTCGATGGCATCGAACGCGCTGGTGGCTGCGGCGAGCGACGCTGCGACCAAGGCCGGCGAGTGGCGGGCTACAGGCTGGACGGCCCGCATCGCCTCGGCGCGGAGGGCCTCGGTGCGCACCTGGTCCACAAACTCCACAGTCCGCGGCGATTCCAGGTCGCGCGGGCTGGGCTGGCCGGCCCTCAGTTCCAAACCCGGCGGCAGGTAGTCCGTCCCGATGATCGCCACGAGCAGGAGCAGTGTCACTACGCCGATCGTTGCCCGGCGTGCCCACAGAGGCTCGGCCGCCAACCAGGCCGACAGTCGGCCGCGCAGGGTCGTCTTCACGATGCCGGCCTCCCCTGGGAGGGGTCCGACCGGTCGGCCTCAAAACGCTCATACGCCTGGACGATCGTCTGGACCAGCTCGTGGCGGACGACGTCACGTTGAGATAGCGAGACGAACGCAATCCCTTCGATGGCGCTGAAGATCTCCCGGGCTTCCACGAGGCCCGACGTACGATCGCGGGGCAGATCGATCTGCGTGACGTCTCCGGTGACGACCGCCTTCGAGCCGAACCCCATGCGGGTCAGGAACATCTTCATCTGTTCCCGCGTCGTATTCTGCGCTTCATCGAGGATGATAAAGGCGTCGTTCAGCGTGCGGCCGCGCATGAACGCCAGCGGGACGACCTCGATCACACCGCGCTCGGCGAGGCGCGCGACGCGGTCGGGACCCACCATCTCATAGAGCGCGTCATAGAGGGGACGCAGGTAGGGATCGACCTTGGCGGCGATGTCGCCGGGCAGGAACCCCAGTTTCTCCCCTGCCTCGACCGCCGGCCGGGTTAGAATGAGGCGTTGGACCGATCGTGCACGCAGCGCCACAGCGGCCATGGCGACCGCCATATACGTCTTGCCCGTACCGGCAGGCCCGATCGCGAAGGTGAGATCGTGACCGCTGATCGCCTCGACGTACGCCCGCTGGCCCGCCGTCCGGGGGGCGACCGGCTTGCCGCTCGCCGTGACAAGAAGGACCTCTCCTCCCAGGGTGATCCTGCCTGGTTCATCCTGGGGGGACCGCCCTCGAAGGGCTCGTCGCACGTCGGCGGGTGTGACGGTCTGTCCGCTCCGGACCAGCGTCAGCAGTTGCTCGAAGAGCCGAACCGCGGCATCAACCTGCCCGGGAGCGCCCCGGATGACCAGCATCTCGCCGCGGACCGCGATCGCGGCCCCAAGCTCCTTCTCGACGACCTCGATCAGGGCGTCGTGCTGTCCGAGGACAGCGACCGCGTCCAGGCCGGAGGGGAGAGAGATCGTTGCCTCAGTGACTGCAGGGTGGGCCAAGCGGACCTCCCGTTCGATGCACCTTCGGCGGTGGGCTGAAGGGCTCCTCTAGCCAGGAGGTTCGCCTCCCGCGAGGGACAGCCTGGCAGGGGGCTCGAGCAGGCTCCGGAGCCGCCGGACGATAGCGGCCCGCTGCCCTGCCCTACGGGGAACGACCAGGATGGTGTTGTCGCCGGCCACTGTCCCGACAACCTCGGGCCACGCCACTTCATCGATCGCCTCGGCCACGGTGCTGGCGGTGCCTGTGGCGGTCTTTACCACGACAAGACCGCTCCCCTCGTCCACCTCAGCGACGTAGTCGATCATGGCCCTCCGGAGCCTCGCCTGGACCTCAATGGTGGTGGGCCGGGCAGCGTGGGGCGCCTGGTATCGGTAGGTCCCGTCGCCATCTGGAAGCTTGACGAGGCCGAGGCGCTTGATATCGCGGGAAACGGTCGCCTGCGTGACCTGAATCCCTGCACTTTGGAGGGCGGCGACCAGTTCCGCCTGAGTCGTAACGGCCCGCCTGGCGAGAATGTTGAGGATGCGCCGGTCCCGTGCTCGCACGGCGTGCCTCCTAGATCGGCGCGCTCTCCAGCAAGCGCCCTTCAGCCGCCTTCTGGTCGGTTGTGACCTGCTCGAGCCAGGCCTGCTGTACGGCCACCGCAGCACGCGCGGCCTCCTGCGCCTGCGCGACCCTCCCTGGAGCCGTACCGCCTGGAACATCTTTGGCGGAGATCGCGCCTTCAGCAGTCACCACCATGATCACATCGGCGTCGAAGCGTGACGACACCCGGCGGTACACCTCCAGCGGCAATTCCCAGAGCTCGCAGTTCGCCGCCTCCGCTTCCCGCACTACCTGACCCGCGAGATGATGCGCCTCTCGAAACGGTATGCCGCGGCGGACGAGATAGTCAGCGACTTCAGTCGCAGTGAGAAATCCCCCGCGAAGCGCCGCCGCCATCCGCTCGCGGCGGACAATCATCCGCTCTACGACGACGCTCATCGCGGCGACGGCCATCTCCGCCACCTGAAACGCGGTCATCGCCGCCGCCTTGTCTTCCTGGAGGTCGCGGTTGTATGCCAACGGCACGGCCTTGAGCACCGCGCCCAGGCCGACCAGCGCGCCCAGCCCGACGCCGGCCTGCGCGCGCACCCGCTCGATAATGTCGGGGTTTCGCTTCTGCGGCATCAGGCTGCTCCCAGTCATGATCGCATCCGGAAGACCGAGGAAGCCGAACTCCTGCGTCGTCCAGAGGATCAGCTCCTCGGCCCACCGCGAGAGGTGGATCAACAAGCCGGTGACCGCGGCCACCGCTTCAAAGACGAAATCCCGGTCCCCGGTGGCGTCGACGCTGTTTTCGCTGACCCGGGCAAAGCCGAGCAGCGACGCCTGCCGGAGGCGGTCCACACGAAAGCCCGTCCCGGTGATGGCGCCGGAACCCAGCGGCGAGCAGTCTACGCGGCGGAAGGCGTCGCGCAGGCGGCCCACATCGCGGCTCAGCATCCAGAAGTAGGCAAGCCAGTGGTGCGCGAGCAGGACGGGTTGGGCCCGCTGTAGGTGCGTGTAGCTCGGAACCGGCACGCTCGCGACCTCGGCCGCCCGGGCCAGCAGCGTTTCTTGCAGTGTCGTGACGCCCGTGACGAGACGGCGAATTCGATCCTTGAGGTCGAGCCGAAACGCGGTGACAACCTGATCGTTGCGGCTCCGCCCGGTATGCAGCCAGCCCGCGGCGGCGCCCAGGCGCGATACGAGCGTGGCCTCGATGAACGAGTGGATGTCCTCATAGTCTCCGTCCGGGGTGAGCCTCCCCGCCTCTTCCTCGACGAGCATCTGACGCAGTGCCCGCGCGAGCGCCGCCGCCGCGTCCTGTGGGATGACGCCCGCTTCAGTAAGAGCGGTCAGATGGGCCAGGCTGCCGAGCAGATCCCAGCGGAGCAGGTGGCGGTCCACCGGCAGCGAGGTGAGAAGCGGCGCGATCCGGGGGTCCGGTTCGTCGGCAAACCGACCGCCCCACATCCGGTATGGGGGGCCGACTTCAGCGGACTCGTTCACGGAGCGCACGGATGAGATGCGGGTTGACCTGGGCGAAGACCTTGGTCGGCAGTCCCCACAGGTTCATGAACCCGCCGGCGTCGCGCTGGTCGTAGACGGTGTCCTCGCCAAACGTGGCCAACTCAGGATTGTACAGCGACGCCGGCGCCCGGCGGCCGACCGCCATGGCGCCGCCTTTGAACAGACGCACGCGGACCGTGCCGGTGACCGTCCGCTGGGTCGAGGCGACGAAGGCGTCGAACGCCTGGCGCAGCGGCGAGAACCACTGACCGTAGTAGATCAGCTCGGCGTACCGCTGGCCGATCTGCAGCTTGTAATGGGCGGACTCGCGCTCAAGGGTGATCGCCTCGAGGTCGCGATGCGCCGTCATCCAGACTGTCCCGCCTGGCGTCTCGTAGACGCCGCGCGTCTTCATCCCGACCAGACGGTTCTCCACCATGTCGACCCGTCCAACGCCGTGCCGGCCGCCTGCAGCGTTCACGCGCTCCATGAAGACCAGAGGATCAAGGCGGTCTCCGTTGAGCCCAATGGGGCGCCCTTCCTCGAAGTCGATCTCGAGGTATTCCGGCGCATCCGGGGCACGTCGCGGATCGGCGGTGTACTGGTAGAGATCGTCCGGAGGCTCGGCCCAGATGTCTTCCAGAATGCCCGCCTCGCTGCTGCAGTGCCAGAGGTTCTTGTCGACGCTGTATGGTTTGGCCTTGCTCGCCGGCACCGGCACGCCGTGCGCCTCGGCGAATTCGATCGCCTGCTCGCGCGACCGAATGTGCCATTCGCGCCACGGCGCCACCACCCTGAGGTGCGGGGCCAGCGTCTGGTAGGCGAGCTCGAAGCGCACCTGGTCGTTGCCTTTCCCGGTGCAGCCGTGGGCCACAGCGTCGGCGCCTTCGGCCAGCGCCACCTCGACCTGCGTCTTGGCGATCAGCGGCCGAGCCAGTGCGGTGCCGAGCAGATACCGCCCCTCGTACACGGCGCCGGCTTGCACCATCGGGACAATATAGTCGGTGACGAACGGGCGCCGGACGTCGACGACGTGCGCGGTGACAGCTCCGCTGGCCAGCGCCTTGGATCGAATCGCGGCAAGATCCTCGCCCTGCCCGATGTCGACGATGACTGCGAGGACCTCACACCCGTACGCCTCTCTGAGCCACGGGATGGCCACCGACGTATCGAGACCCCCGGAATAGGCCAGCGCAACCTTCCTGATCTCCATGAACCTGGCTCCTCTCATCCTTCATCTGGTGTCAGGGCGTCGCCACGTTTCTAGCGCGCCGGAACGGCCCCGGCCGCCGCGCCTGTCGCCGTCAGCACCCGATCCAGAATGGCCAGCGCCTGGTCGATTTCCCCCGCTCGGACGATCAGCGGCGGCGCCATTCGTAGCGCGGTCGGCTGGACGGCGTTGACGAGCAGCCCGGCCTCGCGGCATCGATCGACGACAGGCGCCGCCTCGCCGTGGAGCTCAAGCGCGAGCAGCAGTCCCCGGCCCCGCACGACCCTGGCCAGCCCGCGGCTCACGAGCGCCTGGAGGCCCTTCGTGAAGCGCTCACCCATGGCCGCCGCGTTCTCCGCCAGCCGGTCCTCGGCTACGGTCTGCACGACCGCGAGCGCCGCCGCGCAGGCCAACGGGTTGCCCCCAAAGGTGCTCCCATGGTCGCCGGCGACTAACGCCGCGGCTTTCTCCTTCACCAGCACTGCACCGATCGGGACGCCGCCCCCGAGTCCCTTGGCCAGCGTGACGACGTCGGGCTCGATGCCATCGTGCTCGTAGGCGAACAGCCGGCCGGTCCGCCCGATGCCGGTCTGCACCTCATCGAAGATCAGCAGCAGATCGCGCGCGTCGCACCACTCGCGGACGCTCTTCACGTATTCGGGATCTGCGGGGCGTATGCCGCTTTCCCCCTGCACAGGCTCGAGCATCACGGCGACGGTCCGCTCGGTCGTCGCCGCCGGGATGGCGTCCAAGTCGTTGAACGGCACCGCCGCGAATCCGGGCACGAGCGGCACGAACGGCTGCTGGTACTTGGGTTGTATCGTCGCGGACAGCGTCCCCATCGTCCGGCCGTGGAACGAGTGCTCCGCGACGATGATCTCGAAGCGGTCGCGCCCCTCACGGCGCCCCCACTTCCGCGCCAGCTTGATCGCCGCCTCATTGGCCTCGGCGCCGCTGTTGCAGAAGAACGCCCTGTCGAAGGCCGAGTGCAGAACCAGCCACTTCCCGAGCTCGGCCTGCTCGGCGATCTGAAAGAGATTCGACACGTGGATGAGCCGCGCCGCCTGCCGCTGGACCGCCGCAATCAGCCGCGGATGGTTGTGGCCGAGCACGCTCACCGCGATCCCGCCGATGAAGTCGAGGTAGCGCTTCCCCTCGAGGTCGACGAGCCAGACGCCCTCGCCGTGGGAGAACGCCACCGGGGCGCGCCGGTAGGTTGGCATCAGGTATTGTTGCGTCATGGCGATTACGTCTTCTGTCGTCATCGTCCACCCCCTAGGCGTGCCCGGCTGGCGCTGGCGTAATCATGGTGCCGATACCTTCTTCAGTGAACAGCTCCACGAGCAGCGCGTGCGGCGCCTCCGTCCCAATGATGTGCGCGCTTGGTACGCCCCGGTCGAGCGCCCAGAGACACGCCTCGACTTTGGGGATCATGCCCTGGGAGACGACGCCGTCGGCGATCAGCCGCCGCGCTTCGTCCGCCGCCAGGCTCGAAATCAGCGTCTCTGCGCCGCCGTCCGACCGCATCACGCCCGGCACGTCGGTCAGAATGATCATCTTGCTGGCGCCGAGCGCCGCCGCCAGCGCGCCGGCCGCGTGGTCGGCGTTGAGGTTGAGGCTCTCCCCGCCCTCTCCTAACCCCACCGAGGCGATCACCGGGATGTGTCCGGCCTCGCTGATGGTGAGAATGATCGCTCCCCGGACGTCCACGACCTCACCGACGTGCCCCAGATCCACCGGGCCCGACAGCCGCTGTGCGCGCAGCAGACCGGCGTCTTTCCCCGAGAGTCCTACGGCGCTACCGCCGGCGGTGCCGATCATCGTGACCAGCGCCTTATTCGCGCGGCCCGCCAGAACCATCTCGACGATCTCCATGGTTTCGGCATCGGTCACCCGGAGACCCTGGACAAACCGCGTCTCTTTGCCAACCCGATCGAGCATGCGTGTGATCTCCGATCCCCCACCGTGGACGAGCACCGGGTTCACGCCCGCGCCTTTCAGCAAGACCAGGTCTTCGACGACGGTGCCCGCGGCGCCGGCATCGAGTACGCTGCCGCCATACTTGACCACCACGGTCCGGCCGCGCCAGGCCGCCGCGTAGCGCACCCCCGCGGCAATCATGCGCGCCTCGGCGGCCGGGTCGACTGGTGGCACAGACACTGGGAGCCCCACCGGCGCTCCGGCCCCGCTCGCCGCGCGCGGCAACGCCTTCGTTCTTGGAGAGGCGTGGCGGCGGGTCATGTGAGGTACCCGCTGTTGATCTTCACGTAGCTCTCGCCCAGATCACTCGTCCAACCGGTGAAGACGCCGTCGCCCAGTCCAAGATCGATCGTCACGCTGACCTGGGATTCCTTCAGGAGCGGTTCGGCGCTCGAGTATGCGTCAGGAATGCCCACGCCGTCACGCACGACCAGCACCCCGCCGATGGCGATCGACACGCGATCCGGATCGACATCGGCCCCGCTCCGACCAATCGCGGCCGAGAGTCGCCCCCAGTTGAGCTCGGCGCCATGGAACATCGTCTTCACGAGCAGCGAGGTCATCAGCGCCTGACCGACCAGGCGGGCGTCGGCGTCGGACCGGGCGCCGCGCACGGCGAACTGGATGAGCCGCGTCGTGCCTTCGCCGTCCTGCACGATCAGGCGGGCGAGCCGGCCAGCCACCTCGGTCAGACCTGCGACAAATGCCTCGTACTGGTCACCGCCGGACGGGAGCGGCGCCACTCCTGCCGCGCCGTTCGCCAGCAGAAAGACACTGTCGCTCGTGCTGGTGTCGCCGTCCACGCTGATGCAGTTAAATGTCGCATCGACTGCGGAGCGGAGCGCCCCCCTGAGTATCACCGGTTCGATCGCCGCGTCGGTCGTGATCACGGCGATCATGGTGGCCATGTGGGGATGGATCATCCCTGCGCCCTTGGCGATTCCACCGATCGTCACGCGGCGGTCGCCCAGGTCGACGTGCACCGCGGCGGTCTTGGGGAACGCGTCGGTCGTCAGGATGGCCCGCGCCGCGGTCATCCCGTCCGTACTCAGTGTGGCGACAGCCATGGGAATACCGGCGCTGATCCGGTCCATCGGCAGCGGCCGGCCAATGACGCCCGTACTGGCCACCAGCACAAGGTCGGCCGGAATCCCCAACGCCTCGGCGGCAGCCGCCGCCATCGCCTCAGCATCGGCCACGCCCTGGATCCCGGTGCAGGCATTGGCGGTGCCGCTGTTGATCAGGATCGCCCGGGCACGACCCGAGACCAGCTTCGCCTCGTTCTGAATGACCGGGGCCGATCGCATCTTGTTCGTGGTGAACATCCCGGCGGCTGACGCCGGCATCTCGGAGAACACGAGCGCGAGATCGGGCCGGTCCGGCTTGATCCCGCAGTGAATGCCCGACGCCCGAAACCCTCGAGGCGCGGTGACGGTCCCCTCGAACGGTGTCACCCGCAGGCGCAGCACCGCCATCGGCTCACCTCCATCAGCACCAGGGATACGACCAGCCCTGGGGATACAGTTGCCCTAAGGATACAGCGGGGCCCCTTCGAGCCCCATGCGCTCCGGGAATCCGCACATGATGTTCATGTTCTGGATCGCCTGTCCCGAGGCGCCCTTCACGAGATTGTCGATCGCGGCCATCGCGATCAGCACCCTGGCGCGCGTATCGATGCGCACCGCGACGTCACAGTAGTTCGACCCGTAGGTCGCCTTGGTTTGCGGCAGGCCGCCCGGCAGCACTCGCACGAACGGCTCGCGGGCGTACGCTTCCTGGAGGATGCCATCGGCTTCGGCCACGGTCAGCGAATGCGTCAGTCTCAGATAGGCGGTCGCCAGGATGCCGCGCGTCATTGGAATGAGATGCGGCGTGAAGGTGACAGGCATGGGCCGACCGACGAGCACGGACACTTCCTGCTCGATTTCCGGCGTATGCCGGTGCACCCCCACATTGTACGGTTTCACGTTTTCGTTGACCTCGGAGAAGTGCGTGCCCAGCGATACGCCTCTCCCGGCGCCCGAGACCCCGGACTTCGCGTCAACGATCACGCCGTCGCCCTGCACGATCCCGTTCCGCACGAACGGGGCGATCGCGATGAGCGCCGCGGTCGGGTAGCATCCGGGGTTCCCAATGATCCGGGCATCATGAATGCGCTCCCGGTGCAGCTCCGGCTGGCCGTACACGGCATCGGCGAGCAGGTCGGGCGCGGCGTGTGGTGTCTTGTACCACTGCTGGTACGTCGCCGGATCCCGAAATCGAAAGTCCGCGCCGAGGTCGATCACCTTCGGGCGCGGACCGAGTCTTTGGATCATCGTCATCGCCATACCGTTGGGTAGCGCGAAGAAGACGACGTCGGAGTCGGCGCCGATCGCCTCGAGGTCGGCGTCCTCGGTCACGTGCGAGACGAACCCGCGCAGGTTGGGGAAGACGTCACCGTACGGCTCAGCCTTGCGGCTTTCGGCGGTCAGGTGGGCGAGCGTGACCTGGGCATGGCCGCACAGCAGGCGCACGAGCTCGCCACCACCGTACCCTGAGGCCCCGATGATGCTGACGCGAATGGACATAGTATTATTATACCAGTCGATGTATGAAAATGCAATGGATGACGCGTTCCACCCATCCGAGTGAGATGTGGAGGTCTGCTCGCCTTCTAGTCGCGTCCCGTCCGGAGCAGGCGCTCATAGAACAGCATCGCGGCAGTGACCGCTCCGGCGGTCTCGGTCCGCAGGATGAGCGGGCCGAGCGACACTGTTTCGCCGCCCGCGTTGCGCGCGCACGCGACGTCATTGGCCGTCAGCCCACCCTCGGGTCCAATGAGCACCGCTGCGGTGGTGAAGCCGCAGCCGACGATCACCTCGCCAATCGCGCGCGCCTCTTCCTCCCACGGCACGACGAACACGTCGACGGGGCCCATCGTCGCAAGCGCCGCCTCCAACGGCGCAGGCACCCGAATCTCGGGCACGTCGCCCCGGCCGCACTGCCGGGCGGCCTCTTGCGCGATCTTGCGCCAGCGCTCCACGCGCGTCGCTCCAGCATCGGGCAGGGCCCGCGCGGTCAGCACAGGAGCGATCACGGCTAGCCCGACTTCGGTTCCCATCCGTACGATGCGATCCATCTTCGGTCCGCGCGGGACGCCCTGAAGGAGCGTGACCTCGACCGTACGGCGCGAGGCGCGCGGCGTCTGGAGACACCGCGCTGTCACCGTCTCCCCCTCCACTGCTACCAGTTCTGCCTCGGCCTCCCGGTCGCCGTCGAAAACCACGATGTGCGCGCCGGCGCGCAACCGGAGGACCCGGGCGATATGGTGCGCCTCGCGTGGCGCAAACGTCACCGGGTCCCGATCCAGGACGGCTGGGGCGACGAAGAATCGCCGTAGCATCCCCGCAACGTGTCAGACAGCGACCGCGGCTGCGTGCACGGCACACCATCCCCGGAGCCGTGCTGTCGCCATCACCCGCAGGCCGGCCGCCGTGACGTGCTCTCGAACCTCGCCGGCGCGCACGTTGCTGAATCCACAGGCGACCAACCACCCTCGCGGCCTCAGGCAGCGCGAGCAGTCCGCAAGAATCCCTGGAAGACTCTCGGCGGTCAGGTTGGCGACGATGAGATCGGCCCGCAAGCGAACACGCGCCAGACCGGCGGCCATCCGGACGCTCACCCGCGAGCCCGCGCGATTGGCCTGAACATTGGCCCGCGCGACCGCCACCGCGACCGGATCGTTGTCGATCGCCAGCACCCGTGCAGCACCGAGGCGAGCCGCGGCAATGGCCAGGATCCCCGAACCCGTCCCGACGTCGATGACCGTCGCGCCGCTGCGCATGTGTCGTTCGATCGCCGCCAGGCAGAGCTGCGTCGTGGGATGCTCGCCACTGCCGAATGCCATCCCGGGATCCAGTCGCACGACCGCGCGGCCCCGCCCCGCACGGTTGGGCATCCAGGAGGGGACTACCGTCAGCCGGCCGATCTTGATCGATCGCGCGTGCGCCTTCCAGGCGCCGGCCCAACCGCTGTCTCGAATGACGCGGCTCGTGACCGGCACCGGCACCCGCGCGCGCCGGAAATCTCGTCGCAGCCGGATAAGCGCCGCCCGGCCGGCTGCGCCTGCCGGCAGGTAGGCGCGCATCACCTTCAGCCGTCCCCGGCGGTGCGTACTCTCAGCAAAGCCAGCAGGACAATATCTCAGCAGGAGATCGCCGGCCCATTCAGCGATCGAGGGCGCGACGCTGAGAGAGACCTCGGTCCACCTCACCAGGCGCGCCTATTGCAGGAGGTCTTTCACTTTGCTAAGAATCGGCTTCCGCCGCTTCTCACCGCGATCCTTCTTTGTCGGGCCGCGGCCATCCGCAAAGGCCTCCAGCAGCGCACGCTGCTCAGCCGTGAGATGTTTGGGCACGGTGACGCGCACGGCCACGTGGAGATGGCCCCTGCCGCCGCGCAGATCCGGTAAGCCGCGACCGCGCACAGTGATCACATCTCCAGGCTGGGTGCCGGCGGGAACCGTCACTATCTCCTCGGCGTTGAACACCTTCATCCGAACCTGATCCCCCAAGGCCGCCTGGATCATCGTGACTTCGGTCTCGGCATGCAGATCGCGGCCCCGGCGAGTGAACGTGTCATGGGGTGCGACCCGAATGACGACATAGAGGTCGCCGCGGGCTCCCCCCTGCACTCCGGCCTCACCCTCACCCGACAGGCGAAGGTGCATCCCGTCTTCGACCCCGGCTGGAATCGTGACGGTGACCTCACGGTGCGCATTCGCCTGGCCCGTGCCCCGGCAGTTCTTGCAGGGATGGGCGATGTAGGTTCCTGTCCCGCGACACTGCGGGCATGGACCGATCTGCGTCACCATACCGAACACCGACCGCTGGGTGATGCGAGTTTCGCCGGTGCCCTTGCAGGTTGGGCACACCTCGGGGCTCGATCCTCGTTCGGCGCCCGTGCCGAAACAGACCGGGCAGGTTTCGAGGCGAGACAGGCCGATGCGGCGTTCGACGCCGGCAGCCACGTCCTCAAGCGTGATCTCGAGATCGTAGCGCAGGTCGGCGCCCCGCTCTGGACCCTGCTGCTCGACGCGCGGGCCCCCACCGCGTCCGCCGAAGAACATCTCGAAGAGGTCTTCGAACGGACCGGCGCCGCCTCCGAACGGACCGGGCTCGGGTCTGACCTCACCATACCGGTCGTACTGACTGCGCTTGGCAGGATCGCTCAGGACGGCGTAGGCTTCGTTGATCTCTTTGAAATGGTCGGTGGCGTGCGGATCGTCGCGGCGGACATCAGGATGCATCTCACGGGCCATCCGGCGGTAGGCCTGCTTGATCTCATCCTGAGAAGCACGGCGATCGACGCCGAGGGTGTCATACAGGTCACGGCTGGCCATCAGCGTGTCATCCGGGCGGTGTGAGCAGGGGTGAGGGCGCCCTACCGAGGCACGCCGAGAGCATCACTCAAGCGTTCCGCCACATGCTCCTCGACCACCGCCCGGAGCACCGCGCGCTTCCTCAAATCGAGATCGACCATCCGGACCTCGAGACTTGCAACCCATCCACGAGATTGGCACTCATCGCGGTGAGTGCTAAGCGTCGCGCTCAGCGTAGCATCGCCGATTTTCGGGTGTCAAGAAAGGGAGACGCCAGGAATCGGACCAGTGAGAACGCCCAGACCGCGGTCGCGGTCCCCAGAACGGCGACGCCTGCGAGCGCGCCGATCAGACTGTACCCGGCCAGGGCGCCGATCAGCACGGGGCCGAGCATCTGTCCGAAGGTCATCGCAAAGAATCGGGCCGCGAGCAACTGGCCGACCTGGTCGGCTGCAGCCTCAGCCGTCACCAGTAAGATGGTGATCGGAAACACCAGGCCGAACCCGAATCCCAGAAGCACAGCGCTGGCATAGACCAGCGGTGCCGAGCCGGGTACGGTAGACACCCAGAGTCCGGCCGCCACGAGGATCAGCGAGAGGGTCAGGACTCCCGGACGCCGCAGTCTGGACACGAGCCTGCCCAATAGTGGGCGGACCCCTGATATGGCCACCCCGTAGATGGCAAAGATCAGGCCGATGACTTCGGGCGAGCGTCCCGCTCGTTCCAACGCAAGGGGGAAGAACGTCCCCCACGCCATATAGCAGAATTCCGCAATCATGATTGTCGCCAGGCTGGCGCGCACGAGGATCGACAGTGATCGGAGACCGGCCAGGAAGGGGACTCGTGCAACATCAGCGCGACCGTGGTCGGGAGCGGTCAGCGCCACCAGGCACGCGATCCCGGTCGCGGCGGCGCCGACCAAAACCACAGAGCCGACGCCGCCCGACGCATGGATGGCCGCCGAACCCAGCAGCGGCCCGATCGGATTGCCCAACGCCGTATAGAATGCATGCATGCCGACCGCCTGGTCCCGGCCCTTCGGCGCCGAGCGCGTGACCACCAACAACTGGCTGGCGATGGCGATGACGGGCTGGACCGCCCAGAACAGCGGCATGACGAGGACGAACGCAAGCGCGGACCCGCGCACCCACACCACCAGGAGCGCCCCCGCGCCGACCAGTGACGCCGATACGAGAAGGCGCCGCGCGCCGAGGCGGGCGAGCCAGGAGCCGGCGAAGACACTGACAAGTACCGCGGCGAGACCGGGCACCCCCAGCAGCAGACCGATGGTCCCGGTGTTCATGCCGAGGTGTTGCGCGTACAGGGGGATAAACGGCGCCATCGCCTGGCCGGCGATCGTATAGAACAGCATGATCAGGTCCGGCACCGCGGGCAGGAACGACCGGCGGGCAGGCGGCTGCACGACCGCCCTCAGGAGACGCGCCGGACCAGGGACCGCAACAGCCCGAGCTCCCCGACACGGAGGATGTGGCAGACGGCCAGATACGTGATCGCGCCGGCGCCCGCACCAATGGCCAGCAGCAAGGCGTCGGCGAGCTGGCCGGGCCCCAGCAGAGGAAGCCCGATGTACATCACGATCCACCACACCCCGATGGCCAGCGCCGCGGCCGGCGCCACGCGCGCGATGACGCCGGCGATTCGGCGGCCCTCGAGTGAGCCCAACCCCCGGCTCAGGAGGCCAAACAGCAACCCGGCGTTCACAAACGAGACCACCGCCGTCGCCAGGGCAATCCCGGCGACGCCCCAGACCCGCATGAACGCGTAGACCAGGCCGGCGTTGAGCACGACCATCCCGGCGCCCGTCGCCACCGGCGTGCGCATGTCGTGGAGCGCGTAGTAGGTGCGCGTGATGACGTAGTAGGCGGCCATGGGCACGAGCCCACTCGCGTACGCCGCGAGACAGGAGGCGACGATCGTCGTGGTCGCGGGCCCGAACTCGCCCCGCTCGAACACGAGGCGCACGATGGGTCTGGCGAAGACCACGAGACCTGCGGACACCGGCAATATCAGGAAAAGGACGCTGCGCAGTCCCAGGGACGTGGCGTTCCGAAGCGCCGGGCGGTCGCCGGCGGCCGCGAACTGGCTCATGCCGGGAAAGAGCACGGTCGCCACCGAGATCGCCAGAATTCCCACTGGAGCCTGCACGACTTCGTAGGCGTAGTCGAGAGCGGCGACCGCGTTCACCCCGGGCATCGCCGGCAGCAGCGACGCGAAGAATCGCCCGACGTAAGCATTGATCTCGATGATCGCCAGGCCGAGCATGGCCGGCGCAGCGAGGCGACGCACCGTGCGAATCGCCGGATGCGACCAGTCGACCGTCAGTCGAAAATGAAAACCGCCGGACCGCAGCGCCGGCACCTGGACGAGGAACTGCGCGGCGGTACCCGCGATCCAGGCAACGGACAGTCCGGTAATCCCCAACCGTGGACCTAGCCACAGGGTCCCGACGATCGTGACGACGTTGAAGACAAGCGGCGCGATCGCCGGCGGCGTGAAGCGCCGCTGCGCCTGAAGGTACGCGGTCGCAAACACGGATAGCGCGAGGAAGAACATCGCCAGGAAGTTGATGCGGGTGAGGAAGATCGTCAACGACAACTGCTGGGGGTTCGCCACGAAACCGGGCGCTGCCAGCGGGACCAGCAACGGGGCAGCCACCTGTCCCACCACGACCATGGCGACGCCGACGGCCAGGACCGCAGTGAACAATTGACTGGTCACCTTGGGCAACTCGTCGGTCTGGGGTCGCGAGAGGATGTCCGCCAACGTGGGGATCAGGACGATGCTGAGCGTTCCGCCGATCAGCAGGCGCTGCACAAAGAATGGCAGATAGTAGCCGATGACGTAGGCCGCTTTCGCGTCGGACGCTCCAAACAGCGCCGCCACGACGATCTCGCGGACCAGACCGAGCAGCCGGCTCCCAACGGTCGCGCTTGCCAGGAGCGTGGCCGCCCGTGCCAGTCGCGGCGGTGGTGTCAGGCCGCTCACAGGTGGCCGAGCCCGACGGGCGGCATCGTCATTCGCGTCGCACAGGCACTGAACGCGGTTTCAGCAGCGAAGCGGCTTGTGGCCCCCGAACGGTCGTGCTAGAATCGCGCAGGATTCCCGCCCCCCACCGGGGGGCGCCTGGAGGATCAGTCGTGGCGAAGCGGATCAAGTCGGGACTCAAGCATCTGCGTAAGTCCTCGCGGCGCAGGGCGGCGAACGCCGCGACGAGGTCGCGCGTCAAGACGCTGGTACGCGGGGCATCCGGGGAATCCGGTGGACTTGCTGCCGCCCAACAGGCCCTCGACAAGGCCGCTGCGAGGGGCGTCATCCATCCCAACACCGCGGCCCGCAAGAAGTCCCGCATGATGCGCCGCGCGACCGCCCCCTCCGCCTAGGACCGGTTTACCGCTCTACCGGCGCCCTGCTGCCCGCCGGTCCGCCTCGCAAAGACGGACGAACAGCGCCTCGAGAACCAGGCGCGGCTGCGCGCCGGTCTTGATCGCCCGATCCGTCTCCTCCAGTGCTGCGAAGATACCCGGAAACTCTCCGGCGCGGTAGCCCCGGGCCTGATCCGCCACCTTCCGCGCGACAAATGGATGTACGCCGAGGCGTTCGGCCAGGTCGGCCGCAGGGCCGCGCGAGCCCCCGAGCGTATGCGCGCGTAGAATCAAGCGGAACTGGCGGGCAACCATGAAGAGCACTTGCAGCGGCTCGTGTGTAGCGAGAATGTCGTGCAGCGCGCGCAAGGCCCCCGGGGCCTCTCCCCCGCCGACCGCGTCGACAAGCGTGAAGATCGACGCCTCGCCCGTCCGGCTCGCAATCGCCTCGACGTCTGTAGGCGAGATTCTCACGCTGTCGCCCACGTAGGCCGCGATTTTGTCGACCTCATGCGCCAGGTCGCGGAGACTGCCTCCTGCCAGCGCCACCAGACTCTCGGCTGCGCCAGGCGCCGCGCGCTTCCCGACTGCGGCGAATCGTTCCGTCACCCACCCCGGGAGTTCGCGTGGCGGCAAAGGGCGGGCTTCGAGGATCATGCCGACCCGTTTGAAGGCGCCGAAGAGACGGCGCCGTCGGTCGAGGTCTCGCGCGATGAAGATCGCGATGGTCGGGCTGTCCCCGCGCTCCAGGTGGCCCACCAGCGGTTCATGGTCGGCTTCACGCATCGCGTCGAGGCGCCGCACGACCACGACCCGGTAGGGGCCGAAGAACGGGGCCGTATCCAGGCGGGTCAGCATCTCGCCGACCTGCATCGATCCATCGAGGACATCGAGGTTGAGCTGCTGTTCTTCCGCCGTGAGCACTTCACGGACCAGGCGCTTCAGCATCTGCTCGGCCAGATAGTCCTCTTCCCCGATGATCAGGGTCGGCCGGTTAGCCATG
This sequence comes from Armatimonadota bacterium, assembly GCA_052387355.1. Taxonomy (GTDB): domain Bacteria; phylum Sysuimicrobiota; class Sysuimicrobiia; order Sysuimicrobiales; family Humicultoraceae; genus JBQTJG01. The sequence continues at coordinate 400 of JBQTJG010000272.1, read as the reverse complement.
CCGGTGCTCGCCCGCCCGCAGCCGTTCGATCAGCGCTGCCAGCTCTTCCGCTGACTCCACGCCTGGAGCGATGTCCGTTTTGGTCATGGTCACCTCAACCAGGCTGCCGGCGTCAGATCCGACCGGGAGGCTGGAGATGGGGACATACGCCCTGCCGCCGCCCTCGAGCAGGATGACGGAAACGCCGTCGACCACGCGATCAATGAACCCTCGCACCGTCTCGAACCTTCGCACCACCTCGAGCGCGCGCCGTGGCAGCGCGCCATGTCGTGCCGTCGCGCCTCAACGCGACGGCGCCGTCCAGATCAGTGCGGTTGATGGTGTCGTTGGCCCCCGCGCGCGTGTCCAGGGGCGTTGGATGCGGATGGCCGAAGGTAATGTCCCCGCGCAGGGACATCAC
>JBQTJG010000271.1:0-5787 GCA_052387355.1 Armatimonadota bacterium | reverse complement strand
TACGTGGCGATCCGCAGCAACATTTCGATGTCTTCGTCCTTCCGATACCCGCTGCGATAACCAAGCATTCTGACCCGATCCAGCATGTCCACGCTGTTGTAGGGACCCCACGTATCGCGCACACCGTCGGTACCTGTACAGAGCCGGACGCCGGCGTCATACAAACGCTTGAGCGGTGGGAACTGCGATCGGCCAGACCCCAGGGACATGATCGTGATGCGGTTCTCGAGCAGGAGGTCGATGAGCTGGCCGAGATAAGCGTCCTCGATCATCCCCAAACAAAAGACGTGGCTGTTCGTGACGCGTCCCTGCATGCCCAGCGCACGGGTCCGTTCGCCAATCAGCTCCACGGCAAATGCCCCCAGCGCATCGGGCTCGTGGAGGTGAATATCCACCTCAACGCCGTAGCGGTCGGCAAGGCCAAACACGATGTCGAGGTGGCGGACTGGATCCCGGTCCACCGTCGAGGGATCGAGGCCGCCGATGCAGTCCGCGCCCATCCTGAGCGCTTCCTCGAGCAGCTCGACCGTACCGGGCCGTACCAGCATGCCGCTCTGAGGAAAGGCGACGAGCTGCATCGTGATGGCGTCTCTGAACTCCTCGCGTGTCGCCATGACGCCTTCGAAATGCGTCAAGCCCGCATCGGTATCGATGTCCACGTGACTGCGAAGGTGCGTGGTGCCCGTCACAATAGCCGCACGGACTTGACGCGCCGACTGCGTTCTCGTCGAAAGATTCAGCTCGCGGCGTACTCCGCGCTCATTGTCGACGAAGTCGCGGATGCGCGACCCAAGAACCTGATTCTTGTGCCAGGGGAGACCGAGGAGATTCTTGTCGATGTGAGCGTGGGCATTGACAAGCCCCGGCAACATGAGCTGATTCTGGCCGTCGAGGACCTTGGTGGGCGCGCCGGCAACCGTGATGGCGGGCTCCATGCGTTCGATCCGTCCATCTCTCACCAGCACGTCGACCGTGTCACCCCCCATGGGGCGCACGTTTCGAATCAGCAAGTCGCCTGTCACGTGCTAGTCAGCACGCGGACCCTGCTCCACGGCCTGTCGCCTGGACCGCCGCCAGCCAACGGAAAGCCGGCCCTGCTGGTTGGGTTCGCGCGCATCGTAGAGCCACTGAAGGGCGGATTGCAGGATGGCCCGTTGCGTCTGTGTGTCACCCGGCTCGCCGAATGGGTTCCCATAGGGAAAGCGAACGAACAGGGCACGCGGGACGCCGATGCCGTACGTGACATAGGGGACCATGGTGATACTAACGGTGGCGATCCCGGATCCTTCGATGATGTTCTGGACCAGCCCGACCGACCGGTGACACATGGGTCAGCCCGGCGACAGGACGACGGCATCGACGCCATCGTGCGCCAGGCGAGCGATGATCTCGGGTGCCCTGAGCTCGATCAGGCGCGACGGATCAGGAATGAAGCCCATCATGCCGACGTGCTGCGCCGCGACGCTGCCGATGATGCCGCCGGCGGCAAGCTCCCGCAAACGATTGAGAGGAAACATGCAATCAGGATCGCGATCCGCGTCCGTGTGGTCGTAGTGGTCGTGGGCAAACCGCAGGTCGCGGGTCTCGGCGTCTCCCGAGATCCAGCGGATAGAATCGTCCCCGGCGTGCGATTCCATGTCGAAGGCCGCAGATGTCTTGAGGTGGACACCGCCGGATGAAAGCAGCGCGACGCGCAAGTCCGACAGCGGCTTGCTCGGACGCGCGAACGCGAGACTCGCGTTCCGGGCCACAGTGAAGTGCCCCGCGTGAGACACGATCGAGCGGGCGTTGTAGGCGGCCCACCGTTCCTCGAGATCGCCAAGCTCGAGAGGCAGAATCTCCATCGGTAGTCCAATCACGGTCTGGCGCACGATTTCTTAGAGACCGGCAAAGTACTCACGGCGGAGGAACCGCGGATGGCTCTCGTCAAAGTAGTCCGCTTGCCAGTGCTCATCGACCTTAAGATACTTCGGTTGCCACTCCGCTTCCGGCCCGTCCTTCGCCAGCGTGATCGCGACCGCCTCGCGGAACGCATAGTGAGTGTGCAGCCGCATGAACTCGCCCATGTAGATGTCGGCGATGCGCCGGTCGTTCCGGATGACCAGCATGTTCTCGTCGTTCGTGTCAGTGCTCGGCTTGCTGAAGTTGGCGGAGCCGGTGACGACGATCGGATGATCGCCCAGCGGGTCCACGAGCATGTACTTCGTGTGAACCCATTTCACGTTCGCCTCGGCCGTGAGCTTCGCGCGCTCCGCGAGCCACCGGTCAAAGGCATTCAGGCGGAGGCTGTTGCCGACGGCGACAATGACGTTCGGTAGCTTGCGAATGCGCCGGATGTCCTTCCTCCCCTGCTCGAGCCCCGCGCCGTTCCCTTCCTTTTCCATCAGCGCGAAGCGCAGGACGCCGTCGTCTTGCTCGTACACCTGCTTGAACTTCTCGTGCATGCCGAAGGCGAAGGTCATGAAGAGCCCCTTCTTCGCTCCGCCCGCGATCTGCGCGTACCAGTCGAGCGCCTTGAGCCCTCGGCGTGGAGAAAATACGACCGTCGTGTCCTCGCTCCACGGGTCGGGTGGCGCCACGTTGTCGGTCTCGATCCAGTCCTTGATGTTGACATTCTTCTTGAGCTCCTGCCAGTAGTCGAGATAGGCTCGCGCGACGTCGGCATCTTCGACGACGTGGCCGCAGTTCGAGTGACCGAAGATCCCATTCTCGGTCAGGTTGGTGGAGCCGGTCCACACGGCGATGGGTTTGTTGTTCTTCGTCAGGACGAAGAACTTGTTGTGCATAATCTTTCCCTGTGTCCGGTGGACCACGAGGCCCTTGATCTTTGCCTTCGCTATCGCGTCCGTATTCTTCGCGAGCGGACCCCTCCCCCCCGGAATGGCGTCGATGATGATGCGCACGTCGGCGCCGGAGCCCTTGGCGGCCTTGATGGCGCTCAACACGCCTTGCCACTGGAACTCGTAGACCGCTCCGTAGAGGCCGTAGGCCGCGCCCTTCGCCTGTCCGATGAACAAGAGCAGGGCCTCGTGCAACCCGCGTGACAGCCACGTATAGGCGCGCTCGCCGACCGCGTCGGGGCGGCGGTTCTGGAACTCCCGCGCGTACTGCTGCGAAGAGACGGCGCCGCGATTGAAGAACACGATGTGCCGGCTCCCAGACTCCTTTTCGGTCTGTATCCGGACGCTGACTGCGTCTCCCTCCTTCAGACTCTCCGGCGTGCCGTAGAGAGGGACGACGGTGTACGTGTAATCGTAGCCCGGCTTGGCGCTGTAGTCGGCCCACTGGAATGACTGGAACGGGTGCTCGCGGCTCGAGACGAGCGCGCCGGGGTCGGGATTGGGGTCGGTGGCCTCGAAGGTCTTCATCCCCCGCATCCAGTAGCGCTCCTCCCTGGTGTGATCCTCGCGCTGGATGGCGAACCCGAGGCAGCCCTTTCGCTTCGCTGCGCTGAGATTGAGGCCCAACAGGACGACGTGGGTGCCGGCGATGGCGTTGACCGTTAGCCCAGCGTTCGCGTGCTTCTCGCGCATCGCGGCTTCTCCTATGAAGAGCTGAACAGCGCCAGATGCCAGCGAAGAGGTTCTCCTCGCCGTGCCATGCCTCCTACAGTTTCTACCAGCCCTCAGGGAGCGGCGGGCCCCAGTCCACGCCCTGCTTGTATCCCATCTCCTTGAAGACCCGAATCGCCGTCGTACGCGCCTTCCACTTGTGGATGCCCGCCGCCAGACCGACTTCCAGGATGACCTCGACCACCTCCTGCGGCGTCGCGCCGGACCGCAAGGCACCGCGGATGTGGTTTTCCACGATATTGTCAACCGTCTCGAGATTCCCCTGCGCCAGAAATGCGGCAACACGGCAGAGCATCCGCGTCCGCAGATCAATCCCGGGCCGGGCGGTTATCGTCCCCCAGCGAAAGCCGAGCATGATGTCGTGAAACTCGGGATCGAACTCGTCGTTCGACCGCTTCCATTCGGCTTCATCGACATCACCAAAGACCGCTCGCCGGACAGCAAGACCGCGCTTGGCCCGAGCCTTGATATCCCACATCTGCTTGTACCCTCCTTATCTGACCTCACGTTTCTCGTGTGATATCGCTCCCGCAGCGTGGAGTGAATACGGCACTGTCTTTACCCACACCCACGCTTGGTTATCGCGTGGAACGAGAATCCCTCTTCCAGCCTCCTCGGCCTCTCACATCTGCAGGCTGAGCGAGGTGCACACCGAACCTACATCGGCCGGTGTTCACACTCGCGCAGTCTCCTGAACCACCGTCATGGAGGCCGCTCTTCGGCCTTCTGGCCGGGAACGCCATCTCAATGGTCGGCAACATGATGACCCTCGTAGCGATCCCTTGGTTCGTCCTGGAGACGACCGGCAGCGCGGCCAAGACCGGCATCGCGACCGCCGCGGCGGGCCTTCCAGTCATTATTGGCGGTGCGGTCAGCGGCGCGCTGGTCGATCGGATAGGATTCAGGCGAATGAGCGTTCTCGCCGATCTCGCCAGCGGTGTGACCGTCATGCTCATTCCCATTCTGTACCACACGGTCGGACTCGCGTTCTGGCAGTTGCTGGTGCTCGTGTTCCTGCGCGGGCTGCTCGACACTCCGGGCAACACTGCGCGCACGAGCATGCTTCCCGATCTGGCCGACCAGGCGCGCCTGTCGCGGGAACAGGTCAATGCCGCGTCACAGGGGATCCAGCGCGGCGCTGGACTGCTGGGCCCGCCGATCGCCGGAGTCCTGATCGCCTTCGTGGGCGCCAGCAACGTCCTCTGGGTGGACGCAGCCACGTTCTTTGCCTCGGCGGTCCTCATCGCACTGGTCGTGCCGTACCGGCCCGTTAGTCGCCCTGCTGGAACTGGAACCTCGCACTACCTGGGGGAGCTTCGAGAGGGCCTTCGGTTCATTCGACGGGATGGTCTTCTCCTGGCCATCGCGCTCAGCAGCACTTTCTCGAACTTCTTCGACGGGCTTCTCACCGTCGTTGCGCCGGTGTACGCCAAGGAGATCTTCGGAAAAGCAGTGGACCTTGGGCTCATGTTTTCCGGCCTGGGCGCGGGAGCGGTGATCAGCCTGCTGCTCTTCGGTCGTTTTGGGACAGGTGCCTCACGACGCTCGATCTTTGCAGGCGGTCTTGCCGGCGTCGCGCTCGGGTACGGGGCTCTCCTGCTCGCGCCCAGTCGAACGCTGGTGGTGGCAGCCTTTTTCGTGGCCGGACTGGCCGCGGGACCGATGAACCCCGTGTTGATGACGGTCTTCCAGGAGCGCACGCCAGCATCGATGCGAGGACGGGTCTTTGGTCTCTTGGTCGCCATCGCATGGAGCGCGATTCCGCTGGGGCGGTTCATCGGCGGCTATCTCGTCGAGTGGGTCGGACTGAGATCGGCCATTGCCATGATGGCGTCCGGGTATCTGATTGCCGCCCTATCGGTGTTCCTGGCGCCGGTGTTCCGTAAGATGGATCCACGTTGACTCACCCCTATTGATATGACATCATAACTCTACGCGCGCCCCGCTCAGCTCAAAGATGAGAAATCCAGACTCTAAAGCGATACAGGGAGTGAGTTCCTTGAACGTCAGCATCCGCCGGGCCTTGCTGCACGTCGGGGCCGTCGCTCTGATCGCCATCCTGGTGGGTGGAGTGGGATCGGCAGTCTACGGCCAGAGACCCCGGAAGCGGCTGGTCTGGGCCACGGCTCTGACGACAGGGTGTCTCGATCCGGCGCTCAGCAACCGGTTGCCGGACTGGAACAACACCATGAACATCTACAGCCAGTTGGTCACC
>JBQTJG010000270.1:0-3973 GCA_052387355.1 Armatimonadota bacterium | reverse complement strand
CTCCAGGCGGACCTCGCCTTGACGGCGGGTCAGTCTGCAGTTCGGCGTGGGGCGCGGGAACTGGCCGAAACCTTGCTCAGGGAACTCCTCGGTGAAGGGGAAGCGGGGGCCCGCTATGCCAGATTCCGGTTCGATGCGCGGATAGAGCTGGCCGCGCTCCTCGCCGCCACCGAGCCAGCGGAGGCCCGTCAGATGGCGTCGCTTGCGCTGGGAGTGGCGCACCAGTTCGACCCGCTACGAGCCGCCCGTGCCCTGTTGTCCTTTGGTATCATCGCCCACTCCGTCGACCATTGCAGGCAGGCTGCTTCGGTCTTCGAGGAACTGCAGGCGCGGCACTGGACCGCCCTCGCCCTGCTTCACGCTGCCGCCCTGGCGTCTGCTGAAGCCCGGGCGGAGCTGTTCGAGGCCGCCCTAGGCGCCATGCGCGCGCTGCCCGACGAGTGCTGGGACTTCCTGTTTGCGCACGCCTCGCCCAAGCTGCTTGTAGCTTACAAGAGCGATCCCACCGTGGGACCGCGCATCGTGAGTTTCCTACAGACCGCGTCGCCTGGGGCTCCATCCCGAATCATGGTCCGATGCCTCGGTCCATTCGAGGTCATCCGCGATGGCCAGCCTCTCGGTCAAGATGCCTGGCAGCGCGCAGCTCCAAAGCGGCTGATCCAGTACCTGCTGCTGCAGGACCGGCCGGTGCACAGGGAGGAAGTCATCGAGGCCCTTTGGCCGGATCTGGAGCCTCGCCACGCCGCGAATCAACTGCGCGTGGCCCTCTCGCAGTTGCGCCGGGTTTTGGAGCCAGAGTTGACCCGCCGCACTGCTTCATCCCTGGTTCTCACGCCGGGTCCGACGATCATCGTCGCGCGCGACCGTCTGGACGTTGACCTCGATCGCTTTCGCCGCGCCCTGGCCCGTGCGTCCTCATCCGAAGGTACCGTCCGTCGCGCGGCTCACGCAGAGGCGGTCGCGCTCTACACGGGCGACCTATACGCCGACCATCCGTTCGAGGAATGGGCACAGCTCTACCGCGATCGGCTACGTTACCAGTACCTTGACGCCCTCACACTCCTTGCTGAAGCGGAAGAGGCAGACGAGGACTACCAAGCTGCGATCTTGCAATGGCTGACAATCATCGAACACGACCCGGCGGCCGAGCATGCCCACCGTGGTTTGATCCGCTCGTATCTGGCGCTCGGCCGGGTGGCCGATGCACTGCGAGCGTTTGACTCGTGCCAGAGGGCTCTGGCCGACCTGGACGCGGTCCCCTCACCGGAGACGCTCAGCCTGCGGGACCGCATCGTCCACGTCGGCGAAGACGCATCCGGGTAATGCCCGGGTAATGGTCGCCCCCTAGAGTGACGCTAACAACCACTTGAGGGGGTGTTGGCAATGACGAAGGGGAAAGTTGCGATCCTGGGCGCGGCCGTCGGGGTCCTGCTGCTGGCCGGGGCCGTCTGGGCACAGGCGGTTGGCTTTGGCGCCACGACAGTGATCCAAACAACTACCACTATGGCGGGACAGCCCATTGAGTACCCGCTGTTCCGCAATCAAGTGACAGCGCTTCTTGTGGAGATCCTGCCGGGTGGCCAGTCAGGGCGCCACATGCATCCCGCCCCAATGTTCATCTACGTCATTGAAGGCGAGCTCACCTACGAGGTGGACGGCCAGCCAACCAAGGTTTACAAGCCAGGGCAGGCGTTCGTCGAAGGCGTGAGGGTGTGGCACAATGCCACCAACCGCGGGAGTAGCCCGGTGAAGTTCCTCGCCTGGCTCCACGGGGAGCAGGGCGTGCCCATCACCATCAGGCCATAGAGCGCGGTACCGGATATGCGGATCGTCTACGACGCTCAGGCGGATGCGCTGAGCCTGGTCTTTCGGGAGGACGAGCCACAGAGCAGCCGTGAGCTGACTCCCGGCCTGATCGTGAGCCTGGATCGGGAAGGGAACGCGCTCGCGGTCGAGGTGCTCGGCGCCAGCATGAAAATTGGCAGAGATGGGCTGAGCCTAATCAAGATCGATCTTCAGCAACTCTGAGAGGGGCGAGGCCGACCTCGCCCCTTTCTGGAAATTCCCTTCTTGATGCTTCATGCGGTACAATGTTTAAGCTTTTGAGGCGGACCGACATTCCCAAGGACGGTGCGCCAGACGCACGAACATGCCTCCAACAGACATTGCCTCGCCCGAGCCAGCGCCCGGCCGCGGCCGGAAGAAGCGCCTGGCGTATCTCCCGATCGCCATAGTGGCGCTGTTCGTGGCCGCGTTTGGCGCGGGCTACATCGCGCGCCCGATGGTCATGCAAGGCCTGAGTGGTGCGCCGCTGCAGACCCAGGATCAGCGGACTCAAGGCGGGTCAGCTCAGGATCAGCAGGGTCAGGGCAAGTCGCCTCGGGCCAGCTTGCCTCAGGATCAGCAGGTATCGCCGGACAGGCCGCGCTCGGAATCCGAGAGACCGTCGAAGGGTCGGGCGGATGGCGCCAAAGGCACGGTCACAGGGGTTATCGAACGGGTCGAGGGCGGCAGATTGACACTGAGGGTGCAAGATGCCCGCGGCGGCGCGGTGCAGCAGGGCAGCTCACTGACGGTTGAGGTTGGTCAGGGTGTTGAAATCCTGCGCGAGGTGTTACCGGCGGATCTGAAGAAGGGCGACAGGGTCTTCCTCCGGGGATCGATGGAAGGCGGCCGGTTCATCGTCCAGGGGATTCGGATCGAAACGCAAAAGTAGCACGACGAACGAGTTCGTAGCACGTTTCGGGTCACCCGCAAGATGTCGTGCGTCCACCGTATTATCGGCCCCGGGGTAGCAAATGAAGAGTGATGCCCGCCTGACGGGGTTCGTCGACGTCGACGGCGCTCGCCTGCACTTCGAGGTCGCCGGCCAGGGCCATCCGCTCGTGCTCATGCACGCCGGGATCGCGGACAGCCGGATGTGGGACGATCAGATCGATGCATTCGCGCGGCACTTCATGACCATCCGTTATGATCGCCGCGGTCACGGCCGAACGGTCTCGACACCGGTCCCATTTTCTCATCGGGAGGATCTGCGCCGCATCCTGCGGCACGTGGGCGCCCCCCGCGGCGCACGTAGTGGGCGCTTCGTACGGCGGCTTGATTGCCATCGACACGGCTTTAGAGTCGCCAGAGTTGGTTACCGCGCTCGTATTGGTGGCGCCGTCGGTCAGCGGACATCGAGGACCCCCGCGATCCATCGTCGCCGGGGTCGAAGCGGCCGAGGCGCGCGGCGATCTCGCGGGCGCGGTCGAACTCGAACTTCAGCTGTGGGTGGACGGCCCGCGCCGCCGGCCCGATCAGGTCAACTCGGACGTCCGCGAGAAGGTCCGGATCATGAACACGCTTGCCTTCGAGAAGGCCAGCGAGGCCGGCGCCGATCAGTCGTCCGATCGGCCGGCGATTGCGCGTCTGGCCGACGTCCGCGCGCCCGTGTTACTTGTTGCAGGGGATCAAGAACTGGCGGACCGAGTCACGCTCGTCGAGGACCTTGCGCGTCAGTTCTACGGTGCACGAAAGGCCATGATCCCCGGCGGCGCACATATGGTGACGATGGAGCAGCCGGAGTCATTCACCCGGGTCGCACTCGAATTTCTGGTCAACGCGCCGTCAACGAGGACTTGAAGCCTTGGAAATTCGCAATATCGCTATTATCGCCCATGTTGATCACGGCAAAACCGCCTTGACTGACGCACTGATGCGGCAGACCGGCATGTTTGTGGAAGGCATGAGCATGGATACCAATGCGCTGGAGCGGGAGCGCGGCATTACCATCTACGCCAAGAATACCGCCCTCTTTTATGAAGGGACCAAAATTAATATTGTCGATACGCCGGGTCACGCCGATTTCGGGTCAGAGGTAGAGCGGATTTTGCGCTCGATTGATTCGGTGCTGTTGGTGGTGGATGCCCAGGAAGGGCCGATGCCGCAGACGAGATTTGTACTGAATAAGTCCCTTGAGCTGGGTTTGAAG
>JBQTJG010000269.1:0-6444 GCA_052387355.1 Armatimonadota bacterium | reverse complement strand
GTGATCGCAGGCTGCATCGTACCCGGCGGCAATGGCGCGCCGTCTGATGATCCCGTCTGGGAGGTGGCGGAGTTTGACGCGCAGCGCGGCGGCGAGCAGGCTGCTCATCTGGGCGTTATATCCCTCGATATTGAGCTCGGTCTCTCCCACGCCCCCCGCGAGTCCAAAGCCGGCCAGTTGTCGTGCTCGTGCGGCGACGCGGTCATCGTCGGTGACCAGGATGCCGCCCCAGCCGAGACCCCCCAGGACTTTCGTCGGCGCAAGACTGATCGCGCCGGCGTGGCCAAGTCCGCCCACGCGGCGGCCGCGGTGCGTCGCGCCGACCGCCAGCGCCGCGTCTTCCAGTATGGCGAGTCCATGCCGCCCAGCGATGTCGCACAGCGCGTCCATGTCTGCGACCTGTCCGTGGAGGTGCACCGGAACAATGGCCCGCGTTCTCGGCGTGATCCGACTGGCGACATCGGCCGGATCGAGTGTCAGGGTCTCCTCTTCGATGTCGGCGAACCGCACGAGTCCGCCGGCATGTGTAATCGCCGCCGAGGTGCAGATCGACGTGCCGCACCCCGCAGAATGCGGCAAACTCACGCTCGAGTGCGGTCACCTCATCGCCGAGTACATAGACCCCGCTCTCCAGCACGCGATGGATCGCCGCGTCGAGTTCCTGCTTGAGCGCCACATACTCGCGCGCCAGAGCGTCAGGGCGCATCCACATCAGACCACGACCACCGGGTTGCGCAGGACACCAATGCCCTCCACTTCAACTTCCACGATGTCGCCTTCGAGCAGGTGCGTTTCGGCCGGAGGCGACGCCGCCGACCCGGTGCAGAGCACAGTCCCCTCGGGGAGGTCGGCATGCGCGGCGGTCCATTCGACCAGTTCCTCGATGGGCCGGTTCATCCTCTCGGTTGTCCCCTCGCCGGTGAACTGCACGCTGCCATTCCGGAGAACCCGGAATGAGATCTTGAGATGAGCCGGATCGATGACACCGGGCGGCACGACGGTTGGTCCAAGCGCGCAGCACCGGGCGAAGATTTTCGACGCGTCCATGTAAAAAGGGTTTTCCCGAGGCAGGTCACGCGAGCTGACGTCATTGGCGCCCAGATACCCGATAATCTCGCCGCCGCGCCCGATGATGACGGCCAGCTCAGGTTCAGGGATCATGAGACGCGCGTCTCGCCGGATCCCAATAGGCTGCCCGGGTCCAACGCAGCGGTGCGACGTCGCCTTGAAGAAGATCACCGGCCGACCTGTGGGCTCGGTCGGAATCGCCTGCGAGAGGACGTTCGCCGGTCGCGTGATCGCATAGGTGAACGCCGCCCCCCAGACTTCAGGCGGCAAGTAGGGGATCTCCAGATCCGCCGGCTTGACCTGGATACGCGGCCGGCCATCAAGCATCTCTCGAGCCAGATCGATAACCGATAGCCCCCGCTGCTCAGCGGCATGCCACAAGGTCAGGTAGTCCTGAGGCGCGCTCTCCGGAAAGATCCTAACACCGCGCTCGTCTTCTGCAGCCATGCGGCGCGTGTTTTCAGTGCGCAGACGCATGAACCTCATGGGCATCTCACCGGGCCGTCGCCTTGCTTCGCAGCGGCGCGATACTGATCACCCAGTCACCGGCCGGGATGACCGGGTTGTGTCTGAGGGCGTCCACCACACCAGAAGTCTCGGCGTATACTTCGGCCACGACCTCACCGAACATATCCTTGACCATGCCAACCACCTGGCCGGCTTCCACCAGGTCGGCCACCTTGACCGCCGGGAAGAACACCCCGGTGGCCGGACTCTGCTGGTAGATCTCGACCAGCGCCTCCGTGGGCGCGGGGGTCGGCTGCGCTGCGCCGGGCACGATCCCCAACTCCCGCATGATGTTCAGGACACCCTGGGCGCCGCGCTCGGTGAAGCGTTCATCAAATCCAAATACGCCCATGCCGATCACCAGACCAGGGATGCCGCGCACATTGGCCTCGCCCGTCAGAGAACGTGGTGGATCTGGCTTGTATGCTTTCCTGATCAATACCTGGGGACCGAACGCCCTGGCCATACGTTCTTGCGCGTCTTGCGTCTTCCCGCCGGTCTCCTCGATCATCGCCAGGACTGCGAGAGTGGAGCGGACGCTGCCTCCATGCATGTCCACCACATACTCAACGCCTGACAGCAAGTGCTGCCCCAGCGCGTACGCGATCCGCTCAGACACGGTCCCATTCAATCTTCCCGGGAAGCTCAGGCTCTTGTGATCCCCTGGTGTGAGATGCGAGCCCGCGTCGAACGCAGGCGGGTTGGCGACGGGCACTCCCACCCACTGGCCCGCCAGTTGCCCTGGTTCAACCCGGCGTGCGACCTCCCAGATGACGGGAAGGGTCGTGAGGTCGTCACCGTGCACGCCTGTCGTGACCAGGATCGTGGGGCCGGCCTGGGCGCCATTGATGAGCATCACCGGGACTCGCAGCGTCGATCCGCCGGGCGTCCGATCGACCGTCAGGTACCCCGCCGCCCGCATGCCGGGCTCGGCGCTGATCCCTGCGATCGCAAACGCGCGTTTCATGCTGTTCCTCCGGTGTAGAGATGGCAGGCGACGTGCCGTCCCGGCTCGATCTCCCGAAGCGGAGGCGCGATGTGGTGGCAGACCTCCATGACGAACGGGCAGCGAGAGGCGAACCGGCAGCCCACAGGAGGATGCACCAGATTGGGCACCTCGCCCTGGAGACGTACCCGCGGCCGATGCACCCGAGGATCAGGGATCGGGATGGCGGCGATCAGGAGCTGCGTATATGGATGGAGGGGCCGTTTGAGCACCTCCTCGGTCGGTCCGATCTCCACGATGAGGCCGGCGTACATCGTCGCCGTGCGGTGGCAGAGGTAGCGTACGGTAGCGATGTCGTGCGAGATATACAGGATCGCCAGGCCGCGGTCCCGGCTGAACCGCCGCAGGAGATTCAGCACACCTGCCCGGATCGAGACGTCGAGCATGCTCACCGGCTCGTCGGCCACCAGGAACGCCGGCTCCAGGATCATCGCCCTGGCGATGGCGATCCGCTGCCGCTGGCCTCCGCTCAGCTCGTGGGGAAAGCGCTCGAGGAACTCTGCGGCCGGTCGCAGCTCGACACTCTCGAGCATGCGCACCACATGCTGTCTCCGATCGGCCGCGACCCCGACGCCGTGGATCGTCAGGGGTTCGCTGACCCAGTCGAAGACACGGAACCGCGGATTCAGCGACTCGTAGGGATTCTGGAAGACGATCTGGGCGTGGCGCCGGAATCGGCGCTCGTCGTCCTTGCCGAGCCGGGTCACGGGTTCGCCGCGAAACCGGATATCGCCTGAGGTCGGTTCGTGCAGCAGCAGCGTGGTCATGCCCATTGTGGTTTTTCCTGATCCCGACTCTCCCACGAGTCCGAAGACCTCACCCTCGGAGATCGCAAACGAAACGCCATCGACCGCATGAACGTGCTGCGGTTTCATCCCCACGAGGGACGCTACCAGGCCCGACCGCACCGGAAACCACTTGCGAAGATCGGCCACCTGGATCACGGCATGTCCGGCGGCGACAGCGCTCTCGACAGGGGCGGCTCTCATGTGGCCACTTCTGCCGGCATCCAGGTCGATGGGTCAGCCGCGCGCCGCCGGAACTCGTCTGCGTGGTCGGGAAAGTGGCACGCCGACAGGTGCCCGGCCGCTACCTGTATCAGCGGCGGCTCGATCTCGTGGCACTGGTCGGCCGCAAACGGGCATCGCGGATGGAACGGACACCCAGACGGTACGGCGAGAAGGCTGGGCGGGCTTCCCGGAATGGCCACCAGCTCACGGACGTCCCCGGCCAGGGTTGGAAAGGCGTTCTGCAACCCCATGGTGTACGGGTGAAACGGGTGCGAAAATAGCTCATCCACCCCCGCCAGCTCCATGACGCGACCGGCATACATCACCGCCATCCGATCGCAGTTCTCCGAGACGACCGAGATGTCGTGCGTCACCAGGATCATGGATCGACGGGTCCGGCGCTGCAGGCGATCGATTTCTTCGAGGATTTGATCCTTTACGATGACATCGAGCGCGGTCGTGGGCTCATCCGCGATGATGAGCGAGGGATTGAGCAACAGGGCCATGGCGATCAGCGCCCGCTGTCGCATGCCGCCGCTGAACTGGTGCGGGTAATCCCATACTCGTCGCGGGTCGAGGCCGACCGAGGTAAACATCGCCGTGACCCGATCCTCCGCCTCCTGCCGGGAAGTGCGGTCGTGAACGAGGATGGCTTCGATCATCTGATCGCCGACGCGATACACGGGATCGAGCGCGTTCATCGCACTCTGCGGGATCATGGCGATCTCACGCCACCGCAGGCGCCGCAGCGCTTCTTCGTCCAGCGTCACCAGATCGCGCCCGCGGAAGAAGATCTCTCCTCGGGCGATGCTGGCGTTCGGGGCGAGCAGTCGCAGCAGACCTTTCGCCAGCGTGGTCTTGCCGCAACCCGACTCTCCCACCAATCCGAAGTGCTCGCCATCGCCGACGTCGAACGATACGCCGTCCACCGCCCGGACCAGCCCCTGGCGGGTGTGATACACGATCTCCAAATCGCGGACTACCAGCACGCTACCGCTCCCGCAACCGGGGATTCACGATCTCCTCGTACGCCCGCCCGACGAGGAACGTGCTGATGACAAACAGCGCGATGCCGACCCCCGGCGGGACGACCCACCACCAGGCCAGGCGGATCGAGCCAGTCTGAAACGCCACGTTCAGCATGCCCCCCCACGAGACCAGGCGTGGATCCCCGAACCCCAAGAAGGCCAGCCCGGCCTCGGTCAGCACGCCGTTCCCGACCCCCAGGGCGACGTAGAGCAGGGCCAGCGGGAGCACGTTGGGCGCGACGTGCAGGTACATGATGCGCAGCGGCCTCGCCCCCGATGCCCGCGCCGATGTGACGAACGGCCGTTCTTTCAGCGTGAGCACCTGCGCGCGGATGATCCGCGCCGTCGTGCGCCAGAACAGCAGACTGATCGTCAGGATGATATTCCAGACCGATGGCCTGAGCAGCGACACCAGAATAATGGCGAACGGAATGAACGGGATCCCGTACGTGATATCAACAATCCGCATGAAGAGATCATCGACCCAGCCGCCATAGTACCCTGAGATCAGCCCAACATTGAACCCTACGAAGACGGTGGCGACCGCTGAAAGCACACCGACCAGAATCGCGACGCGCGTGCCCAGGATCGTCTGGCTGAGCACGTCCTTCGCGTAGATGGTCGTGCCCAACGGGTAGGCGCGCGACGGCGGCTGCAGGCGCGCCAGCCTGCCGTCCGGAAGGTAGACTTCCTCCTCGCCGCTGTAAGGGGCGATCACTCCTCCACACAACGCCAGCAGCACGAACCCGGCCAACATGACGACGCCCACGACCCCGAGCGGGTCGCGCTGCCACCGCGACGCCTGCCGGGCAGGCTCTGGAACCATCGCTGACGCCAGGGTCGTCATCTCACCGATACGCGATCCGCGGGTCGAGCCAGCCGTACAGCAGGTCGGCCACCAGGTTCATGACGACGATCGCGGCGGACCAGACGAAGAACGCCGCCTGCGCCATCGGGTAGTCGAGCGACGCGGTGGCGCGGACGATCTCGCGCCCCATGCCGGGCCAGGCGAAGACGGTCTCGAGCAGGACAGAACCGCCGACCGCGAGCGTGCTCATGAGCGCAAGATACGTGACCACCGGCAGCAGCGCGTTGCGGGCCGCGTGGATGATCAACTGACGCTCGGGCAATCCCTTGGCGCGCAGCAGCTCCAGAAAATCCTCGCCCTGTACCTCGATCATCGCGCTGCGCATGAGCATCATCGGGTTGGTCATGAGAAACAGCACCGAAGTCAACAGCGGAAGCGCAAGATGGTGCGCGAAGTCCAGCGTGAGGAACTTTTGGAGGAACGTATCGCCCAGATATCCCGGCGTCCGGATATTTCCGGTGGGAAACCACCTCAGCCAGTATCCGAAGACGATCACCAGGACGATGGCGATCCAATAGACCGGGACGCTGTGGAAGAACAACGAGGTCACCACGCCGACTTTCTCGAGCCGGGTGCCGCGGTGCCACCCCATGTACGCGCCGCCGGCGACGGCGATCAGGATCGCCAGTAGGATCGCCGGCAGCATCAGCACGACGCTGTTGACGATGAACGGGCCCATGATCTCGAAGACCGGGCGATGGTAGCTGAACGAGATCCCGAAGTTCCCACGGATGATGTTGGCGAGATACCGCACGTACTGGATGTGGAGCGGCTGGTCGAGACCCCACTGGCGCAGCAGATCGGCACGGGCGTCCCGGGTGAGGTTCTGGTCGATCAGCAACGACGCGGGATCGGCGGGCAGCATCCTGAACATGACGAAGATCAACGTGAGGATGACCCACAGCGTGACGATCATTTGCAGCAGCCGCCGGACGACGAACGCGCGCATCGCTACTC
>JBQTJG010000268.1:0-1529 GCA_052387355.1 Armatimonadota bacterium | reverse complement strand
CTGGGGGGCCGTCCGGGACTCGAACCCGGAACCAGCTGATTAAGAGTCAGCTGCTCTACCAGTTGAGCTAACGGCCCAGAACAATTGCCTGATTCATTATAACCAAGCCCTTACCTGTGTCCAGACGGGTCGACGCCGGGTAGTGGGTCATTGACCCACTACCGGACGGCGCGCAGAGGGACGTCACGGCCGTTGTGGAACACCTGCCTTGATGCCGCACGGGACACAGATCCTGACAGAGGTGCCTCGGACGACCCTCGGTCACGATGAGCTGCAGGATCTCTATCTGAATCTCCGCGACCAAATTGAGGGCCTGGCGCACAGGCATGGCGGTTTAGGCGCAGTTCTTGACATTCCGCGCGGCCGCCGGCCTCGCAACGACGACCACTACTTCGAACAGCTCACCTGGAGCGTATTCAAGAGCGGCCTGACCTCGACAGTCGTCAACCAAAAGTGGGCCGGCTTTCAGCGCGGCTTCGCGGAATTCTCGCTTCGGACTGTCGCGCGGTTCACGAGTCGAGATGTCAGGCGCCTGATGGGCGATCACGGGATCATCCGGTATCGGGCAAAGAGTGAGGCCACGATCCATAACGCTCGCCAGATGTTGGCGCTGTGCAGCGCGTTCGGATCGTTTCGCCGCTATCTGCGCCGGTATGGGCTCGAAGAGCAGGGTACGTTATACACTGATCTCCGGCAGCGCTTCAGACACCTCGGTCCGTACGGGGTCCGGTCATTTCTGCGCCGGTGCGGCGAGGACGTCTTCTACTCGCATGTCGACACCCGTCGGGTGCTGTACCGGCTCGGGCTCATCGACAGTCCCCGAGCTTCAGACGTCGAGGTCGGGCGCGCGCACGCCCGGCTGGTTGCCGCGAACCCCGGCGGCAGGCTAGATGAAGTGAACCGGCTGCTCACCCGCCACGCGTCGGGGTACGAGCTGGATGAGGCCATCTGCGCCGATCTTCCGAAATGCCACCGCTGCCTGCTGTCACACTGGTGCTGGTACTATCGAATAGTGCGGACCTGAGGCGCCCGGCACCGATCCTTTGGAGCGTGTCAACGCTCGAGAGTCTATCTCGCGGTCACCTAGGGGTCCAAGGGGTACGTGAGCAGGCGAGCCACCATCACCGAGGCGGTCAGCGCCACGGCTCCAAGCACCGCGAACACACTCGAGACTTCGTCAAGACGCCGCTCCCACCCGACTGACCGCGCCAGTTGACGGTAGACGTTTTTCAGCGCGGCGGCGGACGAGGCATGGTGGTAGGTACCGCCTCCTGCCTGGGCCACGGCCTGCAGTTCGGATTCATCCATGGCGCCGCCGAGGACGTACGCTCCCGGTGGCGTCACTCTCGCCCCGACACCGATCGTATAGACCGTGACTTCCTGCGCCTGCGCGATCGCCGCCGCCCGCACCGAGTCGATCCCGGTGTTGCTTCGCCCGTCGGAGAGGAGAATGATGATGCCCGGTGGCTTCGGTCCGGGCGGAAGGGGCGGCAGCGTGCCGTCGGCGTTTGGACGCATACGGCCCGGCA
>JBQTJG010000267.1:0-10410 GCA_052387355.1 Armatimonadota bacterium | reverse complement strand
GAATCGGCCGTCCTCCAGCCAGGGCCGGGCAGCACGCTCGCTTTGACTTGGCCCCGGACTCAGTCTAGTATTTGCGCGATGATCGATCCGCTCTCCCACCGGGGCCTTCTGATTGTCAGTCTACCTCGAAACGACGTGTCGCTGGCGCGCGCGGCGGCGTCGGCCGGCGCGGATCTGCTCAAAGTTCACGTCAACGTCCATCACCGCGCTTCGGGCACGCGGTTCGGGTCGCTTGATGAAGAGGAGGAACAGCTAAACGACATACTCGGCGTCGGACTCCCGACCGGGCTCGTGCCCGGTGAAGAGGCGATGGTGACGCCCGATCAGATCACGCGCCTGCGCCGGTTCGCCTTCCTCGACGCCTACGTGACCCGGCTGCCCCTGTTCCTCTACGATGTGGGCGTGCAGGTGATCCCCGCGATCCCGCACGCCTATCCGCCCGACGCCCTGGGTGCGTTGGCCGCGCTGCCCGGCGACTGGCTGGAAGCGTCGCTCGTCGCGCCCGAGGGGTATGGCCTCGACCCGGTGGCCGACGATCTTGTTGCGCTGTCTCGCCTGGGCCAGATCTCGCGCCGACACCTGATCGTGCCGACCCAGCGACGGATCCGCCCCGAAGATCTCGCGCGCTATTTCGCCATCCCGCAGGTCTGGGCCATCATGATCGGCGCAGTAGTCACCGGCAGGACGGCACGGGGGATTGGCCGGACCACCGAAGCCTTCCGCCGCGCGCTCGACGCGCTGCGGACATGATCGTCGAGGCCCGCGCGCCGACGCGCATCGATCTGGCCGGCGGGACGCTCGACATCCATCCGCTCTATCTGCTCGAAGAAGACGTCTGGACGATCAACGCCGCCGTCGAGATCCCGGTACGCGTCCGCCTGTCGCCGGCGCGCCGAGGCGTCGTTATAGTCTCGAAGGATCTCGGCGTGCGCGTCGAGGCCGATTCGCTCGACGCCTTGCCCCTCGGCGGGCCGCTGGATCTGGTCTGCCGGGCGCTGCGCTTCGCCGCCCCCCGGGCCGGGCTGGTCGTGACGCTGGCGTCATCGGCGCCGTCGGGATCAGGGTTGGGCGCTTCGTCGGCGCTGCTCGTCGCGCTGCTTGCGGCGCTGGATCGCCTCGCGCGCCGGAGGCGTTCGCGCGGCGATCTGGTTGCGGCCGCGTGGCGTCTCGAGGCGCAGTCGCTGCGGACCCTGACCGGCAGGCAGGATCATCTCGCAGCGGTCCATGGCGGCGCCAACGCGATCCGCTTCGGGCTCGATGGGGATCGGGTTGAGCCGCTGGTCTCACGGCCGTCCCTGCGGCGGGCATTGCAGGAGCGCATCGTCATCGCCTACACCGGCCGGCCGCACGCCTCCGGCCTGACGAACTGGGGCGTCGTCCGCGCCTACCTCGACGGCGTTCCGGCGACGGTGAATAGAGTTCGAGGCATCGCGCAGGTGGCCCGCATGATGCGGGACGCGCTTCGAGCCCACGAGCTGGACGCGGTGGCCCCACTGATCGCTGATGAATGGGCGCATCGTCGCGAACTGGCCGCCGGCGTGTCGACACCGGTGATCGAACGCGCGCTTGCGGTGGCGCGCAGGCACGGCGGACTCGCGGGCAAGGCATGCGGCGCCGGCGGCGGCGGGTGCGTCCTCGTCTTCGTACGCGCCGGCGCCAGGCGAATGTGCGAGGATGGCTTGCGAGACGCCGGATTCACCGTGCTCCCATCCCGGATCGCAGCTCAAGGTCTGAAGGTGCGCGTAGTGCGATAACCGCGCAATGCTATAGTGAGAATGCCATGACGCTGCGCGCCGATCGCAATCTGCAGCGCCTCTTCGCCGCGCTGCTCCTCTGGATGCTCGGCGTGGCACTGTACGAGGGTCTCATCCCGATCTATGCACGACAGCTCGGGGCGTCCGCGGTCCAGTTGGGGACGCTGTTCACGGTGCGCGCCATCGCGCTGGCCGCGGGCTTCCTCATCGGATGGATCGTGGCGGATCGGGTCAGCCGGCGCACCCTCTTGTTCGCGTCCTGGTGGCTCGGGCTCCCGGTGCCGCTGCTGCTGGCCGCCGCGCCCGGCTATCTCTGGCTCTTGCCCGGGATCATCCTCTACGAGTTGACCTTCTTTGCCCTGCCGGCGCTCCATGCGTATGTGGCCGAGCGCGTCCCGGCGTCTGAACTGGCGTCGGCGTTCAGCGCGATGGGGACCATCTCGTCGGTCGGCTTCCTCATCTCGCCGACTGCCGGAGGGTTTATCGCCGATCGCTGGGGCATCCAGACGACGCTCGTGATCGCGTTCATGGTGTTTGCGCTCTCGACGATCCTGGTGCTGCGGATGGAAGGTAGCGGTCCGGGCACCATGCCGGCCGGAGGGGCCGGGCCGCTTCGCTGGGCGGAGCTCCGCCCGCTCGTTCCCGCCCTCGCCATCTACGTCGCGGTGAACTTCATCATCCTGATCACCGTGCCGTTTATGTCGCCGTACCTCCGCGAAGTGCGGAAGCTCTCGCTGTCTGCGATTGGATTTCTCGCGTCCATGCAGGCGTTGGGCGCCGTCGTCCTCACACCGATCATCGGCCGGCTCGGCGATCGGTGGGGCCATGCACCGACGCTTGTCGGATCGCTGGGCGTCAACGCGGTGGGCATGCTGCTGACGAGTCACGGACCCGGAGCGCTGCTCCCGGTTGGCGCGGCGCTGCGTTGCCGCGCTCCTCTGAACACACTCGCCCAGGCGATGATCGGCGCGCGCGCGCCGTCGGCAATCCTCGGCCGCGCGTTCGCGCTCGCGGGCATGCTGGCCGCCGGGCTGGCGGCGATCGGGTCGTTCGTGGGCGGCTTCGCCTACCGGGCCAATACGGCGTATCCGCTTGTGATCTCTGCCTGCGTGGCGGTCGCCATGGCTCTGACCCTGCTGTGGCTCCGGATGGCGCCGAAGGCGGCCGCCCCGGTGGAATCTCAGGTCCATCATGACGCTTGAGGCGGACATCAAGGCCAGAGCCCGCGAGATCGGGTTCGATCTTGCGGGGATTACGACGCCCGAGCCGATGCTCGAAGCCGACGCGGCATACCAACGATGGATCGATGCCGGCATGCACGCCGGGATGACCTACATGGCGTCGCACCGCGACCGCGTTGGCGACCCGAGGCGCGTGCGCGCGGCGACGCGATCGGTCATCGCCGTGGCGATGAACTACTATGCGGGCGAGCCCGGCGAGCCGCAAGATGGCGAGCTGCGGGGCCGGATCGCTCGATATGCCTGGGGCGACGACTACCATCTCGTCATGGAGAGCCGGCTGCGCGCGCTGGCTGATGTCCTCGGGACGCACGGCGCCAGGCTGGCGCGCTACTACGTCGACACCGGCCCGCTGCTCGACCGCGCGATCGCCCAGCGCGCGGGTCTGGGCTGGTGCGGTCGCCACTCGTGCCTGATCACGAAATCGTTTGGCACGTGGGTGGTGCTGGGCGAGATTCTTACCGACCTTGTCCTGGAGCCCGACCCGCCGGCGTCGGGTGACTGCGGGCTGTGCGAGAACTGCATGCATGGCGCCGATGCCTGTCCGACCGGCGCCATTGTCGAATCTGGGGTCGTCGACGCCCGCAAGTGCATTTCGTACTGGACGATCGAGCACCGCGGCTGGATCCCACGCGAGGTCAGGCCGACACTCGAGGACATGATCTTCGGCTGCGATCTGTGCCAGGAAGCCTGCCCATTCAACCGGCTGGCCCGGCCGACGACGCACCCGGAATTCCATCCGCGGCCCGAGCTGGGTACCCGGCCGCTCCTCCTCCCGCTGCTCAACATCACCGAGGGAGAGTACCGGAGGCGGCTGCGCCGCAGCGCGATCAAGCGCACGAAGCGGAGCGGCCTGCGCCGCAACGTCGCTGTCGCGCTCGGTAACCTCGGCGACGCCCGGGCCGTTCCCGAGCTAACGGTTGCGCTGCGCGACCCTGAGGATGCCATCGTGCGCGGACACGCGGCCTGGGCGCTCGGTCGTATTGGCGGAGAGACTGCCACGGCGGCTCTTGAGGCCGCACGCACGACCGAGGGCGATCAACAGGTCCTGGCCGAGATTAAAGCAGCGCTCTCGAATATATTGACTTAGTCGTAGACTTAGTCTATAATTAACTCTCGGTGATGCATTTTGGCCGTGAACATCCATCAGGCGAAGACACACTTCTCGAAGCTAATCGCGCGGGTCCTCCAGGGGGAGGAGATCACAATCGCGAGAGCCGGAAAGCCTGTCGCGCGGCTCGTCCCCGTGGTGATGCGGCCCGTCCGCCGGGTACCTGGCAGTGCCCGCGGAGAACTCGAGGTCGCCCCGGATTTTGATGCGCCGTTGCCGGACGATCTCCAGAACGAGTTTGAATCGTGAGGCTGCTCCTCGATACTCACGCATTTCTTTGGTGGGTCACGGAGCACGAACGGCTCGCCAAGCGGGCGCGGGCACTCATCACAGATGGAGACAATGAGGTATTCTTCAGCGCAGCCAGCGCCTGGGAAATCGCCATCAAGGCCCGCCTGGGGCGGGTGCACGTGTCCGGCGATCTCGAGCGCTTCGTTCCCGCGCATGTTGCCGCCAATGGATTCCAGGTCCTCCCAGTGCACATGCGCCATGCCTTGAAGGTCCATGCGCTTCCGGATCTACACCGCGATCCATTTGACCGAATGCTTGTGGCGCAGGCGATGGTTGAGGCAATGGCGCTCGTCAGCGGAGACCCGCAGGTTGCAAGATATCCAATCGAGGTTCTTTGGTAAAGCAGCAGCGCCCCGTCCGATGCTCGGGGCGCTGCCTGCCGGGCGCTGCGTCGCGTTACTGCGCGTAGCGCTCGGCGAACTGCTTGACGATCGCTTCGGTCAACGGATCGGCCAGCATCTGCATGTGGCCCATCGCCTTTCGCAAGTCGGTATAGACCTTGGGCGTGTTGCCGGCCGCCTGTGCGTCGATGACGTCCTTGAGGGTCAGGACGTGCATCTTGACGAGCTCGGCCACGGCCGCCGTCGGCAGGGCGCCCCGCGTGGCCGAGTTCAGGAACGCACCGAACTCCTGAGTGTAGGCCAGCAGATCGTTGACAGCTTTGTCGCGCTTCGGGTAGTCGCTGGTGGCCAGGCCGGTCGTGTAGTCGACCACGAATCCGATGTGCTTCTTCCACAGCGGACCAAACGCGCGGCCTGCGTCCTGACCATAGATCGATCCCACGGCTGCGATGATGTCATTGGAGTTGGCGTCGAGCGCGACAGCCGCTGCGCGGAACTCCGGCTGCCGGCCGCCGAGCGCAGCGCCGGTCGCCCGGGCCGCCAGATAGACATGCTCGGCGAGCAGGGAGTTGTAGGCGATTCTCAGGTTCACCGCCGATGAGTCGACCGATCCCGGGAAGCGGCTGGCGAACTGCCTGGAGATCGCGCCTGCCAGCGGCTCAGCCACCATCCCCATGTGCCCATAGGCCCTCCGGATCGCCGCGAACTCACGGCCGGGTTGATCAGCCGCCTGCGCATCGATGATGTCCTTCAGAGTGAGGACATGCATCTTCACCAGCTCGGCGACGGCCGCGGTCGGCAGGGCGCCCCGCGTAGCCGAGTTTAGGAACGCGCCGAACTCCTGAGTGTACGCGAGCAGATCGTTGACGGCCTTGTCCTGCTTGGCCTTGTCCTTCGCAGCCAGGCCGGTCGTGTAGTCGACCACGAATCCGATGTGCTTCTTCCACAGTGGACCGAACGCACGCCCCGCGTCCTCACCGTAGACTCCGGCGACGGCCTTGATGATGTCGTTGGAGTTGGCGTCAAGCGCCGCGGCCGCCGCATTGAATTGAGCGGTCCGGCCGGATAACGCCCCGGACGTTGCGCTTGCGGCGAACACGACGTGCTCGCCGAGCAGGTTATTCAGCGCGACCCGGAGATCGCCGGCCTTCGTGGCCGACGTGGTCATGGGCGCCATTCCCGGCGCGCCCACGGCCGGCGCCGCGTTGAGGCCGGGCATGATAAGCCCGACGCCGATGACGCCGACTCCCATCAGGAAAACCAGAACTTTCGCGGACGACTTCCAACTCATGGCTACGTTCCTCCTCAGTGTCTTTACTCTTTGACCTGGATCTCGCCCCGCATCTGCTGGTGCCGGTTGCAGAAGTACGTAACCGTGCCCGTCTTGGCGAAGGCAAACTCGAACGTCGTTCCCTTGCCGTTCAATGTGGCGTTGAACATCTCTGTGCGCTGCTCGGGCGTGCCCGAAGTCACGGTGTGCGTGACGTCGTCGTGGTTCGTCCAGACGACCTTCGTCCCGACCTTGATCTCCACATCGCGGGGCTTGAACTGGAACGTATCGATCGCTGCGGCTGCCGGCTGATTTGCGGGCGCGGCCTGCGCGATGCGGAAACCGGCGGCGAATCCCGCAAGCATCGCTGCCAGGCCCAGCGCCGCGACCAACGCCGTTGTGCGGGCGCTCTTGCGGAATCGCTCTGTCACCCGACACCTCCTCACAAGTGAACGTCTTCGCGTGCACTCCACTTTTCGCATGTCGGTCTGGAATGGATTGATCGGTGGTCCGGTGGAGGGAGGAATCCTCTTTGAGTAGCTGCGCGTATGGTGAGTAGGAGGCCATACCCTTATGGAGGCGCTACAGGAACCGGGGCGGGTGGTGTCCAAACACGCCCTTCGATGGATTCAGACCGGATGCGGAACGAGGACGAGCACTTGCTGCTTGAGCGTATCGCGCGGAAGGACGGGCGCGCGTTGGAGGCGCTTTACGATCGCTACGCTCGGTTGGTGTACTCACTCGCGCTTGGCCTCGTGCGGAATCCACAGGCGGCGGAAGAGGTGACGCAAGAGGTCTTCATGGCCGTCTGGCGCGGTTCGAACGCCTTCGATTCGCGCCGTGGCGCGGCGCGCACGTGGGTCCTGTCGCTGGCTCACCATAAGAGCGTGGATGCAGTCCGCCGCCAGCGTGTGCGTACAGCCGAGCCGCTCAGCGAGTCGATGACCGTCGATCTTGATGTGGCGGGACAGGCGGTGCGGTCGGTCGAGGGCGCGCAGGTGCGCGAGGCGCTGAACGCGCTGTCTCAGCCCCAGCGAGAGGCGATTACCCTCGCATACTATGCTGGCTACACGCAGCAAGAAATCGCCAATCGGCTCCGTGTCCCCCTGGGAACGGTCAAGACCAGGATACGGGATGGGATGCTTCGCCTGCGGGGCCAGCTCGGACGTCACGTCACGGAGACGGACAGGTGACGCACGAGGAACTGCGAGACTTGATTCCAGCCTACGCCCTCCACGCGCTCTTGCCCGAAGAGGCGCGCGAGGTCGAGGCGCATTTGCGCACGTCCGAGGAGTGCCGCAGTGACCTGGCGGCATGTCAGGAGGTCTCGTCCGATCTCGCCCGCGGGATCCCGATGGTCGATCCACCGGCCGGTCTGCGTGAGCGGATCCTGGACGCCATCCAGTCAGAGGCGATTCAGTCGGAGGTCCGGCCGCGCGCGAAAGTGATGGCGTTCCCGCGCGTCTGGACGCTTGCGCTCGCCGCCGCGGCCGCCCTTGCGATCGTCCTTGCGGGCATCGCGGTCTCGCTCAGCCAACGTCTCGCAACCCTCAACGAGCGCCTGGCCGCTCAGGAACAGGTTCTGGCGCTGCTGGCCAGTCCTTCAACGAAGACCGCTGTGTTGGCCGGGTCAGTACAGGCCAAGGTGCGCTTCGTCTACGATCCCGTTCGCCGGCAGGGCGCGCTGATCGTGAGCGACCTCGGCGATCCCGGGAGTGAGTTCGTGTACCAGTTGGGGCTGGTGGCCGGCCAGCAGCCGGAGAGCGCCGGCGTCTTCCGCCCGGTGCCGGGACGCCCCATCATCGTACCGGTCGCCGCAGACTTCGGCCGCTATCAGGCGGTGGCGATCTCGGTTGAGCGCGGACCGAGCGGCTCGCCGCGCCCGACCACGACGCCGATCCTCGCCGCCTCGATCTAGTCCCTCGCGGGCGCGATCCGCGTTCTCGCCTCTCCCAATCCCCTGTCTATTGGGACAGGCGCGGCACGTCCCAACTGGCGGGTTTCGGACTATGCTAGTGGCGATGGCCACACGTCCACCCGGCTCTTAGAGTGGAGGTGTTGTTACCCAGGAGGCAAGGGAATGAAGATCGGACTGCAGATCTCGAGTTTCAACTGGCCTGGCTCGCCGGCCAATGTGGGTCCGAAGCTCGCAGAGATCGCGCGGACGGCTGATGAGGCCGGGTTCGCCAGCCTATGGGTGATGGACCACTTCTTCCAGATCCAGTACCTCGGCCCGCCTGAAGATCCGATGCTCGAGGCCTACAGCACCATCAGCTACCTCGCCGGTGTGACGAAACGAGCACGACTCGGCACGATGGTCACCGGTGTCGTGTATCGTCACCCCGGCCTGCTGGTCAAGACCGTCTCGAATCTTGATGTCCTGTCAGGAGGGCGCGCCTACCTGGGTATCGGCGCCGCGTGGAACGAGCGCGAAGCCGTGGGTCTGGGCCTGCCGTTTCCCCCGATGCGCGAGCGCTTCCAACGTCTGGAGGAAACCCTGCAGATTGTGAAGCAGATGTGGTCGGGCGATGTGACGCCCTACGAAGGGAAGCATTACAGGCTGGCCGAGCCGATCAGCAGTCCGCAGCCCATCACGAAACCCCACCCGCCCATTCTGATCGGCGGTGCCGGCGAGAGGAAGACCCTGCGGTTTGTCGCGCAGTATGCAGACGCCTGTAATCTGTTCGCAGGCGCCGGTTTGGAGACCGTAGCAAGAAAGCTCGACGTGCTGAAGCGTCACTGTGACGCGATTGGCCGGCCGTACGAGCAGATTGAGCGCACCGCGCTGGCGAGAGCAAACCTGACGCCCGGCGGCATGACCACCGCTGATCTGCTTTCGACCTGCCGCGCGTTGGCGAAAGTCGGCATCCAGCACGCGATTTTCAACATGCCGAATGTACACGAGATCGCACCGCTCGATGCGTTCGCGCGCGATGTCATCCCTGCGGCGGCCCCACTCTGATGCGGCACATCGACACATACCGATAGGAGGAGAGCGACATGGCGGTGAAGGTCGGCGATTTCAGACGCGCTGCGCGCCTGGCGGATGTGCAGGCGGCCGGCTGCCTTGCTGTGCAGGTTGAAGGTCACACCCTGGCGCTGTTCGCGCGCAACGGCCAGGTCCACGCGTTGGACAACCGCTGCCCGCACATGGGATTTCCTCTTCATCGCGGCACCGTGCGCGACGGCATCCTCACCTGTCACTGGCATCACGCCCGGTTCGATTTGGCGACCGGGGGGACGTTCGACCCGTGGGCTGACAGCGTGCGGACCTTTCCCGTCGACATCCGCGATGGGGACGTGTGGGTTGACGTCGCGGCGCACGCCGATCCCCGCGAGCACCACCGCATCCGGCTGAAGGAAGGGCTCGAGCGCAACATTTCGCTCGTGATCGCGAAGGCCGCGATCACGCTCGCGGGTCCCGGCGAGGATCCGGCGGTGCCGTTCCGCACCGGGATCGAGTTCGGCGTACGCTACAGGCGCGAGGGGTGGGGGCAAGGCCTGACGATTCACGCCTGCATGATGAACCTGGTTCCCTCGCTCGATCCGGAGGACCGGCCGCTCGCGCTCTATCATGGGCTATCGGCTGTCGCGGCCAACAGCGACGGTATGGCGCCGCGCTTTCCGCTCGCGCCCCTCCCCGGGTCGACGACCGACATCGCCACGCTGAAGCGCTGGTTCCGGCAGTTCATCGAAGTGCGGGACGCCGAGGGCGCCGAGCGCTGCATTGCCTCGGCCGTGCGGGCGGGCGGCGACCATAGGGCGCTCGCCGACATGCTCCTTGCCGCGGCGACCGACCACCGATACATCGAGATTGGGCACGTGCTCGACTTCACGAACAAGGCATTCGAGGCGCTCGACGTCGCGGGATGGGAGCACGCCGAGCTGGCGCTGACGAGCCTGGCCCCGTTCTATGCCGGCGCAGCCCGGATGGAAGAGTCGAACCAGTGGCGGCATCCGGTGGATCTCGTTGACATCCTGGAAGGCGCGTTTGAGGCGCTGCCGGCTGCGCTGGAGATGGGCAGTGCCGCCCGCCGCTCACAGCCGGGGTGGCGGCAAGACCGGGCGGCCCTTGTGCCCGTGCTGCTGGGCGAAGACGCGCAAGCAATCGCGGATGCCCTGCTCGACGCCGTCAGGCAGGGCGCCACCGAGGCAGAGGTGGCCGGCGCGGTGGCCTACGCTGGCGCGCTGCGCATCGCGCAGTTCCCGACGAGCAACGAGTTCGGCGATTGGGATACGGCGCTGCACACCTTCACGTTTGCGAATGCCGTGCACCAAGGCCTGCGCCGCGCGCCCTCCATTGAACTACTTCGGGGCGTCTTCGACGCGGCGATGAGTGTCTATCTCGACCGCTTCCTCAACGTGCCGCCGGTACGACTGCCGGAGGCCAATGGACCGCATGCCG
>JBQTJG010000266.1:0-1596 GCA_052387355.1 Armatimonadota bacterium | reverse complement strand
TTCTTGGACTGAAAACCAATGAAGAAGCAGAAGGCAATCACTCGTTTTGTCCTCTGCATCCGAAACGACGGGTGTGATGACCTGGAGCCGCGCAAGGTGTATCAGGTCATTACTGACTCAGATGCTGCGGAGGAAGGTTACATCCGCATTATTGACGAGTCGGGAGAGGACTACCTCTACCCCGCGGATCACTTTGTCCCAATCGAGTTGCCGACAGATGCGGCCAAGGCCTTAGCGGTGCCCGTCTATCACCGCGCTCCAGCGGCCGGCCGAACGTCGTGCTCTGCACTGGTCGGTGGTGTTCTTGGCACAGCTCGGCTCTTGCCAGCCGCCGCTGAGCGCGATCGTTAGGCTGCTGATAGGTGCCGGAGCGTCTGAACACTGGAGGATTCTGCGATGCGTAAGGTGATCGTTTTCGAATGGATGAGTCTCGATGGAGTCGTGCAGGCACCCGCGTACGCCGACGAAGACACGAGTGGCAATTTCAAACATGGCGGCTGGCACCTGCGTTACTTCGAGGAGCGCTCGATGAAGTGGGTCGTCGAGAACGTGAATCGGGCCGGAGGCTTCCTGCTCGGGCGCCACACGTACGATGTGTTCGCAGCACACTGGCCGCACGCGTCCCCGGAAGAGCAGGCGCTCGCCCAACCGTTGAACACCCTCCCAAAGTACGTCGCATCGAGAACGCTGCGGGAGCCACTCGCCTGGCAGAACTCGAGGCTGCTCAAGGGCGATCTCGCCGAGTCCGTCGCCGCGTTGAAACGCGAAGCGGGCAACGATCTGCTCGTGATCGGCAGCACTGTGCTCGCCGCCGCCCTTCTCGAGCACGATCTCGTCGACGAGCTTCGGCTGATGATCGATCCCGTTATGCTCGGCGGCGGCAAGCGCTTCTTTCGCGACGACAGGGTGTGTCGGCGACTCGCTCTCGTGACGAGCGAGACGATTCCGACCGGCGCGATCCTGGCAACGTACGCCCGATCTGGCGCGGAGAGTGCGGAGCGACCACAGCGCCTCCCACGCCCTCCTGCCCGCACGTGACGTGGCACCGCCCAGATTCGAGCGGTGGGTAATAGACCAACCGACAATCGTCAAGTGACGTGAATGCATGCTATCGCGGCCTAACACTTATGAGGCCTCCTCGTGTCAAGAGGTAAAGAGTTCTTTCCGGCGGGGCTAAGGCATTCCGGCGGGTCGAAGACGCTGAGGATCGTGTCTTGTGGGCGTCGATCCGATCGTGTTTGGCTTTGCCGCCGTGGATGGCCTTCATGTAGAGAGCATGGCCGAGCACGAAGGGAATCCCTTCCCGCGCACACAGGTCAGCGAGCCAGTACCAGGCGAACATGCACTCGGCGGCCCCGGCAAGATCCTGGCGGTACGGCGCGATGACCTGGAGGAACGCTTCTGGGGTGGCGCTGAGATTCCGGTGGACCTGAACGTCTCCGGCCTGGTCGAGGATACAGACATACAGGGATCGGGCATGGAGATCGACGCCGCAGTAGAACTGATGCTGCTGGGTGTAGAATCGCATTGAGGTCTCCTCCTCTCGGGCTGGTTGCCACCACCCAGCATACGATCCCGTATGCAACGGAGGAGGCC
>JBQTJG010000265.1:0-3932 GCA_052387355.1 Armatimonadota bacterium | reverse complement strand
CGGCCCGTGTGGGTATGTCCTGCATCGGTCTCTCACCCACACGGGGCTTGTCTGCCTCGTGGTCGCGCCGTCGTTGATGCCGAAGAAGGCCGGCGACCGGGTCAAGACCGACCGCCGCGACGCCGTGCACTGGCGCGCCTGCTGCGCTTCGGCGACCTCACCTCGGTCTACGTCCCCAGCGTCGAGGACGAGGCGATCCGCGATATCTTTACCTCTTAACGCGAGGAGGCCTCATAAGTGTTGGGCATCCTACAATTGTCAATAAAGCATGCCTGACCCTCTTACGTCCTCCCGAAGACCTCACGCCCACCCGGCGCAGTTCATACTGGGTGCGGGCCGAATCTTCTTGCCCCTCTCTCCAGACGAGTCCGCGCTTGCCATTCTTGTTTTCGGTACTTGGCTGCCCGAATCACATCCGTCGCCGGGCCGTATTCCTCAGACAGAACCAGCCCCTTCCGCAAGAGGATTTCAAACAGCGCGTGAAAGCCTGGATCAATCGGATCAATGGTGAGGGTGAATCGGACCGCGGCCCCCCCGTCCGGAAGCACCAACTGACGCGGGAGACCCTTCACCATTACAGGATGGACATCGCCCAGAAGTGAGTGATCCACCCGCACCACGGTTCCCGGAGCACCGTGCAGATACAGCACAAAATGGTGCGTTCCCACCTCCGTCCAGTCTGCCAGGAAAGATTGCACACCGACAAAGGCCGTCTCCGGGAATCGAGCCGGCATATCCGGTGGCAACTCTTCGCCCGGTTCGAGAAACTCCTGTTTGCAGTACTTGATTGGGGTGCCGGCGGCGAGGCGAAAGGCCCCGGGAATCTCGTTCACGTCGCCGTCGGTAACGCGTCCCTGCGCGTCCACGACGTACATCCGCACGCCCGGCGTTTGTGTGGTGATGTAAACCCCGGATCGTTCGCTGCGCCCGCGGGCGGAGCGGCGTTCGAACCAGTCCTCCTTGCCCCTCACCCTGATGCCGCCAGCTGGTTTGGCCGGCTCGAGAAGAAAACCGGGCTTGACGGACTTGGGTGGATAAAAGCGGTCCTGCAGGTCGCCGCCAATGTCGTCGTCGTCGAGTTCTTGCCAGTCGGCCCAGGAGCCGACTCGCCACTCCTTGTAGGGGACGGCTGTGACATCATCCCAATAGTAGGTGGTCATGTCCGTGAAGCCGTTTGGAAATCCGGCGGCCGGGTGATAGGTGCACGTGAACGGGTCCACGAAATGCCACTTCCCTTCGAACCAGACCTGCAAAGCGGCGGACTGGTAGATGTCCTTGCCGTCCCGGCTCAAGTAAGTGTTGCACTCCCGCACCGGGTAGCCCAGCTCACGGAGAAGGGCCGCCATGTACTCAGCGAGGTTGATGCAGACCCAGTTTGGCTCACCGGAAAACGTTCCGTCAGGGGGCCCCTGAGGGTTGTGCGGGTCGGGATTCGAATCAGTGATCCCGCCCACCGGGCGGTGCGGCGCGACGGCATTCGGGTTGTCGCCGTGCGGAGTCAAGGCATCGGCGACATACTGTTTCACGTTGCGGACGAGCAGGCCGTGATCAATCCCTATCGGGATCGGGCCATCAAACTTGCGCGGATAGTCGCCGTTGTAGTCGTCGTCGCCTCGACGATAGCGCGCTGCCCGATCAGCCTGTTCCTTGAGCTTCTGTTGCTGCTGCGGGTCCAGGTCGTTGTTGAAACCGTTCTCCCAGTAGTCCCTCTTCTCCTGCGGCTGGTCGGTGTATTCGTCTTCCTGCCGCACGGAATCTCCCGGCTTTGGCATGGCGCCTCCTATGCCCAACGCTCGCGCTCAGCCGCGCCGAGCGCAGCGAGGGAACCGCCGCGAAACCGCGGCGTCGGCTGGAGCGCGCTGATACTCATTGAGGCCCCTCCTCAGCACGCGGGATCGTATGCTGGGTAGCGGTAGCCAACCCGAGAGGAGGAGACCTCAATGAGATTCTACACCCAGCAGCATCAGTACTACTGCGGCATCGATCTCCACGCCCGATCGATGCCCGTCAGCTTCAGGTGAAGAGCCTTGTGCGTCTCATCGCCGACGTACCAGGTGTCGCCGGACGGCCAGAACTCCAGCGAGCAAGAGAGAAGTACGCTGGCGGCATACTAATACCCGGTCGTTCGCGCCCTGTCCTGCGTCCGCTGTTCCCCGGCGATCTGCTCCTGGGTCAAACCCTCAGCCGGGGGTCGAGTGCATCCCGCAGTCCGTCGCCTGCAAAGTTGATGCTCATGACCGTCAGCGAGATCAGCGCGCCCGGGTAGATCGCCATCGCCGGCGCAGTGCGCAGGTAGCGTTGGGCGTTCTGCAACATGTTCCCCCACGAGGCCTGCGGGGGCTGAATGCCGAAGCCCAGATAGCTCAACGCGGACTCCAGGAGAATGGCGGTGGCCATCTGGAGCGTGGCCGCGACGATGATCGGCGCCAGCGTGTTCGGCAGGATATGGTGGACGACGATCCTACGTGCGGTGCCTCCGGTGGCCAGCGCCGCCTGCACGAACTCCCGCTCCTTCAGCGAGAGAAACTCAGCGCGGATGATCCTCGCGACACCGCCCCACGAGAGCAGGCCAATGATCAAGACCACGAAGATCAGGTTGGTTTCCAGGAACGATGCGAGCACGAGCGCCAGTGGCAAGAGGGGGATGGCCAGCTTGATGTTGATCCCCGCCGAGATGAGAGCATCGACTCTCCCGCCCGCATAGCCGGCCACCGCGCCGATCGTGACGCCCAGGATGACGGTGAGGATCGACGATGCGATGCCGACCGTCAGTGAGATGCGCGCCGCGGACAACAACCGGGAGATGAGGTCGCGGCCAACCTCGTCGGTGCCCAACCAATGCCGGGTGCTCGGCGGAGCCAGAATCTCAAGGCTGATGGCCTCAGGGTCGTAAGGCGCCAGGACCGGCGCCAGCAGCGCCAGCATGATCAGCGTGAGGATGATGCAGGCTCCAGCCACCGCCAGGCGATGCCCCCAGAAGCGATGCCAGGCCTTCGGGCGGCGCCGGATGTCGACGGATGATGTGGTTCGTATAGCGTCGCGCGCCAGGACGTCGGCCATGCGTCACGCCAGCCTGATCCGGGGATCGATCCAACCGTATGCGAGGTCGGCCAGGAGGTTGCCGACCACGGTCAGTACTGCCATGATCATGAACGACGCCATCAGTACGGGATAGTCTCGGCTCGTCAACGACTCCGTCAGCAGCCGGCCCATCCCGGGCCAGGCGAAGACGGTCTCGGTGATGATCGCCCCACCGACCAACGTGGGCGCTTGCAGCCCGATGAGGGTGACGAGCGGCAACAGGGCGTTGCGCAGGGCGTGCCGGAACAACACCGCCCGCTCCGCCAGTCCCTTCGCCCGCGCGGTCCGAATGTAATCCTGGCAGATCACTTCGAGCAGACTCGAGCGCAGGTAGCGGCTCCAGCCAGCGATGTACAGCGTCGCCAGGACGCTCGCCGGACCGATCAGGTGGGCCAGGCGGTCGGCGAGGCTGAAGCTCGCCCCGATGCTGGCCATGCCCCCTGACGGCAGCCACCGCAGCTTCACCGAGAAGAGAAGCAGAATCATCATCCCCAGCCAAAACGTGGGAATGGAGATACCCAGCATCGACGCGGCGCTCACCTGGTACTGCACCCAACGTCGTTGGCTGACCGCCGAAAACACGCCGAACGGCACCGAGAGCGCAACAGCCAGGACCAGCGCGCCAAGCATGAGCTGGAGGGTATTAGGTAATCGCCCGGCCAGAACCACCGTGACCGGTTCGCGCGAGCGGAACGAGCGCCCCCAATCGCCTCGCACCATGCCTGCGAGCCACCGTCCGTACTGAACCGGCAGGGGCTGGTCGGTCCCCAGCAGGCGTTCGATGCGGTCCAGGTCTTCGGCCGTGGTATCGGACGACGAGGCATAGATCGACGCGGGGCCGCCGGGCGCCA
>JBQTJG010000264.1:0-5566 GCA_052387355.1 Armatimonadota bacterium | reverse complement strand
GGGCCGGCATTGGTGAAGTGGTCCGAGCGATAGAGGCCGGCGAATCCCAGATCCTCGACCGCCTGCGCGAGACGTTGCCAGCGCGGCCAGTTCAACCCGTCCTGACCTTCGACCATGATTGCGACATCCATCGGCAGCCTCCATCCTCACAGGGTCTGTGAGTCCTCCGGCGCGGAGGGCGCATCTTCCTTCTCACCGCATCACATCCACAGGAACTGTCCGGCGTCTCCACGAATGGAGCGCGTGACGTCAAACCGCCATAGGATGCTGTGCGAACCACCGTCCTTGCCATCGTGATGTGTCTTGCAGTCGCTGTGCCTCATGCCGCGTCGCAGGTTTCCGATGCCCAATTGATCGTCCCGGGGAAACGGATCGGCCGGTGGGCGCTGGTGACGACGATCGACGACCTGGTGCGCCGGCATGGCCCGCCCCGACGCCTGTTGTACATGGCCAGCATTCCGCCCGTCGCGGACTCCAGCGTTGAGCTCGTCTGGTACGAGTGGGCCGAACAACGGATTGCGGCGGCAACGCAGGACGGCCGGCGAGTCGAGTACATCGTCGCGTCCGAGGTGCAGGGTTCGGCCCCGCCGTTCAAGACCGAGAGAGGTGTTGGGTTTCACGTGACGCGCGCGCGACTCGTGCGCGCGTACGGCGAGCCGACGGCGGAAACCACGCCGCAGCGCGGCGACCTGCGCCTGATCTACGACAGGCTCGGGATCGCCTTCCGATTCTACGCGGGCGGAGGCCTGAGGGAAGTGATCGTCTTCCGTCCGGGGACAGCCTACCGCTACTGGCACCTGCTGTGAGCCCCGCGGCGAGCGCGCCGACTCCAGGCCCCGGGCGATGAGAGCGGCGGCAGTCACGGCTCGGCACCGTAACTGGCGGGACGCCCTGGTCGATGTCGTGCGTCAGCTCCCGCCTTCTTCACGCGGACCGGACAGCGATGATCTGGCGCTCCTGTTCGCCAGCAGCGATTATGCCGACGAGTTCCCAGCACTGCTGGCCGCCGTGCGCGCAGAAACGAGCACCCGGCTTCTCGTCGGGTGCTCGGGACAGGGCGTGATCGGCCCGGGCCAGGAGATCGAAGGCGAGCCAGCCCTATCGTTGATGTTGCTTTCGGTTCCAGGCGCCAGTCTCCGGGCGATCCATCTTGCGCAGGATGAAGTCGACCGGTGGAACAGCCCGCAGGTGTGGCATCGGTTCATCGGTATCGAGCCCGAAGCAGCGCGCGCCTGCCTCGTCTTTGCCGATCCCTTCACACTTGATGCAGAACGGCTCCTGGCAGCGCTGTCGGAGGCGTATCCTGGGATCCCCCTGGCAGGCGGGCTCGCGTCGGGCGACATGGCGCATCGGCGGACCCACCTCTTCCTCGACGACCGTGTGTACGATCACGGCGCCGTTGCGCTGGCGCTGGGTGGTCCCTACACGATCCTCACGGTCGTCTCTCAGGGAGCCGCGCCCATCGGCCGGCCGTGGACCATCACCGGGACACAGGGCAACATCATTGAGACGATCGCGCACCGGCCGGCGTACCAGGTGCTGGTCGACACGCTGCGCTCTCTGCCCGCCGCTGTCCAGCGTCGGGCGCAGCGCAACCTGCTGATCGGGCTGGCGATGGATGAGTATCGCGAGGAGTTCCGACGCGGCGACTTCCTGATTCGTAACTTGGTCGGCGTGATCCCAGAGACCGGCGCGCTGGCCGTGGGCGCGCTGCCGCGGGTCGGACAGACGCTGCAGTTTCAGCTTCGTGATCCTGCGGCCGCTACCGAGGACCTTCACGAACTGCTGGACCGCATGAAGGCGGATCTGAACGACAGGAAGCCGCTGGCCGCGCTGCTGTGCTCGTGCAACGGTCGCGGGATCGGGCTGTTCGGCCGGCCGCACCACGATGCGCAGGCGGTGGCGCAATATCTGGGGCCGATCCCGCTCGCGGGGCTGTTCTGCAACGGCGAGATCGGCCCGGTAGGATCACGCCCCTACCTGCACGGCTTCACGGCCAGCATCGCACTCCTCGTCCCGGAAGGCTAAGGATAACCGGCGACCACGTTCAGACCGGACGCTGGACAGTGCGGCTGGTGACGTAACCGGCTTCAAGATCCTCGGCGATTCGCTGCGGGTCTCGCATCCGCGGGTCCCCAAATCCTCCCCCGCCGGGGAGCCTCAGCACGAGTTCGCTTCCAGGGAGAAGATCACGGGGCTCGGGCGCGATGGGCCGCCCATCGAGCAGCAACTCGCCGGGCGCGCCGGACCATCCGCCGGCGATGCCGGGCGCAGGGAAGCGCATCTTGTCCGGCCGGACGGATACTCGGACCGGATGGTCGCCCAAAACCCGGAACGCGATCTCCTGTGTGGGGAGGAAACTGCCGCAGCATGTGCCGGGTCGCGAACGGCAGCGAGCACGTGAAGCCCGGCGAGGACAACTGCGACTGCGCCACGGACCGCGCGTGCCCGTCGAGCAAGATCACCGCGAAGTCGCGCGTCTCCCCGACGATCGTGGAGAACGAGGTGCGCACCAGGGCGGCGTCGACCTCATCCATGATCGTGATCAGGCGACTCCACTGCACTTGCAGGGCGATCGCGTCGATTGACGGCACCGTCGCGCTCCCGTACTCAGTCGATGATCGCCACCGCGCGCACGGGTGAGCCGGTCGCGCCCGAGAGCCGGAGCGGCAGGCCGAGGAACTGGAAGCGAGCGACGGGGACTCGTTCGAGGTTGGCGACGTTCTCGTAGATCAGGATCCCCGCCGGGAGCAACGCCATGTGCACAGGAAACGACCGGTCGCCGGGGTGGTCGACGTTCGGCAGGTCGATCCCCACGGCGCGCAGGTGGTGCGCGGCGGCCCACTCGCCGACGTCCCGGGTCAGCGCCGGCGCCTGCTGGAACCCGAGATCGCCCCGCCCGCCCGGCCACGTGCGGACCAACAAGATATCGTCAGACCGCACGGTCTCGCCCCGCCGCCCAAGCGCGTCGGTGACGTGACGCACGGTGACCGGCTCCAGGGGTGTGCGATCGGAGACATCGGCCAACACCGCCGAGCCCCAGAACCGGTCGAGATCCACCTGATCGATCGTGGCGCCCTCTTTGACGAAGTGGTACGGCGCATCGACATGCGTTCCGATATGCTCGTTGATCATCATCACCCGGTCGGCCGCGCTCACCGCCGGCGGCAGGTAGCGGCCGTGGGACCACTCGTGCGTGATGCGATTCATGACGTTCATCTTGGGACCGCCGGGGTAGGTACTGAGGCCGTCTGACAAGACGAGGCTCAAATCAACGAGTCGCACGCGCTCCCTCCTCCGTCACCTGACGCGCCTTACGCGCCCCATACGTCGCGGAACAGGCGCATGAAGTTCCCTCCGAGGATCTTCAGGATCTGGTCATCATCGTAGCCGCGGCTCACCAACCCCTCGGTCAGATTCGGCATCAGCCCCGAGCTGTCGAGTCCTTCCACGAAGCGCCGCGTGAACGAGTGCCACTTCAGGTGCCTCACGACGCCGGGATAGAATCCCCCGGGACCCCAGTGCGAGTTCCAGATGACCGGATCCGTGTACTTGCGCTCGCTCAGATCGGTGGCGATGCCGACATGGTCGATGCCGATCAGGTTGACCGTGTCGTCGATGGCGTCGAGGTACGTCTCGATCGTGGGCTCGACGTCGGTGCTCGTCCAGCAGATGGGTCCCCAGCAGCATACGCCTATCACCCCGCCGCGGTCGGCAAGCCGCTGGATCACATCGTCGGGCTTGTTCCTGGGGCTGTCGCAGAACGATCGGGGATTCGCGTGGGTGAACGACACGGGATGCGCCGAGGCCTCAATCACGTCCCGGCTGGTCCGATCCCCGACATGCGAGAGGTCGATGAGGATGCGCGCCAGGTTGAGCTCGGCCACTGCCCGGCGGCCACGCTCGGTGAGACCATGGTCTGCGGGCATCAGGCAACTGGATCCCAGCGGGCTCTCCTCGTTGTAGGTGATCTGCACGACACGCACCCCGATCTGATGGAGCGCGTCCGCGATCTCCGGGTAATCGCCGAGTCCGGGCGCGTGCTGGAGCCCGAGGATCAGGCTGGTTTTGCCCGCCATCTTCGCGCGTCCGATGTCGGCCGTCGATGTGGCCAGATCAAGTCTGTCCCGAAGGTCCACGATACTACGCCGGAAGTTGACCAGGTCGGCGAGCGTCTGCGCCAGGTCATGATGGGGGAAGGCGGCAGTGAAGTTGCTCGCGGTCACGCCGCCCTGCATGAGAATGGCCACGCCTTCGCTGTCGATCTTCGAGGAGATCAGCCCGTCGACGATGATCGCACGCCTGTGGAGGTCCCGGGCGCGGTCGAGCTGGGACGGCGCCAGACCAAACCGGTTGCTCAGTGGGGTCGCCTCCCTCACGCTCCGCGGGTCAGCAGGCGTCCACCCTGCGCGCCGGTGAATGTGCCGTTGCGGACAGCCTCGACGCCGCTGACGAAGACGTGCGCGATCCCGCCAGGATACGCAGGCGGGACGCGCCACGTCCCGCGCTCGTGCACGTGGAGCGGATCGAGGATCACCAGGTCTGCCGCGTATCCATCGCGGATGTACCCCCGGCCGGCCAGACCGAAGTGATCCGCCGGCAGGCCGGTCATTCGCCGCACGGCACCGGCCAGGTCCAGGAGCCGCTCCTCGCGGACAAACTGCGCCAGCACACGCGGGAATGTCCCATAGTGCCGGGGATGCGGCTGCAGCGGGTTCCAGGGTTCGTGCAGGCGAGGGATAGCGGTGCCGATCGCATCGGTGCCGAACATGGTCCACTCGTCGGTCAGGAACGCGCGGAAATCTCTCGGGCCGATTGGCGCGTGCACCGCCGCGAACTGTTCCCCCTCGTTCACGATCAGGTCGAAGTAGAGATCGCACGGGTCCCGGCCCTCACCCGCTGCTGCGGCTGCCATATCCATCCCCAGCACATGCCGGTGCGGGCTTGCTGGCGGCAGTTCGTGGATGTAGATGTCGGCCCAATTGCTGAAGATCGCGAACTCCTCGTGGAATCCGTACTTGGGTCGCTCGCGCCGGACCTCAATCTCGGCCTTCAACCGGGACCGCTGGTCCGGATCCAGCAAGAGCGCGCGCAGCGCGGGGAGGCTCTCGGGCCAGGCTTTCCGCCAGTCGTAGGCCCACGACGGGAAGATCGCCCGCGCCGACCACCACGCTCCCGCGGTCGGATACGCCATCATGTCGCACGCGACCGGCACGCCTTCGCGGCGCGCCTTGTCCATGATGTCGAGCACGCGAGATCCGAAGCCCCAGTTTCGCCGCCCGGCCACGCCAATATGAGAGATCTGCACCGGGGTGCCGGCGCGGCGGCCAACGTCGATCGCCTCGGCCACGGCGTTGATCACGTTGCGGCTGTAGCCGCGGACATGCGACGTGTAGAATCCGCCATAGGCTGCCGCCACCTTCGCCAACTCGACGATCTCTTCAAGGTCAGAAACCGTGGTGGGCTCGTAGTCCAACCCGGTGCTGAATCCCCGCGCCCCGGCCTCCATCGCGTCTCGAACGTGCGTCTTCATCTGCTGGATCTCGTCTCGGGTCGCGGGGCGATC
>JBQTJG010000263.1:0-3615 GCA_052387355.1 Armatimonadota bacterium | reverse complement strand
TGAGCACGGCGTTGGCATCAGGCATGTATACGATGTGTACGATTCCGTTTAGCTCTTGGAAGATGAATTCAAATCCGCGCGTCACAGGGCGTACGGTCACTAAGCGTGCGGATGCTGATACGGATGTTGGCCACGGCAGCGAGCGGTGTTTGACGGGAATGTCAGCAGCGGATGGCTGTTGAGCGTGTACGTACTGTAGTGTCAGGCCTGCAAGCACGATAGCAATAAAAACGCAGAGTGCAGTTTTCATGGTGCTTCCCTCCGGCGCGTGAATTCTCTTGTGGGCGCTCTAAGACTACCACAGAACGAGGTGATCACCTTGTCATTGGACGTGACGCTAAATGGGCGCACGATCGACCTAAGCAAGGCGTTGCCGCTGGTCATCCGCGACTGGACAACGCTGGAGAAGAAATACGGGATAGCCCCCGACACACTCGCCCGGTTCTCCAGCATTGCCCATGTCGTCTACTACGTGCTGCGGAAAGCGGATGACTCCGTGACGCAGGAGGAGGTCAATGACCTGAAGATCGACGATCCAGTGGTCATTGCGGTCCTTGAAGCTCTCAAACTTGACGGAGCCGGCGGTTCCCAGGGGAATACCGACCCTTTTTCGTCGCGCTCCTAGACACCTTCGGGCATGAGTATGGCTGGAACAAAGACGACGTGATGAGCCTGACGTACGCCGAGGCGACGGCATTGCTCGACCGCCTAAAGTTACGCGCCCAGAGGATGGAGATCGAGGCGCTCGAGGTGCCAGAGTAGGGTTATGGCTGAGCCGATCGGGGTCGAATTTACCGTCCAAGGCGTCGAGCGTGTCCGGGCCGGGATGCAGCAGATCGAAGGCGGTCTGCAGCGGACCAGCAACGTCGCACGGGAGACGGGCGAACGAGTCGAGCAGGTCGGTCGGCGTGCCACGGACGCATTCGGACGGACGCGCGCAGCTATGTCCAATCTGGCGGCCGGGCTTTCGGGAATCGCGTCGGTCATTTCAAATGTGAGCCGCGGCAACGAGGAGTTAGCCGCAAAGTTTGACCTTGCGGAACGCGCCATGTTCACCGTAAGTGCGACGGCGCGCGCCCTCGCCGCCAACCTGCGTTTGGTCATTGGAGTCCTCGGGCTAAAGATCGCCATCATCGCTGGCGTAATCACCGCCGTCGTGCTCCTGATTACCCGCTGGGAGCAGGCGAAGCAGGCCGCCATTCGCATCTGGGGTGACATCGTGGATTACCTCGGGCGCATATGGGCTGGCCTAGCTACTGCGGCGCGTGGCCTAGGGGAGATCCTGTTTGGTGCGCTGACGTTCAACCTTGACCGCATACGCGCGGGGTGGGAGGGGCTTACTGCAGGACTTCGGCAACTTGGCGGGATCGCGGTGGAACTCGGCCGCGGGGCGCTCAACCTCTTGAATCTGGGCTTGGACAAACTCCGCGGGACGTCTGTCGCTGCCAAAGGCGGCGTCGCGAAGCTGGGCGAAGAGACTGGGTCCTTTGCGAAGTCGATCTCCGGGCTCGCGATTCCTGCACAGCAGGCGTGGATCAACATGGCTGCGCGGTGGGAAGCGGCCGCCAAGTCGGTCGTGGGCGCGCTGGGTGCGATCAAGAACAGCGTCGTGGAAGTCGCCGACGCGATGGCCGACCCCATGAATCTCGCGATCGGGCTGTTCGAACGGTTCCGGAGGCCGGAAGAGGAGGGCATGCCGAGCGGTAGGGAGATTACGGAAAACCTTGAGGAGATCGCCGACGCAGCACGTCTGGCAGCGCGCGTTCTCGGCGTGGAGTGGGCCGAGGCGCTCACGATCGCGCGCGAGGCCCTCAAGATGGCTAGGAAAGAGGGCATCGGTCTCGCCGAGGCGCTCCAGCGGATCAAGTTCAACCGGGACTTCCTCAAAGACCTCGAGGCTGTCGGCACCGGGATGCAGAGATGGTTCAAGTCCTGGGGGCAGTTCAAGTTCGGTCCTGAGGACCTGGCGATCAGTGAGCCGGAACAGTGGGTCGGAGACGCTCCCAAAAAGATCGGCGACGAGATGCGCCACATGCTCACGGGGCTCAAGGACGGCTTCAAGGGGTTCTTCGTCGACGTCCTATCGGGTGCCAAGGATTTCGGCGACGCGTTCCTGGGCTTCTTCCGCAACGTGGTCAATTCGATCATCAACATGCTCGCGGAAATCGCCGCGAAGTGGATCTTCAAGTCTCTCTTTGGGACGATCCTTGGGCTGCAGCACGGCGGCATCGTGGCTGGCGGCCTGATCCCCGCACTGGCACTGCAAGGTGGTGGCGTCATTCACCGCCCGACGTTGGCGATGGTCGGCGAAGGCGCGCGCTCCGAGGCCGTGGTCCCCCTCCCCGATAATCGCAGCATCCCGGTGACCTTCACGAATGGGCGCGGCGGCGGCCGAGACGAGCGTGAGATCCTGCTGACCGTGAACGTGCTGTTCGACCCCAACCAGATCCCCCGGACCTCGCCTGGCGAGATCGTCGCCACGGTCGCGGCGGACATGCGGAACGGCGGGATCACCTCGACGCAGGTCAAGCTCCTCGCCGGGAGGCGCTAGATGCCGACCTACCCGACCTCCCCGGCGCCGACGTCGATCACCGAGGACACCTACGAGCGCCGGGCCATCACCGGAGATTATCGGGCGATGGTGCGCCATGTCCGGAATCGGGACCCGCTGCGCCTGCGACGCGTGCACCTGGGGTATCGGCGGGTGTCCCGCAGCGCGGTCGACACCTTCGTGACGTTCTACAACGACGTCAAGGGCCGCTCATCCCGCTTCGACTTCACGCATCCCTCCCCGGTGAATCTCCTTCGGAATCCCGGCTTCGAGCAAGGACTGTCGGAGTGGACCCCGACGAATGCCGTCGACGTTGTGGTCGGCACACCGGCGGAATCGCGCAGAGGCGTTGGCTGTGCCAAGATCACTGCCCCGACGCCGGCGGCCGTGCGGCGAGCGGACACACGGTTCATCCCGATGACGAGCGGTCGGCCGCTCTTCCTCTCGGGATGGGTCCGGGCGTCTGTCGGGGCAGGGAGTTCTGGGGCCATCCATGTCGATTTCTACAATGCCAGCCAGGTGTTCATGAGCTTCCTCGCGGCCGTCGACGGGGCGCCATTGCCGACGACGTGGACCCAGTTCGCGGCAGCGACGACGACGCCAGCCAACACGGCATTCGTCCGCGCTGTGGTGCGCGTGAAGGTGGAGGCGACCCCCGGCGTGGTCCACTTCTTCGATGACATCCTGGTCACGCTGGATGATCCCCGCTTCAAGGCGCGCCTCCTCGATGATCGCCTCGCCTGGCGCCAACTCAACAACGACACCTACGAGTTCGTCGTGGGCGTCGAAGAGGCCCCATGAAACGCTACATTGGCCAAGCCATCCGCAGCGACACCGGGCTCCCCATTATCTCCCCGACGATTGATGTGTTCCACGTCGGGACGGCGGTCGCGGCGACGATCTACTCGGACGAGGGCGTCACGACGAAGGCGAACCCCTTCACCGGCGATACGCTTGGGAGGTTCGACTTCTATGCTCCCGACGGCGACTACGACATTCGGGTCTCTGGGACCGGGGTCACGGCCTATACGATTCCGGACGTGACGATCGCGGACGACAAGCGG
>JBQTJG010000262.1:0-11192 GCA_052387355.1 Armatimonadota bacterium | reverse complement strand
CGGTGTGCCCATTGAGGGCGCCGTCGAGTGCATGGCGCAGGAGATCGCCGCCCGCCTCGCGGGGCGCTGATCATCTCCGAACGATCCGTTACCGCACGGGCCGGACAGCCAGGGTGTGCGGATCACTCTGGGAAGCAGACGTCTGATCGCCGATTGGTGCGAATCCGACGCGGCGACCGCCCTGGCCGTCTTCGGTGACCTCAAGAATAGCCATGCCGGGCGTTTCACCCTTTGCAGTGGGGCCGCCGGTCAAGTTGTTCGGCCCTCGAAGGGCCACGAAGACGTGCCGGCCTGCTGGTGAGACGCCCATGATATCCGGCGCGACGCCCAGGCCGGTGATCAGGCCCACGACAGCGTCCCGATTAGTGTTGATCACGGCGATGTTGTGATCGGCCCGGTTCCCTACCCACAGGAAGCGCCCGCGGCCGGTCGGCACTAAGCCATGGCCGTCCGATCCTGTCCAGCTCAGCCGGAGGTGCTTGATGATCTGGTCCGAGGCGGCGTCCAGGACATACAGGTCGGAGGAGATGGCGGAGCCGGAGTTGATGTAGACCTTGTCACCAAGGCCCACCCCCCCGCATCCTGCCGGTCCGATCTGCTCCCTGCCATAGGTCCTGAGGACGCGCATGGGGGTGGCCCGATAATCC
This sequence comes from Armatimonadota bacterium, assembly GCA_052387355.1. Classification (GTDB taxonomy): domain Bacteria; phylum Sysuimicrobiota; class Sysuimicrobiia; order Sysuimicrobiales; family Humicultoraceae; genus JBQTJG01. The sequence goes on along the minus strand of JBQTJG010000262.1, from coordinate 10,545 downwards.
ACGAGGTACAACCCTCCACCACGAACGGTGACGTAAGCCTTCTCCCTGTAGAGCACCGGACAGATCGGGGCGTTGTCCGGGTGGGCGGGATCCTCCATTGCACCCAGATTGAGATCATCGGCCCGTGCGTACGTGAACCGCTCGGACGCGAAGTCCGCACGAATCCGGGCCAAACGTTTCCCGTTCTGGTTGGCTGCCACGATAAGGGTGCCATCAGGTGAGACCTCGGCATGGTGCGCCTGCTCGCCGATATCGATGCTTGCCACGATGCGGCGATCCGCGCCACGGATGACGTACACATGGCCGGAGGCGACGTTGGCTATGACGGCGTGGGAAAACGTGCTGTTGAAAGCCACCATGTGCGGACGGACTCCGGGCCCGTCACCGACGCCGGCCGCGGCGGTGAAAAGATTGACCCGCTCGGGCCTGTCCGGCTGACCAGCCTCCAGGCCCCGGCCGTCGTAAACGTAGAGCCAGGCGCCACCTCGGGCGGCATCCGCCTGATCGATGGTCCACACTTCATACCGCGAGGCCGGACCGGCGAACGCCGGCGCGTCGGACCTGCCGTGAGGCGCTGCCAGCCATGCCAGTACCACGGCAAGCGCCGCAGCCAACCCAACACGTGCGAGCCACCGCCTGCCGCGAACAGAACGTGAGTCAATCATCGCCGGCCCTCCTTGACGAGAATTGTCCCAGGTGATTTCTGCTTCCGGCGGCTGCGATTCCTGCAGGTTGGAGCCGCGTGCTGATGGGTCTTCTTGTGGTTCTGAAATCTCACCTTGACATATGCTGGAGCCTTATGGGTATAATCCTGCACAACAGGCAAGGATGGGGAAGAGTAGGTCGGCGGCGCCCCGAGCGAGGAAGGCCCACCGGGTGCACGGCCTTCCGGAAACGAACCGACCGAACGTCGCCCCTGAGCCGCAGTCCGAACCTCTAGTAGGGCTGCCGGAGTTCGCCCGTGATCGCGAGCGAGAGCGCCGGTTGATCGGCGCGCGATTCGTCGCGCACCCCTGATCGGCGATCAAGGTGGTACCGCGGAGCGCCGCTTCGCCCTTGGCGAGGCGGCGTGTGTGTTTTCAAAGGGGGGAGGGAGAAGTCGATGGGCGCGAAGCGAGCACGCCAGACTGCACCCGAGGCGGCCGCCGGCGACACGAAGGCGGCGCCGTACAACCCGCTCGAGGTCGAGCCCCGGCGCTACCAGGAGTGGCTGGAGCGGGGCTACTTCCGTGCGCCTGTGGATCCGTCCCGACGCCCATACACGATCATGATGCCGCTGCCCAACATCACCGGCACGCTGCACATGGGCCACGCATTGAACCATACCGTCCAGGATCTGCTCACACGCTGGCGCCGGATGCAAGGCGACAATGCCATGTGGCTGCCCGGCACCGATCATGCGAGCATCGCGACGCACGTGGTGATGGAGCGCGAGCTTGCGAAACAAGGCAAGACACGCTTCGATCTCGGCCGCGAGAAGTTCCTGGAGCTGGCCTGGCAGTGGAAAGAGAAGTACGGCGGCCTGATATACAACCAGATCCGTCGGATGGGTTCCGGGTGCGACTGGGACCGTGTGACCTTCACGATGGACCCGGGGTATCACGACGCGGTCATCGAGTATTTCCTGCGACTCTATCAGAAGGGCTACATCTACTACGGCAGGCGGATGATCAACTGGTGTCCGAAAGACCTGACCAGTGTGTCGGATCTCGAGGTGCACCACCAGACGGTACAGAGCCATCTTTGGCACGTGCGCTATCGTGGCGCCGACGGCGGGGAGGGCGTCGTGATCGCCACGCAGCGCCCCGAGACGATTTTGGCAGACGTGGCTGTGGCGGTGCATCCTGACGACGACCGCTACCGCGGCCTGATCGGGCGCGAGGTGGTCGTGCCGATTGTAAACCGTCACGTCCCCGTGATTGCCGACCGGCGCGTGGATCTCGCGTTCGGCACCGGCGCGGTGAAGATCACGCCGGGCCACGATCCGCTCGACAATGAGATCGGCGCCGAGCACAAACTGCCAGTGCTCGTGATCCTGGATGAGCGCGGCAAGATGACAGCGGACACAGGGTCCTACGCAGGCATGGATCGGTTCGCCGCCCGCGACGCGGTGGCGCGCGACCTGGACGCCGCGGGGCTCATCGAACGCAAAGAACCCTACACAACGAACGTGGGCCTGTGCGACCGGTGTAGGACTGTGCTCGAACCGTACATCACCGACCAGTGGTTCTGCCGCATGGCCGAACTCGCCAGGCCGGCGATCGACGTCGTGCGCCGGGGAAAGGTCCAATTCCATCCTGAACGGTGGATGAACGTCTATCTCGACTGGATGGAGAACATCCACGACTGGAACATAAGCCGCCGCCTGTGGTGGGGACACCGGATCCCCGTCTATCACTGCACGAATGGGCATCTGGCGGCCGCCCGCGAAGCGCCGGTCCGCTGCCCCGAGTGCGGCGGGACCGACTTGAAGCAAGAAGAGCAGATCTTGGACACGTGGTTCTCATCGGCCGCCTGGCCATTCGTCACGTTGGGCTGGCCGGCGAAGACGCCAGATCTCGACTACTTCTACCCGACCAACGTGCTCGCGACAGGCCGCGACATTATCTTCCTATGGGTGGCACGGATGATCATGTTTGGCCTGGAGTTTCTCGGTCAGATCCCATTCACCGATGTGTATATCAACCCGACGGTGCTGAACATCGAAGGGAAGCGGATGAGCAAGTCGCTGGGGACCGGACTGGATCCACTCGATTATGTCGAGCAGGGCTACGGCGCCGACGCGCTACGCTTCGCCTTGACGCTGCGCTGCTCGCAAGGACAGCAAGACTTGCGATTCGGCGAGAAGATGCTCGAAGACATTCGCCACTTCAACAACAAGATCTGGAATGCCGCGCGGTTCGTGCGCCTGCACCTGGGGGACTTCGAGCCGGCCGGACAGGGCCCGGTCTCGCCAGGAAGCCTGAGCCTGTTCGACCGATGGATCCGCGGTCGCTACGCGGGCCTCGTGCAGGGGGTGAACGGGGCGCTGGAGGCATTCGAGTTCGACAAGGCCGCTCGGGCGATCTACGATTTCGTGTGGTCGGAGTACTGCGACTGGTACCTCGAACTGGTCAAGGTCGACCTGTACCAGTCGGACCTGGACCCAGGCCGGCGCCGCGCGATTCAGGCCTCGCTCTGGGCGGTGCTTGAGGGGACGCTGCGGCTGCTGCACCCGATCATGCCGCATATTACCGAAGAAGTGTGGCAGTCCCTTCCCCACCATGGTGAAAGTATCGTCATTGCGCCCTGGCCGCTGGCGGATGCGACCATGATCGACGACAGCGCGGAGGAGGCCATGACGACGATCATGAGCGTGGTCCGCGCGATCCGATCGATCCGTGCCGATCTCGGGATTGTACCTACAGCCCCCATCGCGCCGAGACTCTCGGCTTCGGGCCAGACACGGGCGCTCCTTGATGCCCACAGAGACTATGTGGTCGCGCTAGGGCGCGCGCCTGGACTGGTTGTGGCTACCGGTGGCAGGCGCTCCCCAGGCACCGTAGGCACCGTGGCGGACGGCGTCGAGATCTCGCTAGAGGTGGCCGCGGCCGATCGCGTGCGAGCCAGGAAGCGTGTCGCCGGAGAACTCGCTACAGCCCGGGTCGATCTCGGTCGCACCACCCGCAAACTGGCGGATCCGGAGTTCGTGGTGAGGGCGCCAGCCGATGTCGTCGACGAGGAGCGGCGTCGGCAGGGGGAGTTGCAGTCGCGGGAGCAGGTGCTGGCCAGGTATCTCAGCGCGCTTGAGGGACCGGAGGAGATCGTACGCGGTTGACGAACAGGCTCCTGTGCGTCCAAACACCCTTCTACTCGGCCTGACGCTGATCGGTCTGTTCGCGCTTTCACTCATCGTCGGATACGTGGTAGGGGAAAGGTACCTGCAACCCCGGCCGCCAAGTTCGACCGGCGCTTCCCCTCCGGTGGCTGAGCCTCCTCCACCTACCGCTCCACCGCAGGGCCCGGGATCTGTTACGGCGCGGTTGCCAGCCGCGCCTCATGCGACACTGGCAGCACCGGCGCCCCAGGGGTCCCCTACGGCCGCCCCTGCGGCCCCAGGAACGACTGTGGCGCCCGGGATGCCACCCAGACCGCCAGGCGTTCCATCGCCGTCACCGCGGGCCCCTGAGGGTCCGGCGGTCACGCCCGGGCCAGGGGACACCGTCCCCGCCGGCCCGCTCTATCGGGTCCAGGTCGGTGCGTTCGCCGCCCGCGAGAACGCGGACGAGCGTGTCGCCGCGCTGCGGGCGGACGGGTTCAACCCCTATGTCGTGAGGGAACGCGGACTGCTGAAGGTGCGCGTCGGCGCGTTCCGCGATCGGGCACTCGCCGGTGAACTTGCAGACCGGCTGCGCGCAAAAGGCTACGAGGTGGTGATCGTCTTCTAACGTCCGCCCCGACCACTTCGCAGGATCGCCCCTCGAGACGGAGGATGAGGATGCGCTACCCGACACCGCAGGATCCCGAAGCCCTGGGGTTCGAACGCATCATATACACGAAGCGTGATCAACGGGCGACGCTCGTCATCAACCGCCCCGAGGTGCTGAACGCCCTGGACTTTCAGACGTTGCGGGAAATGAGTACGGCGTTCGAGGACGCCTCGTGGGACGACACGGTTGGGGTGCTCGTCCTCACCGGCGCCGGCGAGCGGGCGTTTTGCACGGGCGCGGACCTGCACGAGCAGGAGCAATTTCTGCGCCGGCCTCGTGACTACTGGAAGTGGATGGGCGCGTTCATCGAGGCGCACGACCGGCTGCGCAACCTGGGCAAGCCGACCATCGCGCGTCTCAATGGCCTGACGGTCGGCGGCGGCAACGAGTTCAACCTGGCGTGCGACCTGGCCGTTGCGGCCAGTGATGTCATCCTCCGGCACGTCGGCCCGATCAGGGGCAGTGTGCCCGCCGCGGGGGCCACGCAGTGGCTCCCGTTGCTTATCGGAGACCGCCGGGCGCGGGAAGTGCTCTTCCTGTGCGAGGAGGTCACCGCCGCGCAGGCCCTGGAGTGGGGGTGGATCAACCGCGCCGTGCCGCGGGCCGACCTCGACGCCGCGGTGGATGGACTTGTCGCGCGTCTGCTCCTCACCCTGCCGGAGGTGACGCGATACACGAAGCACCAGTTGAACTTCTGGCGCGACCTCTCGTGGCATCTGACCGTCGGCCACGCGCGCGAATGGCTGTCGCTCCATGCCGGATCGGCTGAAACGCACGAAGGCCTCGCATCGTTCCGCGAGAAGCGGCCGGTGGACGTCGCCGGCATTCGCCGGCGGCTCGCCGAAGGGCAGGCGACCGAGTTTCACTGGGGACCGTACACACACACCTGTCCGGCCTGCGGCGCCTCGCCGCTGCCCGAGGCCTTTGCCTACTGTGGGCAGTGTGGGGCATCCCTCTCAGAATCGAAAGCTCCTGAAGAAAGCTGAATGGAGGCACACAGGATGAGCCATACCAACATCCTCATTGAGCACGACGGCGCCGTCGCCATCATCACCCTGAACCGGCCCAAGGTGTTGAACGCGCTGAACCAGGAGACGATGGATGAGGTGGTCGCGGCGTTGGAGGCCCTCGATCGTAGTGACGACGTCCGGTGCGTCGTCCTCACCGGCAGCGACCGGGCGTTTGCTGCGGGCGCGGATGTTACCGAGATGGCTGCCGCGACGCCGGTGGACATGCTGTCCGGCTATCGGTTTCAGCAGTGGGAGCGCATTCGGAAGATCAGCAAACCCATCATCGCGGCGGTCCGAGGGTTCGCGTTGGGCGGTGGATGTGAGCTGGCCATGCTCTGCGATATGATCGTCGCCGGCGATGGCGCGCGGTTCGGACAGCCTGAGATCAATCTCGGCATCATGCCGGGCGCGGGCGGAACCCAGCGACTCACCCGAGCGGTCGGCAAGGCCCGGGCCATGGAACTTGTCCTCACGGGCCGTCAGATGACGGCGGGCGAAGCATATACCATGGGCCTGCTCACCCGGGTCGTCCCCGATGAGGTGACGCTCGAAGAGGCGAAGAAGCTCGCGCAGGCGATCGCCCAGAGGGCGCCCGTCGCCGTGCGGCTGGCCAAGGAGTCGATCCTCAAAGCCTTCGATACGACCCTGGAGGGCGGGCTCGACTACGAGCGCAAGGCCTTCTATCTGCTGTTTTCCACCGAGGACAAGAACGAAGGGATCCAGGCGTTCCTGGGCAAGCGTCCGCCGGCATTTCAGGGCCGATAAACCAGGCCACCGCGGCCAGGAGGATAGCTCGTGCAACCACCCTCGTTTGAGATGATTCTGACTGCGCTCGAGGGAGGCGTGTTGACGATCACCCTGAACCGTCCCGAGGTGCTCAACGCCGTCAACGAGCAACTCTCGATCGAACTTGGTGAGACGCTCCGATTCGCCGAGCGGACGGCGGAGGTGCGGGCCGTGATCCTCACCGGGGCAGGGAGGGGGTTCTGCTCGGGCCAGGATCTGCGGGACCGCGCCGGAGAGGAACCGGTCGCATACGGCGACTCGGTGCGCCGGCGGTACAACCCCATCGTCCTGAAACTCCGCACGATCGAGAAGCCGATCATCGCGGCCGTTAATGGGGTCGCTGCGGGCGCGGGCTGCAACCTCGCGCTGGCCACCGACTTGCGGATCGCCTCAGATAGAGCCTCATTCATCGAGGTCTTCTCGCGCATCGGTCTGATTCCTGACTCCGGGGGGACGTTCTTCCTGCCGCGGCTGATCGGGCTCGCCAAAGCGACGGAACTCGCGTTTACCGCTGATCCGGTGGACGCCACCGAGGCGCTCCGTCTGGGTCTGGTCAACCGGGTCGTGCCCCACGAGGAGCTGATGTCCGCAACACTGGAGCTGGCGCGGCGATTCGCCGAGGGACCAACCCGAGGGTTCGGGTTGACCAAGCGCGGCTTCAATATGGGATTGGCGCTTTCACTGGAGGCCACCCTCGAGTACGAAGCGCACCTTCAGACCATCGCCGGCCGGACGGCCGACCACCACGAGGGCGTCGCCGCGTTCGTAGAGAAGCGCCGTCCTCGCTTCGAGGGTCGCTGACCGATGCCCGATGCGGCGAGGCCTGTCATCGGGGTCGTCGGCTCGGGGACGATGGGGGGCGGCATCGCCGAGGTGGCGGCGGTCGCCGGGTACCACGTGCAGGTCCAGGATGTCTCGGGTGAGATTCTGGATCGCAACCGGCGACGGCTGGAGCAGAACCTCCAACACCGGGTGGCGCGGGGTCGCCTCGACGCGGCGGCGGCGGACGCCGCGCTTGCGCGCATGACCTGGACAGACGCGCTCGACGACCTGACCGGCGCCGGCGTCGTGATCGAGGCGGCCCCCGAGGATCTCAGCCTCAAACGCGAGCTCTTCCGCCGGCTCGACGAGGTCTGCGAGACTGCGAGCATCCTGGCGTCGAACACGTCGTCACTCTCGATCAGCGCGATGGGCGCGGTGACGCGGCGACCCGACCGGGTGATCGGCATGCACTTCTTCAATCCGGTCCCGCTGATGGCGCTGGTCGAGGTCATCCGGGGCGCACGCACGAGCGAGGCGACCGTCGACGCGGCGGTCGCCCTGGCGCGAGCGCTGGGCAAGACTCCGGTGAACGTCATGGAGGCCCCAGGCTTCCTGGTGAATCGCGTCGCCCGTCCCTTCACCGGCGAAGCCTTGCGTGTGCTGGCGGAGCGCGTGGCCGACGCCCCGATGATCGACCGCATCATGCGCGAAGCGGGTGGATTCAAGATGGGCCCTTTTGAGCTGCTCGATCTCATCGGGCTCGACGTCAACCTGGCGGTCTCAGCGGCGATCTATGACGCGTTCTTCCACGATCCACGGTACCAGCCACATCCTCTGCAACAGCGCATGGTCGATGCCGGTCTGCTGGGCCAGAAGAGTGGGAGGGGGTTCTACGATTACGCACCGGGGGCTGCCGGTCCGCGGAGCGCCCAAGAACCAGGCACGGCACAGGAGAAGGACCGGCGCGTCACGACCGTGGGTGTCGTTGGGGAGAACCGGGTCGCTGTCGACCTCGTCTCCACGCTGCGCGGGGCAGGGCTGCAAACCCACACCGAAGGACCGAACGACGGCCGATGGCAGGTCGAGGTCGCGATCCATGCCTCGGTGCGGCAGGGCGAGCAGCAGGCGCACGGCGTGGCCGCGCTGGAAGCGATGCTGCGGCCCGACGCGTTGCTGGTGGTCCTCACACTGAGCATGTCCGCTACCGAAGCGGCCCGGTACTGCGTGCATCCAGAGCGCGTCGTCGGCTTCGCCACGCTGCCGCCGTGTGCCGGACGCCGGTTGATCGAGGTGCAGGCAGGTATGAAGACGAGCCGCGAGGCGGTGGGCCGCGCGATCGCGTTCCTTGCCGATGCCGGGACGCAGGCTGTGGAGGTCGGCGATGGCGTCGGGGGGGTCTTTCCGCGCATTCAGGCGATGCTGTCACACGAAGCCATCGTGGCGCTTGACGCCGGCATCGCGTCGGCGTCGGAGATTGACACGGCCATGCGGCTCGGCATGAACTATCCTCAGGGGCCGATCGCACGCGCGGAGTCTGCCGGGCTCGACACCCTGCTGGCCATCATCGAGGGGCTGTTCGCCGAGCGTGGGGATCCGCGGTACCGGCCGGCCCCGCTGTTACGGAGGCTGGTCGCTGCGGGACAACACACACTCGAGGGAGTCGTGAAACCATCATGCCTGAAGCTGTGATCGTTGACGCGGTTCGGACCCCTGTAGGGCGGTATGGGGGGGTTCTGAAAGACGTCCGCCCCGATGACCTGGCCGCGCTCATCATCCAGACCCTCGTCCGCCGGAACAATCTCGACCCCGGTTCGATCGAAGACGTGATCTTCGGCTGCGCCAACCAGGCAGGAGAGGACAACCGGAACGTCGCGCGAATGGCCGTGCTCCTGGCCGGGCTCCCGGTCACGGTGCCCGGCCAGACGGTCAACCGGCTCTGCGGGTCGGGCCTCCAGGCGGTTGTGGGCGCGGCGCACGCGATCCAGGCCGGGGAGGGGGAGGTCTTTATTGCCGGCGGCGTCGAGTCGATGACCCGCGCGCCGCTGGCGATGCCCAAGCCCGGTCATGCCTTTCCGCGTGGCGATATCCGCGTGCATGACACGACCCTGGGATGGCGGTTCGTCAATCCGCGACTGGCCGAGATATATCCCCCGTACAGCATGGGCGAGACGGCGGAGAATGTCGTTGCGCAATACGGGATCACGCGCGAAGAGCAAGATGCCTTCGCGCTTGCCAGCCAGCAGCGGGCCGCTGCCGCGATCGCCTCAGGTCGGTTTCGCGACGAGATTGTCCCCGTGGTGATTCCCGGATCGGACGGTAAAAAGAGTGACCCGGTCGTGATCGATACCGACGAGCATCCCAGGCCTGATACGACGCCGGAGGCGCTGGCGTTGCTGGAGCCGGCATTCCGCAAGGGAGGGAGTGTCACCGCGGGCAACTCGTCAGGGATCAATGATGGCGCCGCCGGGTTGCTCCTGATGGAGGCCGGCCGGGCCCGCGCGATGGGTCTCCTCCCGAAGGCTCGGATCGTCGCCACGGCTGTTGCCGGCGTGGATCCGGGCGTGATGGGTCTGGGTCCGATCCCGGCGACCCGGAAAGCGTTACAACGGGCGGGCCTCGCGCTCGACGACATCGACCTCATCGAGTTGAATGAAGCGTTCGCGGCGCAGGTGCTGGCGTGCGTCAGGGACCTGGGGATCCCCATGGACAAGCTCAATCCGAACGGCGGTGCCGTGGCGCTCGGGCATCCGATCGGATGTAGCGGCGCCCGGATCCTCACCTCGCTGGTCTACGAACTGCACCGCCGCCGCGGCCGCTACGGCCTGGCGACGATGTGCATCGGCGTCGGGCAGGGTATCGCCATGATCATCGAGCGGCTGGAGCCGCCGGCGGCCTGATCGAACCAGGAGGGACGACGCGTGATGGCAGAGACGACGATGGAGCTGAAAGACCCGAAAGGACGGCCGATTGTCCCCGGAGCGCGCATTCGCGCGGGTGCGGACGAGGGAACGGTTGGCCGACTGGAGCCCACCTACGGAGTTCTGACGATGATCGTCGAGGGCGGCCGGACGGGCAAGAGCGAGCGGATGGTGCGGGCGTCGACCGTCGAGGTCATCCAGGAGACCGGCTAGCGCGGCCCTCTAGCGGGGCCTGACATGTGCCTGAACATGCGCGCGGACAGCCTCACGGAGGCGCTCCGGATCGGCATCCGGATCGAGCACCTGCCCGCGTGACATGATCAGCGGGACGGCCAATCTGTAGGCGCCCTCAAGCGCGACCCTGAGGTCGCGCGCATCTTCGCCCACCTCCACGGTGGCCCCGGGTGCGAGCTCGTGAGCGATCTCCTCGACCATCAGACGATACCGGTCGAGACCGACGTAGTTGTGGAGCACCTCCAGCGCACGCTCCCGCGCCTCGTCGACATCCCGGCCTCGAATGGGCGCCCGCAGGTACTGCCGGTCCCGAGGCCCGCGCCGGCCCTCCCACATGCGGATCTCGTACCGGCCGCCAGCCATCGG
>JBQTJG010000261.1:0-3919 GCA_052387355.1 Armatimonadota bacterium | reverse complement strand
GCCAACTGACGGCGGGGGCGCACTGGCCGACCAGGACGGTGCTCACCTCCGAACAGGTTGCCTGATGCCGGTGAGTGCTCTCACAAAATCAGGTCGGACGTGTCCAGTCGATTTCGGAGCCAAGACACACTACTATGGACTGCTGCCCTTTTTCGGCATACAACACCGGGGATCAACGCACGAACGTTAAGCGAACGACAATGGCTTCGCCGTTTGATCCATGCTCAATTGCGGTATAAATTCAACGAGGTGTGCGATGATTGGAATACTACTGATTGTGCTGCTTGTCTTTCTGCTAGTTAGCCGACTGTAACGTCGCAGCTCGGCTCAGCCTTGCTGACTGGGGCCATCGTACGCGTAACTATGCCCCCGCCGACCTGGTGATTGGTGATGGCACCGCATTTACGAGGAGGAAGCTTTCACCACGCGACGTCTAGCCCTTCGAACAGGCGCAGCCTCTCAATCTCATCCTGTCGGCAGGAGCCGCCGCTCTCTGTCCTGATAAGGAAGTTTCTACGTGGCTCGAGCTGGAGGGGTTCGTGAAGTCCAGGACGTGGGCCGCGCCGAAGCATCCTGGCGGCGCTCCGCACGTGGGCGATTGGGTGATGCACGAGGCGTCCCGCACGAAGTCTCAAGCGTAGGATTCTGGCCGCGTACAGGGGCGGGCGAGGCAGCCTTTTATGCGTACGCGTACCCTGAGCCGGACGGCTTCCGGGAGCACCGAGTCCGCCCGCCGGCGGCGTACTACCACGAAGGCCTGCGCGAATTCATCCTGCCGTACGAGGTCGTGCGGAGCCATGATGACCCGGACCGAGCCTTGCTCTCATTCCTGCAGAGCAGCTATGAAGCCGCCGCCAGGCTAGCTGGCTGGGACCGAGACGCACTTGAACGCGCGGTTCCTCTGGAGCAGGTCTGCCCGTCACGTGTACCTGCGCTGTCGAATGACCGGCAGGGGCGTCGCCGCTCAAAGGAGAGGAGAATCGGTTCTCTCGGAGAGAGTCCGAACAGCTCTCAGGATGGTCCACCAACAACTGTTCAGTCAGGACGAGGGTTTCCGCCCGCGTCCTCGACTTTGGTGGCAGCCTTCTGGCGGCGAGGCTTAGGCCGGCGCACCTGCCGGTCGAAGCGCCGCCTGTATTGTCAGGAACTCGCCGATGTTCTCCATCGTAAGAAGGCCGACCAGCGTGCCGTTGCGCGTGACCGGCAGCGTCCGGACCCCTGCGTCTTGCAGCCGCCCGAGCACGGCCTCGAGCATGTCGTGGGAATCCACAATCTGAATGTCGCGGCGCATGACCTCGCCCACCTGCGTCTCCTGCCCGCGCCGTGCGAGTGCTGCAAACAGCTCCGCGCGGGTCAAGACGCCCACCACTTCTCCACCTGAGACCACGGGAAAATCCTGCTGCGATCCGGCCAATAGCAGCTCGACGGCGCGACGCACGGGGTCCTGGGGCGTGAGCGTGTGGTACTCGCTGATCATGACGCGACTGACTGGAATGCCGCCGAGCGCGGTCTTCATCTGCGCCGCGCCGGCCTCTTGCGCGGCCCCGATCCAGACGAATAGCGCGATGAAGACCAGAAACGGATTCGTGAACAACCCCACCAGACCGAATAGCAGCGCCATCCCTTGGCCGAGGACCGCCGCCGCTTGCGTCGCGCGTGCATAGTCCATCCGCATGGCGAGCAACGACCGCACCACCCGGCCGCCGTCCATTGGGAAGGCCGGGAGCAGGTTGAACACAACCAGAGACACGTTCACGATCATGAGCCTTTGGGCGAAGGAGCCGCTGCCGACCGTCAGTTGCTCGATCGGCTGCCATGTCCCCGTGATCCGCAGCCAGGCGAAGAGCACTGCCGCGATGGCCACGTTCACCGCGGGCCCGGCAAGGGCCACCCACAGCTCTTGCCGCGGGTCGTCGGGCATGCGCTCCATGCGCGCCAGGCCGCCGATGGGGAGGAGCGTGATGTCACGCGTGCGGATGCCGAACCGGCGCGCAGTCAGCGCGTGCCCAAGCTCGTGCAGCACCACGCATGCGAAGAGGGCGAGCACGAACCCTACGCCGGCAAGCGCGGGTCCCAGCTCCGCGCGTTCGATCCAGTGGCGCGCCACGACCCACGCAATCAGTAGGAAAAAGGTCGCATGGACATAGATGGCTATCCCTGAAACTTCTCCCAACTTCCACGACCATCTCATCACGAAACCCTCCTGAGATGAAGCTGTTCGGAATGAAAACGAACTCCAGCCATTGACCTGTACGCCATGTTGTTGATTCTCTCCGAAAAGTGACCCACTTTCTCTCAGAAAATTGAACCACCCCACGAGGGCCGTAGACATGACGTTCGAGGGACCCGAGGGTGCTTCCTTGGTGGACCTCTCAGAGGCTGGAGTCGTCGAGGACCCACGCGGACGAGAGGATCAGGCCTCTCAAATACTCGCAGAGCGATTTCTCGAGAGCAGGAAGGCATTTACCTCCCCTCCCGTTTGGAGGCCTGTTTGTCCTTGGTCCGATAGCTGGGGCCCGTGATCGGGATGATGTGGCTATGGTGGAGGAGGCGGTCCAGCACGGCCGCGGCGATCACGTCATCGCCGAAGATCGCCCCCCACTCTTCGAAGGGTTTGTTGCTGGTCAGGATGACGGAACCGTGCTCATAGCGGCGACTGACCAGCTGGAAGAAGAGATTGGCGCGCCGTGTGTCCATCGGCAGATAGCCCAGTTCATCGAGGATCAGCAGGTCCACGCGGCCCAAGACCTCCAGACGGGCAGAGAGGCTCTGATCGACGGTGGCCGCGACGAGTTCCTCAAGGAGATCGGGTACAGGGCGAAACAGCACCCGCTTGTGCGCGGCGCAGGCGCGTAAGCCGAGGGCTATCCCCAAGTGCGATTTCCCGACCCCTGGGGGACCGACCAACAGCAAATTCTCGGCCCGCTCGAGGAAGCCGAGCTCGGCGAGCTCACGGATGAGCGCGGCGGGGATGGACGGTTGGAAGGCGAAGTCGAAGGCTTCCAGCGTGCGGATCGCCGGGAACCGGGCCCGGGCGATACGGGCATTGATCGAGCGGTCCGCTTTGGCGGCCAGTTCCTCATCAATCAGGTGGGCGAGAAAGCCGACATAGCTCTGCTTGGCCTTGGCCGCCTTCTGCGCTTCCCGCTCAAAAATATCGGCCACGGTGTGCAGGCCCAGGCGCTTGAAGCTGGTGCGCAGGCGTTCCATGTCGGTGGTCATCGTGCCGTCACCTCCTCGGTGGGCCGCAGGAGGGTCTGATAGGCGCGCAGGTCGCGCTTGATCGCCAGGCGCGGGACGTCCCTCAGCGCCCCGCTCGGTATCGGCATCGGGGCGAGCGGCTGGGCCTGATGCTGCAAGACCCCGCGCAGGAAGCTCACGGAGTAGGTGTTGTAGGTCAGCGCCGTCTGAAACGCCGCGGTCATGGCGGCCGGCGGATACCGCGTGGCCAGGTCCAGGATGCCGCGCAGATGGCGCACCGGATTGATCGCGTACTGCGCCAGCAACCGCTCCAGGAAGGGCTGTTGATCAGGGAAGCGGGCCTGGAAGGCGTCCACCAGGACGACCTTGGTGCGCGGGGTGTCTTTGCGGAGGCCCTCGTAATGGGCCGGGGCGACCAGGATGGCCCCCTTCGTGCGACTGAGGGGATGCGTCGCGATCACTTCGCCGGAGGACGCGAGGATGTGGAGGCGCACCCCCTGGGAGAGCTGCAGCCAGACCCGTTTGCCGGCGTAGAGCCAGGGCACGCTGTAGCGGCTGCCCTGGTAGGGCACCATGCAGTCCCAGCTCACTTTCCGGGTCTGCACGTGGACCCCCAGATAGCGCGTCGCTGGCAACGGCGTGAGGTGAGGGAGTTCATCGGCGAATCGGTCGAGGGGGCGTTGGTGGGTGGTGTGATGCTCGCGGACATCCAGCACCT
>JBQTJG010000260.1:0-1568 GCA_052387355.1 Armatimonadota bacterium | reverse complement strand
TGCCAGAGGGTATGGGGTAGCAGCGCGGAGCGCCGGATGCGGTCTCAGGTTTGGCAGCGCGGGCACCGGCTGCGGCAGATCCCGAAACGTGAGCGCGGCAACGACGCCCCGGCGCCGGAGTGCCGGCGCGGGATCAATGCGCACAACGCGGCCGTGTGCAACAGGGCTGCGCAGGACCGCGGCGTGGAGCATGCCGTCAAGCCGGAGGTCATCGACAAACGTCCCTGCACCCTGCAGGAGGTCTCGATCTTCCAGCCGCGTCACCGCGGCCGACCAGTCAGGTTGGCGCCCAGGATGGAGCTGCCCACGATCGACCCAGGGATCCGCTATCGAATCAGACACTGCCCGCAGCCGGTGGCATACCCGTAGATCGGCTCGTAGAAGACCAGTTCAGCCGGGTGTCCGGCGAAGATGCCGCCCATGGTGATCCATGAGCGGATCTCGCTCGTGGAGTTACCCGCCGCCGCGATCTCCTCCTCGGTCAGTTGCGTGATAGCCCGGCGATCGGCCTTGATGAAGTCGGCCAGGAACTTCCGATCGAAGGCCTCGTCGATCCGGCCCATCGACTCGGTCCCAACAGAGTGCGACAGCCCGCCGGTGGCGATGATCGCCACTCTCGTCGAGGAGTCATACTTTCTGATCGCGTCGCGCAGCCATTCGCCCACGGCGTAGCAGCGCCTCGCTGTGGGACAGGGAGGGGCGGCACAGTTGATGTTGATCGGGACGATGGGAATGCGGCCTGCCTGGTCGAGGAGGTACAGCGGAACCATGTGGCCGTGGTCGAGTTCCCACCCTTCCGTCCGGGCCCAGTCCACGCCGGAGTCCAGCCCGGTCTTCAGAAGGTAGCGGCCGAACTCAACGGCGCCCGGAATCCGGCGATAGGGCACCCCTGCCCCCCGCTCCGTTGGTCCTTCGAATCCATCGGCCACGCCGATGCAGAACGCCGGCATGTTGTCGATAAAGAAGTAGTTCAGGTGCTCGCCTGAGAGGACCAGCGCGACATCTGGTCGAGCCTCCTCGAGCGCCTGGGCCAGCCTGCGGTACCCGTTTCGAAAGCCTTCGACCTGTCGCGGATCTCCCAGATCCGGAGCCTGCGTGATGAACGCGACGTGGGACGTTGAGACACCAAGGACTACCTCAGCCAATCTGATCCACCCCCTCGATTGCTATGATGCTGAACGGTCACGAGCCCGCCGGTGCATTGGGGTCCCCGCCGGCCCGCTTGCCAAACTCCATCGGAGGCAGGCCGTGCCAGAGATAGTACTTGAACACCAGATTCGGCAGCGCCCCGAGCGCCAGCAGCCGTCCCCACCCGCGCTCCAGGAGCGCCTGCTTCTCTCCGTCGTCAAGGCGGTAGCCGGCGAGGAAGGCCTCGAGGTTCTTGAGGACTTCCTGCTTGTCGGGCCTGCGGTTCAGATCGAAGAGCACCCGGTTGAGGTCGTACTGCGCCATCACGATCCCTCCCTGGATAGGAAGTCGAGCACGAGATGATTGAACTCCTTGGCGTACTCGATGTGCGCCCAGTGGCCGCACCTCTGAAAGATGTGCATGCGCGCGTGTGGCAGCCG
>JBQTJG010000259.1:0-11009 GCA_052387355.1 Armatimonadota bacterium | reverse complement strand
TCCGGTATACCTGTCGTCGCGGCGCCGGAGCCTACCACGCGGTCCCGTGGGCGCCTGGCCGGGATACGGCTGCTTCGCGACCGTGTCGGGCTCTTCGGTGGCGCGATCGTGCTGATCGTGAGTACGGCGGCGATCTTCGCCCCCTGGCTGGCGCCGGCCGACCCCACGGCGATGCAGACCGATCAACTGGCGCCGCCTAGCCACGCCAACTGGCTTGGCACCGACGAGGTAGGACGCGATGTACTCAGCCGCCTGATGCACGGGGGACGGGTCTCGCTCGTCGTCAGCATTTCGTCCATGACTGCGTCGTCGGTTGTTGGAGTCACGCTCGGGCTCCTGGCGGGCTTCTACGGCGGCCGCGTCGACGGGGTCATCATGGGATTCATGGACGTGCTGTTCGCCTTCCCAGGCCTGCTGCTGGCGCTGGCGATTATGGCCGCGCTGGGCCCGGCGCTGCAGAACCTGGTCCTGGCGCTGGCCATCGTCAGCCTGCCCAGCTTCGCGCGTATTGCGCGGGCCTCCGCCCTTGCCGTAAAAGGCCTCGATTACGTCGAGGCCGCCCGGGGCCTCGGCGCGCGGGACGGGCGGGTGCTCAGTCAGCACATCCTGCCAAACATCGCGGCGCCGGTGATCGTCCAGTTCACGATCGGCCTGGCCTACGCCATTCTGACCGAAGCGGGATTGAGCTTTATCGGCCTCGGCGTCCAACCGCCGGCGCCGGCATGGGGCGCGATGCTGTCCCGCGGCAAAGACTTTCTCGAGATCTCGCCCTGGCCCGCGGTCTTCCCGGGTCTGGCCATCATGGTGACCGTGCTCGGGTTCAACTTCCTGGGCGACAGCCTGCGCGACGTGCTCGACCCCCGCCTGCGGGGCACGCTGTAGGAGGTGCGCGATGGCACGACCGGTTCGCAAGCGATCAATCCAACTCGTGGAACGGCCCTTCACGGTCGAACGCTACTGGAAGCGCGTCGTCATCACCGATGCCGAGCGCGCGGCGCTCGGCCCCAACGGCTGGAATTACATCGCGCCCGAAACCTGCGGCGCCCTGACGTTTGAGGCGGGCATCTTCGAGCTGCCGCCAGGCACAGGCAAGGCGAACACCGTACAGCACAGCCATGCCAACGAGGAGTTCGGCTACATCCTCAGCGGCCGCGGCTGGGTGGCGGTCGAGGACGAGACCCACGAATTCGGTCCCGGGGACTTCGTCTTCGTGCCGGCGCACGCGCGGCACGCCTGGCAGAACGACGGGACGGAGACCGTACGGGTGCTATTTTACCGACCAATCAAGCCCAAGGCGAATGGGCGCCCGCTGGATATGCGCGAGTACGACGTGCGTGAGACGCCCCAGGCCTCGACGCCCGAGGAAGGAGCGCGGTCACGTGCGTCGCGTTGAGATCGCCTTCGAAGGCGGCGAGCGGTTGGTCGCCGAGTTGCTCGAGCGCGATGCCCCGCGATGCTGCGACACCGTGTGGGCCAACCTGCCGATCGAGGCGCAGGCGTTTCACGCGACGACATCAGGGTACACGCTCTGGCACCCGGTGACGTTCTGGACCGGGATGGTGGAACACCCTCGCGTGTACGGCGCCACCGTCGGCGATCTGCTCATCAACAGCCAGGTGCTGCCGGTCACGATGGACGGCGGCGTGGTCATCCCACAGGAGATCTACCTCGTCTATGGACCGGTCGCGTTCTTCAACTTCTCGGGCTGGTTTCCCATGGCGCACTTTGGACGGATCGTCGAGGGGGACCTGGCTCGTTTCCGCGAGGCCTGTCGCAGGATCCACCGGCGCGGCCAGGAGCGCATTAGCTACCGGCGCCTCGAGGAACCTCAATGAAACGCCCCGGGGGACTTCGATGAAACGCCTCGAGTTGCTGATCGGCGATGAGCGGTTCGATGCTGTGCTCCTCGAGCGCGAGGCGCCCAACACCTGCGAGGCGGTCTGGCGCCGGCTCCCGATCGAAGGCGAGCTTTGGCACGCCCACTTCATCGGACCGGCATTAACCACGCCGATCGACGTGGGCAATCTGCCGTTGGAGAATCCCTACGCCTTGTCTATCCCCCAAGGATCGGTGCTGCTGGACATCCGCCAGCAGCCGGTGGTGATGGATGGTGCGGCTCTGCCGCGCGAGCTTGTGGTCGTCTACGGCACCGGAGCACGTATGCTCAACTGGGCCGGATTCTCGCCGGCGAACCTCTTTGCGCAGATTGCGGACGGCCTCGACCGGCTCGTGAAAATCGGGCACACAGTGCAGTACGGCGGCGTCGCAACGATCCGCGTGCGGGCGTCCGGACCAAGCGGGGGAAGGTCTCGATTGGGCGCGAAAGGGTCCGGATCGGGCAAAGAGCGATGAGCATCCGAGACGTGTACCACGGCCTGGAAATCGCGGATACTGCGCCCAGGCCAGTGATCCGTGGGCGCCACCTGGTCGTGTCTTCCGGACACTATCTGGCCAGTCTGGCGGGCATGCGGATGTATGAGCGAGGCGGCAATGCCGTCGACGCCGGCGTGGCCGCAGCATTTGCCCAGACCGTGCTCGAGTTCCAGAGCTGCGGCTTCGGCGGGGAAATACCGATCCTAATGTACTCTGCGGCCTCTGAAGATATCGCCGCCATCAACGGCAACATGCGAGCGCCGGCCGGAGCCTCTATCGAGTGGTTCCGCCAGCGACACATCGACCTCATTCCGAGCGACGGTTTTCTTCCGGCCGGGGTCTGTGCCGCTCCGGATGCGTTGATCACGGCGCTCGATCGCTACGGCACGCTCACGCTCAAGGATGTGCTTGCCCCGGCAATCGCCCTGGCCGCCGATGGCTTCCCGATCTACGAAGGGATGCGCAGCGCCATCGTCCGGAATGAAGAGCGGTTCCGGCGGGAGTGGCCGACCTCGGCGGCGCTCTTCCTTCCCGAGGGCCGAGTGCCGGCTCTGGGCGATACCTGGCGGAACCGCGATCTGGCCCGCACGTTTGAGCGGCTGGTCGAGGCCGAGGATCGCGCCAGACCGCTGGGGAGGAGCGCATCACTGCGGGCCGCGCGTGACCGATTCTACCAGGGGGACATCGCGCAGGAGATCGTGGCCTTCCAGCAGGAGACCGTGATCCGCGATGCCAACGGCGTCGAGTCAGGAGGCCTGCTGACCATTGAGGATTTCGCGCAGTTTGAGACGCGCGTCGAACGTCCCCTCAGCGTCAACTATCGCGGGTACGATGTCTACAAGTGCGGGCCCTGGAGTCAGGGCCCTGTCTTCTTGCAACAGCTCAATCTTCTCGAAGGATTCGACCTTGGGACGTTGGGGCACAACTCGGCCGACTACGTGCATACTGTCATCGAGGTCGCGAAGCTGGCCTTCGCCGATCGAGAACGGTATTACGGCGATCCGGAGTTTGTCGCCGTCCCGCTGAACGGCCTGTTATCAAAAGCCTATGCTGCGGCTCGGAGGGAGCTGATTGATCCGAGGCGGGCGTCGCTCGAGCTGCGTCCCGGAAATCCCTATCCCTTTGAAGGCAGCGGTCACACACCGGACCTCACGCGCGTCACGGGGCGGGCCTGGGTGGGCGGGACCACGGGGACGCGCGCGATCGACGGCCGCGGCAACATGTACTCGGGCACTCCCAGTGGCGGCTGGTTCCACTCGTCGCCTGTCATTCCGGGGCTCGGGTTCTGCCTGGGGACGCGCGGCCAGATGTTCTGGTTGGGCGATTCTGATCACCCTGCGGCCCTGCGGCCCCGCAAGCGTCCACGCACGACCCTCAGCCCTTCACTGGTCATGAAGGGAAACCGTCCCTGCATGGTCTTTGGGACCCCGGGCGGCGATCAGCAAGATCAGTGGACCCTGCAGTTCTTCCTGAGCGTCGTGGACTTCAGGATGAATGTGCAAGACGCCGTGGAGGCCGCGGGGTTCCACACAAACCACTTCCCGAGTTCCTTCTATCCTCGCGACGCGCATCCCGGGGAGGTGGTCGTGGAGACGCGCGTGGGCGAAGGCGTGCTGGATGAGTTGAGGGCGCGAGGCCATTCGGTGGTCCCCGCGCCACTGGGACCGCTGGGCGGGACGACGGCGGTGATTTACGATCCCGATCGCGGAGTGATCGAGGGCGGCGCCAGTTCGCGGGGCGCCCGTAACTACGCGATCGGGTGGTGAAGGGGGACACACCAGCGATGCGAGAGGACGAACGATGATGCGACGGCGGCTCTGGATCGCTAGAGCGTTGGTTCTGGCCGTGCTGGCCATGCTCTCAGCGTCTGGGAGCGTGGTGGGGCAGAGCCGCGGCGGCGCGGTGAGGTTCCTGCTCATCGTGGATGCCGAGACCGGCATCGATCCACACAAGCGCCTCACCGCCAGCTCCGAGGTCATGCTCGAGCAGATGTATGAGACCCTGGTAGACTTTGACGCCTCGAGCGGCGACTTCAAGCCAGCGCTGGCCGAGTCATGGCAGGTATCTCAGGATGGAAAGGTCTACACCTTTCGCATCCGCCGCGCGATCCGGTTCCACAATGGAAGGGAGCTCACCGCCGCAGACGTCAAGTACTCGTTCGATCGGATCCTGGACCCCGCGACGGCCTCGCCCCGGCGCCTGGCATTCAGTCCAATCGAGCGGATCGATGCCCCGGACCCGCGAACTGTCATCTTCACGCTGAAGACGCTATCCGCGCCCTTCCTCGCCAACCTGGTTCATATCGGCTCGGCCATCGTGCCGCGGGAGGCCGTGGAGCAGCACGGAGACCTCGCGAAGAGCGCCGCCGGAACCGGACCGTTCCTGCTCAAAGAGTGGGTGCGCGACGGGTCCATGCGGCTTGAGCGCAATCCGAACTACTGGCGAGCCGGACAGCCCTATCTGGACGGGCTGGAGTTCCGGTTCAATGCCGACCCGAATGCCCGGACCGCGGCCTTCCGCAGCGGGCAGGTCAACTTCCTCTACAAGGTGGATAAGCCGTTCGTCCGTACCCTGCGGTTGAGCGACCAGAACCAGGTTGTGGGTGGCCCGTCACCGTCGTACGGGTATCTCCTGATGAATGTGAACCGGCCGCCCTTTAGCGACGTCCGGGTGCGGCAGGCAATCAACTGGGCGATGGATCGAGACGTCATCCGTCAGAACACCATCCTGGGCTTTGGGCTCTCGCTCCGATCTGGTCCGCTCCCGCCGGAACACTGGGCCGGGCTCAAGGAGCCCATCTTCGCCCGGCAGGATGTCAACCGCGCACGCGAGTTGCTACAACAGGCGGGATTTACAGGGGGCCGCTTCAACATCACCGTCGTCTCCATTGGCCCCAACGTGCGCGCCGCCGAGACGCTCCAGCAGCAACTCCGCCCGTTGGGCTTCGACATCGAGGTGCGCGTGCTGGAGCCGGCGCCAATGCTGCGGGCCGCATTCAGCGCCGACTTCGACATGTTGATGCTGCGCCACAACTTCGGCATCGATCCCGACGATCACTTGAGCCAGGCGTTTCTTACCGGCGGCGGCGCCAACTGGGTCAAGTTTAGCGACCCCGAGCTCGATGCGTTGATTAGCAGGGCACGTGTGGCCGGCTCGCGAGCGGACCGGACCCGCATCTATCGCGACGTCATGCGGCGGTTGGCCCTGCAGGGCCCGATGGCATTCGTCTACCTTGAAGCCGATTATCACGCGTTCCCCAATGCGTTGCGCGGATTCCGCTTCGACCCCACCTCGAGCTTCCGATGGATGCGGGAAGTGTGGTGGGATCGTTGATCCTCCCGTCCTTCGCATACGTAGCTCCGAAGAGCCTCGCTGAAGCTATCACCACGCTCGCGGCGCTGGGGCCCGACGCCAAGCTGCTGGCCGGCGGGCAAAGCCTGATTCCGCTGCTCAGCATGCGCCTGGCGCGCCCGTCCACCATCGTGGACATCGGCCGGCTGGGAGAACTGCGGTACATCCGCGCCGTCGACGGACAACTCCGCATCGGCGCGCTGACGCGCCATCGCGACGTCGAGCGTGCGCCGCTGGTACAGGTACAGGCGCCGGTGCTCGCGGCCGCGGCCGGGCTCATCGGCCACTCGCATATCCGGAATCGTGGGACGATTGGAGGCAGTCTCGCACACGCCGATCCTGCGGCGGAATTCCCCGCAGCCGTCACTGCGCTGGAGGCCAGCGTGATCGCGTTGGGCCCGAACGGCGAGCGTGAAATCCCCGCCGGCGAGCTGTTTCTCGGCCCGCTGACCACGGCGCTGCTGCCGTCAGAGATCCTCACCGAGGTACGCGTACCGGTCCCACCGGCCGGGCATGGATGGGCCTTCCGCGAGTTCACGCAGCGCAGCGGGGACTTTGCGCTGGTCAGCGCCTGCGCGATCGTGACGCTGCAGACGGCCGCGGTGGCGACGTGCCGCATCGTGGTGGGCGGCGCCGGGCCGGTCCCACAGCGCTGTGTCGGCGCAGAAGCTGCCGTCGTCGGGCATCCAACGGCGCCAGAGGCCCCGCGCGAGGCAGCGGCTCTCGCTGCCGACGAAGTCGAGGCCGAGGACGATCTACATGCCTCGTCCGGCTATCGCCGCCGGCTGACCCGGGTGCTCGTGCGAGATGCGCTGGAAGACGCCTTTGCGAGACTGCACGTGCCACAGGCGACGAGGCCGTGAACGAGACGCTGGTACGGGCGGCTTGGCGGACATGAGCGTGCCCTTCTCCATTTCGGTCACCGTGAACGGGGTGCGGTACGCGCGGCCTGTCCGGCCGAATCAGCTCCTCGTCGAGTTTCTCCACGACGACCTCGAGCTGCACGGCACACGCAACGGCTGCAGCCAGGGCGTGTGCGGTTGCTGCACGGTCCTGGTGGACGGCGAACCGGCGAAGGCCTGCCTGGTCCTGGCGCCGCAGGTTGACGGCGGCGTGGTGACGACGATCGAGGGCCTGGCGCCGCCGGGCGGGCTGCATCCCATGCAGACGGCGTTTGTCGAAGTCGGGGCCGTGCAGTGCGGGTACTGCATCCCTGGCATGGTGATGACGGCCGCGGCGTTTCTCGAGGAGAACCCGCGGCCCACGGACGTCCAGATCCGCGACGCGCTGGCCAACAACCTCTGCCGCTGCACCGGCTACATGAAGATCGTAGAAGCCGTGAAGATGGCGGCTGCCGCGAATCTGTCGGCTGGATCTGGGGGAGACGCGTGACGCAGCCGATTGCCGCCATAGGATCGCCGCTGCCGCGCGTCGATGCCGCCGAGAAAACCAGCGGCCACGCCCAGTATGTCGGCGACCTTCGTCTTCCGGGGATGGTCTACGCGCGTCTGGCACGCAGTCCCTACGCCCACGCTCGTGTCAAGTCGATCGATACACGTGCGGCGGCAGAGCTCCCAGGCGTCGTCGCTATTCTCACCCGCGAGAACGCGCCGGCCCTGAAGTACAACAGCAGTCCATTCGATGCGGTACCAGGATCGCGCGCAATGATCGAAGACCAGACCCTCTTCGACGAGAAGGTGCGGTACGTCGGCGATCCCGTTGCGCTGGTCGCAGCCGTGGACTGGGAGACGGCGGAGAACGCTCTAGAGGCCATCGAGGTGGACTATGAGCCGCTGCCGCCGGTCATTGACCCTGAAGCGGCATTGTCGCGGGACGCCCCTCTGGTCCACGAAGGGCGCAGCGACAACCTGATCGCCCACGTGAAGCTCGCGCATGGAGGAGATCTCAACGCCGGATTCGAGGCCGCCGACGTTGTTGTCGAGCGCCGGTTTCGAACTCCACGGCAGAAGCACGTGCAACTCGAGCCCCAGGTCTGTGTGGCGGATTGGAACGGCGACCGGCTCACCGTCTGGGCGCCCACGCAATCCCCACACCAACTACGGACGAAGCTGGCGGCGCTGTGGCATCTTCCCCAGAGTCGCGTCCGGGTCGTCTCGTTGAACGTCGGTGGTGGATTCGGTCATCGGGTGGGATTCGTGCTTGAGCCCTACGCGACCGCGATGGCGATGCACCTACGGCGTCCGGTGAAGCTGCGGCTCAATCGCATCGAGGACTTCTCGAACTCGGAGAACCGCCACCCGATGATCATCACCGTGAAAGCAGGAGGCAGGCGGGACGGCACCCTGACCGCGCTCCACGTGACATCCATCCTGGATGCCGGGGCATACGCCGGGGTGAGCGCCGAGGTGGCCCACGTCCATGCCAACGTCGGGACGCGCCTGTACCGCTGCCCGCGCCGCTTTGACGGATACGTAGTCTATACCACGACGCCGGGCTGCGGCAGCTTTCGCGGGGTTGGGGGACCGCAGGCTTCATTCAGTGTCGAGCAGTGCCTGGATGAGCTGGCCGGCGCGCTCGGCTGGGATCCCATCGAGTTCCGCAGGCGAAACAGCCTGCGTCTTGGCGACCCCGATCCCTGGACGAACCTCCGGATCGAATCGTGGGCCCTCGACGAGGTGCTTGACAGAGGCAAAGCGGCGATTGACTGGGACGCCGTCCGAGGGCCGACCCTGCGCGACGGACCCTGGCGGCGCGGCGTGGGGATGGCCGCCATGATGCACGTCAGTGGAGGCAACTGTATCTCATCGAGACGCGTCGAGGGATCGTCGGCCTTGGTCCGCGTCAATCCCGATGGGACGGTCGAGGTCTTCTCGGGACAGTCTGAGACCGGCACGGGCGTGGCGACGATGGTCTCACAGATCGCCGCCGCCGAGCTGAGCTTGCCTCTCGACCGCGTGTCGGTCACGCTCGGCGATACGGCCAGCACACCATACGACAGCGGCTCGCACGCGAGTCGCACTGCCTTCACGACCGGATGGGCGGTGAAGCTGGCCGCCGAGGACGCTCGGGCGCAGTTGCTGCGGGTGGGCGCCGGCATGTTGGAAGCTCACGCGGACGACCTGGAGCTCGAAGCCGGCGACATCCGCGTCAGGGGCACACCGGCGAGGGCTGTCAGCCTCGGCGAGGTGGCGCGGCGCGCCTACCATACGATGACCGAGATCGTAGGCAAAGGGGTCGCGCCGATCAGCAATGCGCCGCCATACGGCGCCCACTTCGCCGACGTGTCTGTGAACGAAGAGACCGGTCAGATCCGCATCAACCGGTATGTTGCTGTCCACGACGTCGGCCGCGCCCTGAATCGCTCCGTCGTGGAAGGCCAGATCGAGGGCGCGACCGCGCAGGGTATCGGGTTCGCACTCTCAGAAGAGGTGCTCATCGACCCCGACGGCGGCAGCGTCACGAACGCCAGCCTGATGGACTACAAGGTGATGACCGCCGCAGACGTGCCTCGCATCGAGGTCATCCTGGTCGAGCACCCGGATCCCCACGGTCCCTATGGGGCGAAAGGCGTCGGCGAGGTCGGCATCATCCCCGCGGCTGGGGCCCTGGCCAACGCGGTGGCCGACGCGATCGGGGCCAGAGTCCTCGAAGCCCCCATGACGCCCGAGCGCGTGCTCGCGGCGCTGACGGAGACCATATGATGGCGAACATCAAGATACGGCTCACGGAGGACATCAAGAAAAAGATGGACGCGTACTCGGCGTTCAGCCGAGGGGTCATGCGCGGGCCGTCGGGCCTGACCCTGGTCCAGCGGCAGATGATCGCGACGCTGACGTCGGCGCTGAATGGATGTAGGTACTGAAGGGACACGCACGGAGCGTGGCTCCGTGACATGGCACAGGATGAGGGGTTGTCTAGACAGATTCGGCGAGACTATCGCAAGGCGGCGGTCAGCCCTCAGGATCGGACGATGCTGGAGTATGTCGAGAAACTTGCCCGCGAGCGGTGGACCGTGACGGCTGAGGACCACGAGCGCCTGCACAGGGTTGGGTTCACCGATGCCGACATCCTGGACATCACCCTGGTGGTGGCGAACTTCATGCTGGCGAACACGTTGACCGACGCCTTCGGCCTCGAGTATCACGAAAACCTCCACCACATCTTTGTGGAGGACTCGGTCTCTCTCGAAACACCCCTGCCTACGGCAACTGGCGCGTCCGCCCTGGAGACCCTGTTCCCAGGCGATGAGGTGTGGCTGAACTCGCCGCCGATATCCCCCGACGCGCTGTCGGGACGGCCGGTCCTGCTATACTACTGGGATTGGACGCAGGCAGCTTCACTCGACGGCCTGCCCTACCTGAGCGCCTGGCACGCGCGATATGCCGCCTATGGGCTGGTGGCACTCTTGATCCTGGCGCCTGAGTTTCCGTTCGCAAAGGAACCTGGCGCAGCCTCGGGCGCGGTCCGGCGTTTGGGCATCGCGTTGCCCGTCGTTCTGGCGCCGTCGTTTCGAACCTGGCAGGGCGCCAACAATGCTTTCTGGCCAGTGTGGCACGTGATCGATTCGCAGGGAACTCTCCGATTCCGCCATCACGGCTCCGGCGGCTATCAGAGGATCGAGGGCGCGGTCCAGGCGGTATCGCAGGACGGCGTACACCAGACCGTCCCTGACGTGATGGAACCCCTCGCCCCGCTGCACCGGCCCGGGACCCGGGTGTTTGAACCGACGACCCAGTTGTACGCCGTGTACGATAAGGGCCGGCTCGGCCATCCTGAAGCCGCGGGCGTCGAAGGCCGCATCGTTGACTTCGTTGAGCCGAAGGAAAAAACGCCAGGCATCCTCTATGTGGACGGACAATGGCAGGTGCGCCCTGATGGGCTGCAGCTCGCCGGCGACCGTGGGACGCTGACGGTGCGATACCAGGGCGCAGGAGTGGTTGCGGTTCTTGGACATCCAGGGGCCGTCGCCGGCGCGACGATTCGTCTCGATGGGGCGACGCCCGGCGCCGCGGCCGGTCGAGATGTGCGAGATGGCCGGGTGCAGCTCGACGATCCAAGGCTGTACGAGATCATCCGCGGTCCCTTCGGCGCCCACGAGCTTCGGGTCGAGAGTGCAACCCCCGGCCTCACCATCTACGCCATGACGTTCCTTCCAGGTCTCAGCGGCGAGCCCGGACCCTGGCCCGTGCGCGTGGTAGAGTAGCGATGCGCGCGTTCGTCGTCCGGCGGCTGCTGCAAATGATCGTCACGCTGTGGGTCATCCTCACGTTGATCTTCGTCATG
This sequence comes from Armatimonadota bacterium, assembly GCA_052387355.1. Classification (GTDB taxonomy): domain Bacteria; phylum Sysuimicrobiota; class Sysuimicrobiia; order Sysuimicrobiales; family Humicultoraceae; genus JBQTJG01. The sequence goes on along the minus strand of JBQTJG010000259.1, from coordinate 41 downwards.
TTCAGGATGCTGCCCGCCGATCCCGCGTCGTTGCTGATCGA
>JBQTJG010000258.1:0-11452 GCA_052387355.1 Armatimonadota bacterium | reverse complement strand
CGCGGCACCGGCTCAGAGACGCGCCGCAGCCTGCGTCGCGGCGGCGCCCCTGGGCAGGCGGACACCCTCGGAGGTCAATACGGCTTCCAATGCGTCCAGCAACAGCAGCACCCACCGGGATTGGCTGGAATGTCCCATCAACCCGATTCGCCAGATCGTCCCGCGCAGCGGTCCGATCCCGCCGGCGATTTCGATGTGATGTTCGCACAGCAGCCGGGTACGCACGCGCGCGTCGTCGACACCCTCGGGGATGCACACCGTCGTGATGGTCGGCGAACGGTCGGACTCCGCGGCCAACAGCTCGAGCCCGAGCGCCTGCAGTCCCGCCCACAGGGCCCGGGTGTTCCGCCAGTGGCGGTCTACTCTGGCCTTCAGCCCTTCCGCCACCACGAGACGGAGGGCCTCACGCATAGCATACACTTGCTGCACGGGCACGGTGTGATGATAGGCGTGGTCCGGACCCCAATACCTCCAGAGCGCCTCCAGATCGAGATAGAACGCCGCCGGCGTCTGACGCCCGCGCGTCCGCGCGTGCACCGTCAGCGGCGCCATGCCGGGTGGTGCGCTGAGGCATTTCTGCGACCCGCTGTAGCAGGCGTCGATCTCCCAGGCGTCCACGGACAGTTCGGCCCCGCCCAGCGAGGCTACGGCGTCGACCAGAACGGTGGCGCCGTGTGCGCGCGCAATGCGGACGAGATCGTTCAGGGGCTGCAGCACGCCGGTTGATGTCTCGATGTGCACCGCGGCGACACAGGCAACACCGCCCGCCGCCAGGACCCGCTCGAGATCGACCGGATCGACCGGCCGTCCCCAGGGGGCCTCGACCCGGATGACCTTCGCGCCGATCCGCGTGCCGATCTCTCTAATGCGGTCCGCGAAGAAGCCTGCCGTGCAGACGGCCAGGCGATCGCGCGGCTTCACCGAGTGGAGCAGCGCGGCCTCCATGCCTGCGGTACCGGTGCCTGAGACCGCGAGCGTCAGTTCATTCTTGGTCTGGAAGACGTCGCGGAGGAGCGTGACCGTCTCATCGAGGATCGGGAAGAGGTCAGGGTCCATGTGCCCGACCAGCGGCGCGCCAAGCGCCGCGGTCACCTCAGGTGGAAGCAGACTCGGGCCCGGACCCAGCAGGATGCGCTCGCCGGGCATAACGTCCTACCCCTCCTCTGCGCCGTGGACCAGCACCCCGGCGCCGCGGGCGTCCGACTGCGACGCGACGGCCTCGCGCAGGTACTGCGCGGCCGCCTCAGGCACGACCGGATTGATGTAGAACCCGGACCCCCACTCGAACCCGGCGACCTGGGTGAGCCGGGGCATGATCTCGAGATGCCAGTGGTACGAGTGCGCGGCGTGATGGTGATAGGGCGCCGTGTGGACGATGAAGTTGTACGGCGGGTTGTTGACACATGTATGCAGGGCGAACAGCGTCGTCCGGAGCGCGTCCGCGAAACTCTTCACCTCGGGTTCGGTGAGGCTGCCGAACGACGCCTTATGCTCCTTGGGCAGCACCCACGTCTCGAACGGAAATCGCGCCGCGTACGGCTGCAGCGCGACGAACCGATCGTTCTCGAAGACGATGCGCTCCCGCGACGACAGCTCCTGCAGGAGGATGTGGCAGAAGATGCAGACGCCGTTTCGGCCGAAGTACCGCTCAGCCGCCTCAAGCTCCTCAGCCGCGCGTTTGGGAATGACCGGCAGCGCGATGAGCTGTGAGTGCGGATGGGACAGCGAGGCGCCGGCCGTCCGGCCGTGGTTGCGGAACAGCAGCGCGTACTCGAAGCGCGGGTCGTTGTCCAGATCCTGGTACCGCTGCAGATAGGCCCAGACGACCTCGGCCACCCGGTCCGCCGGCAGCAGACCCAGGTGCGTATGGTGGTCCAGGGTCTCGACGATGACCTCGTGGGCGCCCACGCCGTCCATGCGAGTGTAGAGGCCCACGTCGCTGCGCGCGGTGTCGCCCTCGATGCGCAGCGCCGGGAACTTGTTCGAGACGACGCGGACGCGCCATCCCGGCGCATTGGCCGCCGTCGCCGGATCCCGGATCACAAAGATCTCCGGCGGCGTCATCGACTCGCGGCCGGGGCAAAACGGGCACCGGTCGAGATCGTTTACATCCACCTGGGGCGCAGTGAAATCCGTCGGACGGGCTGCGCGCTCCGTTGCAATGATGACCCAGCGACCGGAGATAGGATCGGTACGAAGCTCGGGCAAGCACGATCACCTCTCTAAGAGCACGCGCGCTCCATGATACCAGATCATCGCCGAGACCAGATCAGGGCCATGCCGCGGCTCGCTCGGTGGTCATGGCGAACAGCGCGCCGTAGCGATCCGCCGTCCGATCCCACGAGAAGTCCGCGCGCATGCCGACCTGCTGCAGCCACCGCCACAATCCGGGATCGCGGTATGCGGCGACCGCGCGACCCACCGTCGCCGCCAGCGCGTCGGGACTGTACGCGTCGAAGACAAACCCGTTGGCCCGGCCGAGGTGAAGCGTCTCGGGCGTGACGTCGATGATGCTATCCGCCAAGCCGCCGGTGCGACGCACGACGGGCACGGTGCCGTACCGCAGGCTGTAGAGTTGATTGAGCCCTGAAGGCTCGAAGCGTGAGGGCATGAGGAAGATGTCCGCGCCGGCTTCGATGCGGTGAGCCAGCCCCTCGTCAAACCCGATGATCGCCCGCATCTGGTGCGGCCATCTGCCGGTCGCCGCTTGAAACATCGCCTCGTACGCCGCGTCGCCGGTCCCCAGAATGACCACCTGCGCGCCCATGGCGACGAGGGTCTCCAGCGCCGCGGCCACGAGATCGAAGCCCTTTTGCGACACCAGGCGGGCCACCGTTCCGACCAGCGGCGTGTAGGCGTTTATCGGCAGACCCAGTTCCTGCTGCAGGCCGGCCTTGCATCGCGCCTTTCCCGAGAGATCGTCGGCGGTGTACCTCGCAGCGATGTGGGGATCGGTCGCCGGCTCCCACTGGCTGTAGTCGACGCCGTTCAAGACGCCAAAGAGATCGGCCGACCGCGCGCGCATCAACCCTTCCAGTCCCATGCCGAACTCCTCGGTCTGGATCTCGCGGGCGTAGGTCTCGCTCACCGTGCTGAGCAGATGCGAAGAAACGAGCCCGGCCTTCATCACGTTCACCTTGCCGTAGAACTCGAGGCCTTCCGCCGTAAATGCCTCGTACGGAAGGCAGGTGAGTGGAAACTGTTCTGGAGGGAAGATGCCCTGATGCGCCAGATTGTGGACAGTAAACATGGTCGGGACCCGGTGCCGCCGCAGGCGCAGGTATGCCGGGACCAGCGCCGCGTGCCAGTCATGGCAGTGAACCAGATCGGGCTGCCATGACTCCTCCATCAGCGTGACGGCGGACTGGCAGAAGAACGCGAACCGCAGCAGGTTGTCGCCATAGTCCCTGCCGCCCTCGCCGTAGAGGCCGGCACGATCGTAGAGCGCCGCGGCATCAACAAAATAGACGGGCGCCCCGTTCGGAAACATTCCACTCCAGATGGCGGCGCCAACCGCCTGGCCCCCGATCATGCTGTGCACGCGCTGTACCGGTTCCAAACCGCTCCGGGAGATGCCGCGGTACAGCGGCATGACCACGCGGACGTCGAGACCCTTCCGACGGAGCGCTGCCGGAAGCGCGCCCGCCACGTCCGCCAACCCGCCGGTCTTGGCAAACGGGGTCGCCTCGGCCACACAGAACAGCACCTTCATCGCGCAATCGCCCTCATTCCCACATCAGGATATGGTCCCGGGTGTTGATCCGGTCAGACCCAGCCAGAGATCGTTGACGTTCGTATTCGTCGGTCCGGACACGATGAGATCGTCGAGCGCGTCGAAAAACGCGTAGGCGTCGTTGTCCGCCAGGGCGGCCCCTGGATCCAGGCCACGGGCACGTGCCCGCGCGAGCGTGGTGCCGTCGACCACGGCGCCGGCTGCGTCGGTGGGACCGTCCGTCCCGTCGGTGCCGAACGCCGCCACCAGAGCCTGCGGGAGGCCGGCAATGGGAGCCGCGGCGCCCAGGGCCAGCTCCTGATTGCGCCCACCGCGACCGGTTCCCCTGACGGTGACGGTCGTTTCCCCGCCCATCACCAGACAGGCCGGCGCACGGACCTGAGCAGTTGGGGACCGAGCATCACGCAGCATTCCCCCGAATCGCATCCCGACCTGGTGCGCCTCTCCCTCGACGTTGGCGCCTTGCAGGCTGGCGCGATAGCCTAGCGCCTGCGCTTGTTCCACTGCGGCCTCGGCGGCCAGCGTGATGTCACCGACGACCACGGTCTGGGCACGCTCAAAGATTGGATTCCCGGGCTTCGGCGTTTCCGCGCGCTGACCCGATGCACCCATCTCGAGGTGGCGGCGCACAGACGGCGGCAGCCTATCACGCAGCCCGAACCGGTCGATGATGCCCAGCGCATCGGCGAAGGTGGTCGGGTCGGCGACCGTCGGGCCCGAGGCGATTGCGTCGAGCGGATTGCCGAGGACATCTGACAGGATGAGGGTGATCACACTTGCAGGAGCGGCGAGGCGCGCCAGCCCTCCCCCTTTGAGTCTCGAGATGTGCTTCCGCACGGCGTTCACTTCGGTGATTGTGGCGCCCGAACGGAGCAACAGACCGGTCGTGGCGCTCTTCTCCTCCAGCGGAATTCCCTCGACCGGCATCGGGAGCAGCGCAGAGCCGCCACCCGACAGGAGCACGAGGACAAGATCTTCCGCGGTCGCCTGACCGACGAGATTGATGATTCGACGGGCGCCCTCCAGGCCGGCGGCGTCCGGGAGCGGGTGTCCGGCCTCGACGAGCGCGATCCGGCGCAGCGGCTCGAGGTATCCGTACTTCGTTATCACGACGCCGGCGGCGATGCCATCACCGAGCATCGCCTCAAGACCTGCCGCCATGCGGGCCGAGCCCTTTCCGGCGCCGACGACAAACACGCGCGACGCAGCCCCAAGGTCGTGCGGCTGGCCGCCGACGTGCAGACGTCTTCCGTCCCATCGGACAGCGCGGCGGACCGCGGCCAGCGGATCGGCGGCGGCCACGGCCGCACCCAGGATCTGCATGGCGTGCCGGCGGAGCGAGGCTGTCTCACCGTGAAACAGGCGCTCCCTGACGTTCATCGGGCGGCGGCGGCCGACGGCTGAAGGGCGATCGGCGCCGTCCACCACGATCCGCTTGCGTTCGGCCGGACAACCTCCACGCGCACGGCGGGCAGTCCTTCGGCGTGCAGCGCATGCCTGACCGTATCGCGTGCGAGCGGCGCCAGATTGTTGACCTCGCTGAGGTGGACGAGATGCACGGTTTGCGGACCGCCCGACGCTATGCCGACCGCCGCCCGTGCGGCGCCGTCGTTGGAGAGATGTCCCTGTGTGCCCAAAATGCGGTTCTTGAGGAACCAGGGATAGGCGGAGATCGCCATCAACCGGAGGTCGTAGTTTGCCTCGACGATGAACAGGTCGGCGCCTCGGGCGTGCTCGAGCAGGACGTCTGTGACGTCGCCGAGATCACACGCAACAGCAACGCGGGCGCTCTGCCATGTCAGCACGAACCCGACGGGCTCGGCCGCGTCGTGCGGTAGCGGAAAGGACATCACCTCGACGGGTCCGATGGCGAACGGCCGGCCGGTGCGGAACATCTCGACGGGCGCACCGGCGAGCTGCGGTCCCGCCGCCCGCAGCGTGGGTTCGTTGACGAGCACGACGGCTCCGGTCGCGCGCGCCAGGGCCGCGGCGCCCTTGAGGTGGTCATCGTGCTCATGGGTCTGGAGAATCGCCGATAGAGTCGGCGGACATCCCTGGTCCCTCAGCTCTCGAAGGATCGCGTCGGCAGGCAGGCCCGCATCGATCAGGAAGCGGGTCTGTGCGGCCTCAACGAGGATGGCATTGCCGGCGCTTCCACTTCGCAGGACACGCACGCGGAGAGCACTCTGCTGGGACGAAAGGGACATCGAGCGCGACACCTCATGCTGGGTTCGGTGAACAGGAGAACTCTCCTCTTCACGCGCATCGCTCACGCGCGCGGCTCTAGTCCCAGGTCACACCGCCCGGCACGGAGGTCATCAACAACGCGCGTTCGCCTGCCAGCGCTCCGATGGCCCCCAGGGTCTCGAGGGCCTCTACCATGGCGCCCGCGGCGGTCGGAATGCCGGCGGCGCGCGGAGGTTGAATCGTGAGTGCAGTGACGGCCTGCGCCGATGCGATGCCGGCCAGCTCGCAGGCGCGTCGCATCGCCAGCGTAAAGTCACCCAGCTCATCGATGAGCCCGCGCTCCAATGCTTGCCTGCCGGTCCACACGCGGCCCAGGGCGATGGCGTCGACCTCGGACTCGGCCTTGCTGCGGCCCACGGCCACGGTGCGGATGAACCGCCGGTAGATCACCTGGTTCTCCTGCTGCACCCGCGCGAGTTGATCGGGCGTGTACGGCTGGAACATCGATTCCAACGTGGACGCCTCGCCGCGGGCGACGATCTCGCGGTTGAGCCCCAAGCGCTCATAGAGCCCGCGCGCGGTCAGCTTCCCGTTGAGGACGCCGATCGACCCCGTGATGGTGTTCGGTTGCGCGACGACGCGGTTGGCGCCGCATGCCACATAGTAGCCGCCTGAGCCGGCGACGTTACCCATGAACACGACGACCGGCTTCTTGCGCCTGACCCGGTCCACCTCGCGCCAGATCAGATCGCTGGCCAGCGCGGAGCCGCCGCCGGACTCCACATGAAAGACGACCGCGCGCACGTCTGGATGGCGTTCTGCTGCGCGGAACGCCCGGGCCACGGTGTCCGATCCGGCGAATCGGCCGCCGATCACGGGCAGGGGCACCGGCATCTCGCGGCTTTCGCCAGTAATGATGTTGCCGACGAGTTCCACAACGCCGATGACCGCGGTGCGGGCGTGCCAGCGGTACGGCACGGGCAACCGTCTGCTGGCATGAGCCCACGGATGGAGTCCGGCCGGACGATCAGGCGATCCCAGCCGGGCGGGGAGTTCATCTTCGTAGCAGATGCCGTCGATCAACCCGGCGGCTTGGGCCTCGTCTGCGGCCATGGGCGCGCGATCGATCGCCGCCCGAACGGCGGCGGACTCGATCCGGCGCGCCGACGCAACATCGGTTGTCACCTCGCCGACCAGGCCATCGAGGATCGATTCAATAACTTCCCGGTGATGCGCGGACAGACCCGGTCGCATGAGCGGATCGGCGGCGGTCTTGTACTCCGCAATGCGATCAAACTCGGGGAGGATGCCGATTCGATCGAGGGCGCTGCGGAAGAACGTGATCTCAGTTCGCAGCCCGGTGACGTTCCAGAACCCTGCGGCGGCCATCACGATCTCGTCGGCCGCGGTGGCCAGATAGTACGTGGCGAGGTTGGCCTCAGGGAGATAGGCGATCACGCGTTTGCCGCGCCGTCGCAGCTCGCCGATTGCGCTGCGAAGGCTTTGGACTGTGGCCATTCGCACGTGGAGATCCCGCGCGCGCAGCACGATCCCGCGGACGCCCGGGGCGCCGGCAATCCGCTCAAGCCGGGCGCGCAGCGCCTCCAGGCTCTCCTCTTGCCGCTGCCAGGGACGGGCCACCAGGCGCCGCCAGAACGGTTGGGGCGGCGGTGTGCGCTCGGGAAAGGAACCGGCGAGGTCGACCACGACATAGTCGACCGGCGGCCCGGGCAAGCGGGCGAGCAGGTTGCGGATGAGCCGCCAGCCATTGCGGAACGCATCGACGATCCAGATCACTTATCTCCACCCGCGATCCGGCGCGCGCCCGCAGCGACAGCGCGCCGATTTCAGTCGTATCCCAGCTCCGCGAGCCGGTCCTCGTCGATCCCGAAATAGTGCGCGATTTCGTGCACCACGGTCCGCCGGATCTCTTCCCGCATCTCGTCCTCGGACTCGCACTCTTCCTGCAGGGGTCCCTGGAAGATGGTGATGACATCAGGCAGCGTGTACGGAAGCATCGGGCTCCGTTCCGGAAGCGGTGTGCCCTGGTAGAGGCCGAAGAGCACGTCATCGGGATCAACGTCGAGCCCGGCGAGTTGTTCCGCCGTCGGCCAGTCGTCGACCGTCACCTCGATGTTGTCGAGCGCCCGGCGCAGCTCCGGAGGAATCGCGCGCAGCGCATCGGCCACGAGTGCTTCGAACCGTTTGCGACTCACACGCACCATGTCCAGCGACGTGTTGTTCCACTCAGTCTCGCGTGCGATCCACGACGCGCTACTCCACCCAGTCACGTGTCCGCTCCACGGCGCGCCTCCAGCCGTGCAGCGCCCGCTCGCGCCGGTCGGCGTCCCAGACTGGCTCGAATGTCCGCTCTGCCCGCCAGAGGCGCCGCAGATCGTCCGTCGATGCATACGCGCCTGCGGCGAGTCCGGCTGCATAGGCGGCGCCCAGCGCCGTTGTCTCCCGGACCGCCGGACGCACCACCGGGAGGCCCAGGATGTCGGACTGGAGCTGCATGAGGAGGTTGTTGGCCGTTGCGCCGCCGTCCACCTTGAGGATGCTAACCGCGTGGCCGCTGTCGGCGCCCATCGCATCCAGTACCTCGCGGCTCTGGAAACAGATCGCCTCGAGCGTGGCCCGCACGAGGTGCGCCTTCGTCACATACCGCGTCAGGCCGACGATGGCGCCGCGCGCCCGCATGTCCCAGTAGGGCGCGAACAGACCCGAAAAGGCAGGAACGAAGTAGATGCCGCCGGCATCCGGCACCTGCTGCGCGATCGCCTCGGTCTCGGCGGCATTCGAGATGAGACCCAGATTGTCGCGCAGCCACTGCACGGCCGCGCCGGTGATCGCGACCGATCCCTCGAGAGCGTAAGCCCGCCTGTCGCACGCTTGGCGCGGGGCCGGCTGGCTGGCGCGGCCGGAGTCTGACGCTGAGGCGCCATCGCCCGAGAAGGCGTACGCGGCGGTGCCCAGCAGCCCGCGGCTGCTGCGCGTGGGCGTCGCGCCGACGTGCTGCAGCAAGAACGACCCGGTGCCGTAGGTGTTCTTGGCCTCGCCCGGAGCGAAGCAGACTTGCCCGACGAACGCGGCCTGCTGGTCGCCGAGGTCGCCGCAGACAGGAAGACGGTGCGCAAACGGTCCATCTGCCAGCGTGTAACCATAGGACTCGGCGGCCGCCGACGGCCGGATTTCAGCCAGCGTGCTGGGCGGGACCTCGAATCGCTCAAGAAGGACCGGATCCCAGGCGAGGGCAGTGAGATTGCACAGCAGCGTCCGCGAGGCATTGGTGGGATCGGTGACGTGCGCGCCGCCTGCCTGACCACCGGTAAGGTTCCAGATCAGCCACGTGTCGATCGTCCCAAACCGGAGGTGCCGGCTTGCAGCGAGTTCCTGCGCTTCTGGGGCGTTCGCCAGCAGCCACCGCATTTTCGTCGCCGAGAAGTACGTGCTGATCGGCAGGCCGGTGCGAGCATGGACGTCGCCCTGCAGCCCGGCATCGATCAGCGCCCGACAGTCGGGCTCGGTCCTGGTATCCTGCCACACGATCGCGTTGTAGACCGGACGCCCGCTGCGGACGTCCCAGGCCACGATCGTCTCGCGCTGATTGGCGATGCCCACCGCCAGGAGGCGCCCGTGAGGCGCCGCGCGCACCGCCTCGGCTGCGACCTCCTGTGTCCGTGCCCAGATCTCGAGGGGATCGTGCTCAACCCAGCCCGGTCGGGGATAGATCTGCCGGTGCTCACGATAGGCCGAGGCGATGACGTGCCCGCCGAGATCGAACAGAATGCAGCGCGTCCCCGTCGTGCCCTGGTCGATGGCCGCGAGATAGTCATTCACTGGGGGACATCAGGTTCGCTTCTGCACGCGCTGATGCTGGTGCAGCAGCCAGTCCGCAATACCAAGGCCCTGAGCGCGCCGGGAGATCTCGCCGGCCGCGCGGCGTCCGCTCGCCAATGCCCCTTCCATGAAGCCCTGCACCATGTCCGTGTGCTCGCCGGCGAAATGCAGCCGCCCCTCGGGGAGGGCGATGAGGGGTCCGAGGACTGTCATCGTCCCCGGCTGGTAGTGGGAGTAGCTCCCCCGCGTGAATTGCTGATCATTCCAGTAGATGCTCGCGCCCTGCTCGAACTGCCGGCGCGATCCCGGGAACATTCGTTCCACCTGCCCCAGTGCCGAAGTGATGCGCTCGCGTGGGTCCATCCGGCCCAGCCGCTCGGCGTCTGAGCCGCCCAGGAAGCAGGTCAGGATCCCTCTGCGGCCAGGCTGGTTGCCCGTTGTGTCCCAGGTGCAATGTATAGGCAAGTCGGTGACCGTGAAGCCGCTAAAGCCTTGACGGCGCCAGGGCCGCGTGCGGTACTGGAGCAGCACCTTCGCCAGGCCGCCGTAGGCCATGCCGTCGATGCTCTTCTGTTTTTCCGGCGAGAGGCCCGGCCGGATGTCGATGCGCCGCAAGATCGTGGTCGGCACGGCGAGAACCGCGAAGGCCCCTTCAGCCGTAATCGTGCGGCCGTCCTTCCGGTAGCGCACCCGCACGCTCGAGGCGTCGTGCTCGACCGCCTCGACGTCGGCGCCCAACTCGACCGCGCTCCCCAGACGTCTCGCAAAGGCTTCGGCCAGACTTGATGAGCCGCCGGAGATTCGAAAGGCTAGTTCGCCCTGTGGCGGCACGTGCTCGTAGAGCTTCATGTCGCGCGCGTACATCAGCAGCGACAGGTCGCGCAGGTCCGTGGCATAACAGCCGGACAGCCAGGAGCTGTAGTACCTCTTCACAAATGGGACGAGATTCAGGCGGTCCATCCACTCTTCCAGGCTGATGCGGTCGAGGCGCGTGGCATCCGGGCCTTTCCACGGCTGCCGCGGATCTGGGACCTGGGTAGCGAGCCACCCGCTCTGGGCGTCGAACCGCTCGACGTCCCTCTCCACACCAGACCCGAACTCGCCGATATCTTCGGCATCCTTAAACTGCCCGTTGAAGAAGACGCCCTCGCGACCCTTCGGCACGTTGAGCGTCGGAATCCCGAAGGCCTTGAGGTAGCCGAGAAGCGTCGTGTGATTGGTGTCGACGAACTCCGCGCCCAGGTCGGCGTACTGCCCGCCGGCAAAGTAGCCGCGCAGGGTGTGCACACGGCCTCCCACCCGACCGCGGGCCTCGAGCACCGTCACGCTCATGCCCCGACGGCGCAACTCCCAGGCGGCCGCCAGGCCGGCGAACCCCGCGCCGACGATGATCGCCCGGGCAGGACCGGCCACGGTGGCGACCGGGGGGCCGAGGCCAGACAGGATCCTGTCGCTGAACCCCGGCAGCAAAGCTCCCGCACCCGAGGCGAGCAGGCTCTTGAGCAACACACGTCGAGAGAGCAACCGCTTCACCCACCTTCATGAATGTGATGAATCTCGAAAGCGGCGCGCAGGCCGGACTCGATGGCGCCTTGGATCCAGGCGTGCGCCAGCGACGCATGCTCACCGGCAAAGTGGATGCGGCCTTCAGGGGCGATGATGTGCTCGTGCAGCAGCGTCTGCTGTCCAGGA